>NZ_JBHWES010000062.1:0-73692 GCF_042734105.1 Streptomyces sp. NPDC059679 | reverse complement strand
TTTTGGCGGGCCACCAAAACGGCCATAATCCCCCAATCTTTTTTTTTGGTAGGCGGAATTCGGCCGCCTTGATGGCTTTATGTCCGATTTTGGGCGCCGATTCCGCTCCACTGTGCGCCGGATCAGTGACAGTGAGTAACGTTCGAAGACCGCAGAAGGCCCAGGAAGCGGATCAGGAAGCGGATCAGGAGGTCAGTCAGCCGGCCAGAGGTCAGCGGATCAGGCGCTCAGCGGGTGAGCCGGAAGGCATAGCCCGGGACGAAGAGCCCCGCGGTCGCCGCACAGCCGTCGGCCTGCCCCGGCTGCTTGACCCAGAGATAGGCGTCGATCCCGGGGATCCCGGTACGGGCGGTGGGCGGCGTGCCCAGCTTGCGCCCCGGCGGATCACAGAACCGGTGGTCGTGGGTGGGCCCGGCGCCATTGCGGCTGGTGTCGATCACGGCCCCCAGCCTGGGCAGACGCAGTTCTCTGAGGACGGACAGGCCGTAGCGGACCTCGTCGCGCGTGGCGTTGAAGTTGGAGACGTTGAGGGCGATGCCGTCCCCGTACCTGTCGATCCCCGCCCGCTCCAGACGCTCGGCCATGACGGATGAGGGAAGCCACCCGGAGTTCCCGGCGTCGTAATAGATACGGGCGTGCGCGGCCCGCCCCCGCAGCGTCCGCCCGGCGTAGGACAGCGCCGCGTACCGCTCGGTCTGCTGCCGCCGCTTGAGACAGGTCAGATGCGCCAGGGCGTCCGGTTCCAGGATGACGACGGCGCGCGAGGCGCCGATCCCCCGGGCGAAGCCACCGATCCAGTTCTGGTAGCCGGACGGATCGGCCATGCCCCCGGAGCTGTGCTTTCCGCAGTCGCGGTGCGGGATGGCGTACGCGACCAGCACCGGCAGCCGCCCGCGGGCCCGGGCGTCCCGCACCACCTGGCGCACCTGGGCCTCGACCCGGCCCTGGTCGGTGTCCGTGAACCAGGCGGCCTGCGGCTGATCGGCGATGCGCTTGCGGATGACCGTCGCCCGGCGGTCGTGGGGGTTGCCGCGCACCCACTGTGCCGCGGGGTTGTCGGGGTCGGTGTAGAACCGGGTCGTGACCGGGAAGTACGGCTTGGGCAGGGGGAAGGCGGACTCGTCGCCGGCCCAGCCCACCGGTGGATGGAGCGTCGTCGCGGCCGTCGCGACCTCGGCCATCAGGGCCAGGGCCAGCAGCTGGACGATGCCTCTGCGGGTCCGCAGCGGGGACCTACGGCCCTGGCGCCGCTCCCGCCGCCTCCACCGGGTCTGCGCCGGCCGTTTCGGCAGCGCCCCTAGCCCCAGCCACCTCGGCAGACCTATCAGCCCCAGCAGCAGCACCTGAAGCCGAAGCCGCTGCCAGAACCCCAGCCGCCCGCGCGTCCCCGCCGTCCCCGCCGTCACGGGGGTCACGGGGGTCTTCTCGTTCACGCCGGGCCCGCCGTTCAGCTGTCCGAGTTGTTCGGCGGGGGCTTACGGCGGCTGATCAGGAAGACCGCGATGACGGCCAGCACCACCAGGGCCCCCGCCACCGCTCCTATCGCCACCAGCGCCGATCCCTCCTCGGACCGGGCCGCGGAGTGCTCGCGGTCCGGCTTGGGGGCCGTCCGCGCGGAGCCGGGCGGGCTGGTGGAGGCGGGTGGTGCGGCGCGGTCCGCCAGCGCCTTGGCCGGGGCGATCAGCCCGAAGCCATAGCGCGGGTCACGCCCCGAGGACCCCTTGCGGTCGGCCGTGTCGATCAGCTTCTGTACGACCTGGCCCGCGGTCCAGCGCGGGTGCTCCGAGCGCACCAGTGCGGCGCCGGCCGCGACCCACGGTGCGGCGTAGCCGGTGCCCGCGCCGGTCCAGTAGTCCTTGTTCGGGGCGGTGGTCAGGATGGAGACGCCGGGCGCGGCCAGGGTCACGCCCCCGCCGTGGTGCGAGTCGGTCCACACGGCGCCCTTCTCGTCGGTCGCCACGACGGAGACCACCCCGGGGTAGGCGGCGGGGTAGGTGGGGCGGTTGCCGTCCTTGCCGTTGTCGCCGGCGCCCGCGACCACCACGGCGTCCTCGCCGATCGCGTACGTCACCGCCGACCGCAGCGCGGCGTTCGGCTTCTTGAAGGACACCGCCACATCGATGACCTTCGCGCCGCGGCTCACCGCGTGGCGGATGGCCTTGGCGGTGGCGTCGACCAGCGGTTTCCGGTCCTCGTACACCCCGAGCGGCAGCACCCGGGCCTGGGGCGCAAGACCCAGCAACCCGTTGCCCCGGTAGTTGCGGCCGGTCCCCACGATGATCCCGGCCGCGTGGGTGGCCTGCTCCATCGCGTCCCCCTGGTCGCGGGTGCCGGTGCCGCTGGGGCCGTCCCCGAAGTCCTTGCCGGCCAGGACCCGCCCGCGCAGATCCGGGTGGGAGGCATCGACGCCGGTGCCGATGACCGCGACGGTCACCCCGGCGCCCTTGCTGATTTTCCATGCCTTCTTGGCCTGCAGCGCGGTCAGCGCCCATTCGGAATCGTGCATCGCTCCGGAATCGGAATCCTGAGGAACGTCCTGAGGAACGTGCTGAGGAACACCGATCGCCGCCGAGGGGGCGAGTGAGAGCGCCATCAGGGCGATAACGGCCCCGGTCCGGGCGGCAAATGAACGGTGCAACATCACGTGACCTGACATTACGTCACCTACCTTCATCCCAGTGGGACGCGAGGCCGTGGGCGGACGCCTGGCCGTCTCATCTTCTGCGGGTCTCCGCGGTGCGGACACCCGCGGGCGGGTGACCTACCGCTCCCCTTTTTGGGGGACCAGTTGCAGGCGCGGTTTCCGGGCCTCCCCAAAACGGGGGAGAAAGCCGCTCCACCGAAGGTGGAGTCCGTCCTCCCCCGAAGGCGTGATGTCCTCCGAAATCCCGGGGAGCACTCTTGGACTGACATCGGCGAAAGAGCCTCCTGCGTAGGGAGTCGCGATGCAGCGTTTCGGAACGTTCAGCGATCGCACCAGCGACCGCGACCCCAGCGAACGGGTGGGCAACACCCGTAAGCGAAAAGGAATGTTCTTTCGGACGCGCTCGATGAGCGGCCCGCTGGCCGCCCTGAGCGGTCTGGTTCTGCGATTCGCGGTCGTCGGTGTGGGTGGCGTGCTCGTGAACACGGTCACTCTCTTCGCGCTCTACCGCTGGGCCCACTGGCCGCTGCTCGCCGCCTCCCCGGTCGCGGTGGAGCTCGCCGTGGTCCACAACTATCTGCTCAACGACCGATGGACCTTCGCGGTTTCCACCCCGTCGCTCTGGCGGTTTCTGAAATTCAATGTGTCCGTACTCGGCGGGCTCGCGGTCAACGTCATGGCGGTCTGGCTGCTGGAACGCTTGGGAATCCATCTCCTGCTGGCGAACGGCATCGGTATCGCCGCCGCGTTCGCGGCCAATTTCGCCGCCAGCGCGGGCTGGGTCTGGGGGAGGCGGGGCCGATGATCCCCATCATCTATCTGGGTCTCGTCCTGGTCTCCGTACTGCTGACCGTTCAGTCGGCCCATGTGCTCTATCTGATGCTCTACACCTGGGACCGGACGGACGCCGAGCGAAAAGCCAGGGCCCCGGACCGCTTTGTCCGCCCGCGTCTCTCCTTCAGCGTGCTGCTGCCCGCACGGCATGAGGAGGACGTCATCCAGACCACCATCGAGCGGGTGGTGCGGGCCGATTATCCGGCCGAACTGCTGGAGGTCTTCGTGATCTGTTCGCAGGACGACACCGGCACGATCAAAAAGGCGGAAGAGAAAATCGCCGAGCTGGACCGGGAAGGTCTGGAGAACGTCCAGGTCGTGGTCTTCGACGACAAGCCCGTCAACAAACCCCACGGGCTCAACGTGGCCCTGCCGCACACCACTCACGACGTAGTGACGATCTTCGACGCCGAGGACGACATCCACCCCGAGATCTTTCTGCTGGTCAACACGGTCATGCTCAAGGAGCGGGTGCGGGTGGTGCAGGCGGGCGTCCAGCTGATGAACTTCGACTCCAACTGGTACTCCACGCTCAACGTCCTGGAGTACTTCTTCTGGTTCAAGAGCCGGCTGCATTACCACGCCCACTTCGGATCCATTCCGCTCGGCGGCAACACCGTCTTCTTCGCCCGCGAGCTGCTGATCCAGCTCGGCGGCTGGGACGACCGCAACCTCACCGAGGACGCCGACCTGGGCCTGCGGGTGTCGGCCAGCGGCGAGCGGGTGCGCGTGGTCTACGACGACCGCTATGTGACCAAGGAGGAGACGCCACCGACCCTCGGCCACTTCATCCGGCAGCGCACCCGGTGGAGCCAGGGGTTCATGCAGACCCTCAAAAAGGGCACCTGGAAACAGATGCCCACCCGCAAACAGCGGTGGCTCGCCTTCTACGTCCTCGCGTTCCCGCACGGCCAGGCGCTGCTCGGCCTGTATCTGCCGATCTCCCTGGGGATGATCCTCGTCCTCAAGGTGCCCGTGCTGATCGCGCTCTTCTCCTATCTGCCCGTCCTGCTGCTGTGCGCGCACTTCCTGGTCCAGGCGGTCGGACTGTACGAGTTCACCGGGGCCCATGGGCTCGAAGCCACACCGGGGACGCTCGTGAAGATGGCGCTCTCCTGGTTCCCCTTCCAAATGGTCCTCGCCTACGCCGCGGTGCGCGCCATGCGGCGAGAACTGCTCGGCCGCCACGACTGGGAGAAGACCCAGCACGTCGGCGCCCACCGGGCCGCTACGGAGGAGGCGGACTCCCGTGTCGCATGACCCCACGCCTCCGCTGCACCCGCAGCCTCCGGAGCCCCCGAAGCCTCCGGAACCCGTTCGCCTGGAGCGGACCGATCGGCCTGCGCGTCCCGAAGGGCCTGCGCGGCCTGAACGGCCTGCGCGCCCGGAGGGGCTTGAGCGGCCTCCGCGGCCTGACCGGTCCCAGCCGCCCGAGCGGCCCCCTCGGCCTGAGCGACCCCAGCGGCCTGACCGGCCCGACCGACCCGACCGACCCGACCGACCCCGACGGCCTGAACGACCCGACCGACCTGACCGGCCGGACCGACCCGAACGGTCCCAGCGACCCGAACGGTCCCAGCGACCCGATCGACCGCCGCGCCCCGATCGCCCCGACCGACCGCCGCGCCCCGACCGACCCCAGCGGCCTGACCGACCCGACCGACCGCCGCGGCCTGACCGACCTGAGCGGCCTCAGCGTCCCGAACGGTCCCAGCGACCCGATCGACCGCCGCGCCCCGATCGCCCCGACCGACCGCCGCGCCCCGATCGCCCCGACCGACCGCCGCGCCCCGATCGCCCCCAGCGCGCCGACCGACCGCCGCGCCCCGACCGGCCCGACCGGCCCGACCGGCCCGACCGGCCCCAGCGCCCCGCCCGGCCCCGGCGCCCGGTCGCGGTCGATGAGCCCCCGCCGCGCCCCCGGCGGAGGCGCCCGCCCCTGCTGTCCGTCGAGCGCGGCATCTTCCCCAAGCTGGGCCGCAGCGGTCGGCTGGCGCTGCTCTTCTCCGTGCTCACCGGGCTGCTCAGCCACGGCTACCACCTGTTCCGCTATCCGCTGTACCTCACCGACGAGGGCATCTATATGCAGCGGGCCTGGTCGCTGGTCCGGGAGACCCGGCTGTCCCCGTACACCTACGACTACGACCACGCTCCGGCTGGCTGGATCACGCTGGCCGGCTGGGCGTTCCCGCTGCCGAAGCAGTTCGAGGCATTCGGCAACGCGATCAACACCGGCCGGTTCCTGATGCTGCTGGTGCACCTGGCCTCGGTCGTGTTGCTCTTCGAGGTCACCCGGAGGCTGTCCGGCACCGTGCTGGCCGCCACCATCGCCGCGTTCTTCTTCAACCTCTCGCCGATCTCGGTCTACTACCAGCGTCAGGTGCTGCTGGACAACCTGATGATCTTCTGGATGCTGCTGGCTCTGTACGCCCTGCTGCGCCGCGAGACCACGATCAGATCCGCGTTCGGCGGCGGGATCGCCCTGGGCATCGCGCTGATCACGAAGGAGAACGCGCTCTTCTTCGCCCCGACCTTCATGTATCTGCTCTATCGAAGAATCCAGGGCTCCGCGAGCCGGCGGTTCACCCGCGCGCTGTGGCCATTCGCCGCGGCGGCGCCGGTCGGCGCGTATGTCACCTACGCCCTGCTCAAGAACGAGTTGATGCCCAGCGGGCTCGACTTCGACCTGGCCAACCCGCCGGCGGACCACGTCTCGCTGCTCTACACCCTGTGGTGGCAGATCAACCGCAGTCAGGGCAGCCTGCTCAACCACCACGGCCTGCTGTACACCAGCTGGCTGCCCCGGGACTCGTTCCTGCTGCTGGCCGGAATGGCCACCACGGTCATCAGCCTGTGGTGGGGAATGCGGAAACACCGGCGGGATCTGGGGTTTTTCGTCGCCGGGACGCTGGGCTTCGGATATGCCTTCTACCTGCTGCGCGGCAGCGTGGTGCTGGACTTCTACATCACCCCGCTGATTCCGATGTTCGCCATGAATATCGGAATGGTCACGGACCGACTGCTGAGGCGGCCGGTGCTCCGCAAGGTGCTCGGCCGGGCGAGTTCCAAGGTGCGGATAGCGGTGCCCGCGCTGCTCGCCGTCATGCTGCTGGCCTCGCCCTCCACCGGATATGTCCTGACCGTCAACACCGAGGGCCGCGTCGCGGTCGCGGACCAGTACCAGCACAAGCTGGCCCTGACCCATATGCAGCTGGCGCAGATCGCCTGGGTACGCAAGCACGTCTCGCCCAAGGCGCGCATCATCATGGACGACGACATGTGGGGTGAATTGCATGACGTGCATCCGGTCTACCCGTACGCGCATTCCCACTGGAACGCCTCGTCCGACCCTGCCCTGCGGGACAAGCTCTTCCGTAAGAGATGGCAGAACGTCGACTACATCATCATGTCCAACAAGATGCGCAACGCAATTCACCGCAACAACGGCGACGGCCGGGAGAACTGGATCCTGGCGGCGCTACGGAATTCGGAAAGGGTATGGGCGGACATCCGCGGCGGCATCAGGCTGGAAATCTATCGGGTGAACAAATAGCCCGCCGGAAGAGGAGGTGAAGGCCATGCCCGAGTACGACGACTACGACGAGTACGAAGAGTACGACGACAACTACGACACCCGTGAGGCAAACGGGCAGCGCGGGGACGACGGAGGCGACAGGAACGACAGCGGGGGCGACGACTACGGCGAATACGGCGACGACGAGAAGTATGACAAGTACGCCGAATACGACGACTACGGCGACGACTACGACGGCTCCGGCGACGATTACGCCGACTACGACGAGCCCGCGCCGAGGCGCGCCATCGAGTCCGCCAAGTCCACCAGGACCCGCAAGACCTTCAAGGCTTCCAATGCCTCACATGCCTCCGATGCCTCCGGAGCCTCCGATGCCTCTCTGCGGGAGCCGAGCGCCGGCCAGGGGAAGCGCAAACGGGTCTCCTGGAAGACGGTCCTGCTGGGCATCGTGGCCATCGCGATCGTCGGATCGCTGGTCAAGATGGTCGCGGGCGGCGGCCTCGGGAACGCCCTCAACACATCCGGCGGCGGAGGCGGCCAGAAGAAGAGCGACACCCAGCAGCAGCAAGAGGTCGTTCCGACGAAGAAGCCCAAGACCATCAAGCTGGGCAACCAGCGGGTCCCGCAGGCATCCGGCCCGATCATCGTCATCAACCCGGGCCTGGTCGCCCCCGGCGGCAAGGCGTCCGTCGAAGGCGGCGGCTTCGCCCCCAAGAGCACGGTCGACCTGCTGCTGACGACCAAGCGGTCGGGCACCAAGGGCCGCGCCATCCGCACGGTCCGCACCGACAAGCACGGCTCGCTCTACGCGAACTTCACCATGCCGGAGTCGCTGGGCGGCAGGCCCGGCACGCTGGTCGCACAGCAGCGCGGCGGCGGCCGGTCGGCCAAGGCCGAGTTGATCAGCGGCGGCGCGATAGGCACCGCGAAGATCAACAAGATGGTCGGCCGGCCGGGCGACGTGGTCTCGATCAGCGCCCGTGGCTTCAAGCCGGGCGAGCAGATCAACGTCTTCTGGGGCCGGACCACCGGCACCCCCGTCGCCAGGCTGCGCACCGACGGCTCGGGCGGGGTGGGCCGGGCCGACATCCGGGTCGGCGTCGCCCCGACGGGCCAGAGCACCCTGGTGCTGGTCGGTCAGCAGAGCAAGACCACGGCCACCGCGCCGTTCCAGATGCTGAGCCTGTACCCGGCGATCAAGTCCTCCCCGTACGCGCTGAAGGCCGGACAGCGGATCAGGCTGTCGGGGAACCGGTTCGCGCCGAACGAGCGGGTGCTGGTCTACATCAACGCCACCAGCGGTCTCCCCGCCTTCACCACGCAGGCCAATTCCTTCGGCCAGATCCGCGACGTGGCGTTCGACGTGCCGTTCGGGCTGAAGGGCAGGCAGAGCCTGACGGCGATCGGTGACCAGAGCCGGGCCGTGGTCCGCTCGGGCTTCACCGTGCTGCCGTACTCCCCCAGCGCCGAGCCCAGCACCTTCGGCGGCAAGGCGGGCACCACACTGAGCTTCTACTGCTCCGGGTTCGCGCCCAACGAGACGGTGACCGTCTACGCCGGCAGCGGCAGCGTCGCCGGGCGCAAGATCGCCGTCTTCCAGGTCGACGGCCGGGGCAAGGCGGCGGCCGTGGGCTCGTACCGGATCACCACGGCCGACGAGAACGGCGTGTCCTTCAAGCTCATCGGCTCCAAGAGCGGCGGGGTCGCCAAGGCCGGGATCAACAACACGAGTGGCCAGGGCCAAGGGCACTAGGCACGTGTGCGCACAGGCCGGGGGGGCCGGCCAGGGACAGTCACAGACAAGCCCGGTGTTCCATAGTTGTACCATGCATGTCCTGGAGTGTCCTATGAGTGTTATTTTCGGCCCGAATTCTCGAAGAGTCCTACAATTCCTCACCCACATCGAGGACCTCTCCCCGGAGGAGATCGACCGCGTGGCCGATCTGTGGAAGCAGACCTCCAGCCAGACCCGCGCCGAGGGGTGGGCTGAGGTCCACCGCACCACGTCCGACGAGGAGCAGTACCGGATCCTGGTCGCCGCCTCCGTGGCGCGCCGGTGCGCCCTGGACACCGCCCGGGCGCTCGGCAGGCACGACTGGGCCTTCTGGGCCGCGGTGTGGGACGCCGCCGCAGCGGTCGCCGTATGCGACCGCATCGGTGGCCACTACAACGTGCTGGTCGCGCCGCTGGCCGCGGTCATGCCGTCGCTGGCGCACTGCCGGCGTGACGAACTGACCACCTTGGAGCTCCAAGGTGCCGTCCTCAAGGGAGGTGGAGGTTGATGCGCGACGACCGGATCCGAGTCGTGGTGGCCGATGACGACCCCGTGGTCCGGGAAGCGCTCGCGGACCTGGTCGACTCCCACCCCGACCTGGCGCTGGTGGGCCTGGCCGTCAACCACGAGCAGGCCGTACGCGCCGCGGTGGAGCACCGCCCCCGTGTCGTGGTCATGGATGTGCACATGCCCAAGGGCGACGCGCCCAGCAGCGTCCGCGCCATCCGTGAGCAGGTGCCCGGGGCCCGCGTGGTGGCCCTCTCGGCCCATGGCGACCGGGAGACCGTGCTCAACATGCTCGCCGTCGGGGCCACCGGCTACCTGGTCAAGGGCACCCCCGCCGAAGAAATACTCGAGGCGATCACCCGGGCCGCCCGCGACCAGTTCTCCATGGCCGGGGAGCTCGTCGCCGACTGCACCGAGCCGCTGCGACGGGCCGACCGTGCCTCCTGGCGGTTCGAGGAGCTGGTGGGCAACCGGCTCGAGGAGTCGTATCTGGAACTGCTCGGCCAGGCGCCGTGCGGGGTGCTGATCGTCGGCGCCCGCGGGCGGATCGAGTCCGCCAACGCACACGCCCGGCACATGTTCGGCTACAGCTCGGCCGAGCTCCGCGACAAGCGGCTGCGCGACCTGGTCCCCGACCGCTACCGCACCGCCGCCGAGCAGCTGATCGGGCGGCAGTTCACCGCCCCCTCCGCGATGACCGGCCGGCGCCGGGACGGCACCGACTTCCCCGCCCAGTTCAGCGGCGGCCATCTGCAGGGCAGACGGCCCCGGTGTGTGGTCTTCGTCGCTGACCTGAGCCAGCTGCGCGCGGCCGAAGGCCGGTTCCGGCAGGTCATCGAGTCCTCCCCGGACGCGATGGTGATCGTGGACGCCGCCGGGCGGATCCAGACGGCCAACCGCCGCACCGAGGCCCTGTTCGGCTACGACCGCGACCAGCTGATCGGCCGCGCCGTCGAGGCGCTCCTCCCCGACCAGCCGCTGACCATCTCGCTGCGCGACTGGGCCGACTCCGCGGAGGAGCCCCTGGGCCACAGCATGGAGCTGGTCGGGCGGCGCAGCGACGCCAAGCAGTTCCCGGCCGACGTCAGCATCATCCCGCTGCGCACCGAGGACGGGCTGCTGACCGTGCTGGCCATCAAGGACATCACCGAGGTACAGCGCGCCCAGTTCGTCCTGGAGCGCAGCCTGGAGCTGCTGGAGATCACCGACCGGGACCGCCAGGCGCTGCTCAGCCATCTCGTCCACGCCCAGGAAGCGGAGCGCGGACGTATCGCCGCCGATATCCACGACGACACCATCCAGGTCATCACGGCCGCCAGCCTCCGGCTGCAGCAGCTGCGGCGGCGGCTGCGCGACCCCGACGAGCAGCGGATCATGGAGAAGCTGGACGAAACCCTCAAGCTCTCGCTGAGCCGGCTGCGTCAGCTGATCTTCGACCTGCGGCCGTCCAGTCTGGAGCACGGCTGCCTGGCCGCCGCGCTGCGCGGGCTCCTGGAGCAGATACGCACCGAGACGGGCGTCGAATACCGGCTGGAGGACCGGACCGCGGCCAAGCCCCCGCCCGAGACCATGGCCCTGATCTACCGCACCGCGCAGGAAGCCCTGATGAACGTGCGCAAGCACGCGCGGGCGAAGACGGTCCATGTGCAGCTGCTGGGGCTCGACGAGGGCTGCCTGGTACGGATCGTGGACGACGGCCAGGGCTACAACCCGCTCGAGGTGGAGTCCCGTCCCGGCCATCTGGGCCTGTCGCTCATCCAGGAGCGGGCCCAGATCGCGGGCGGCTGGTGCCGTATCGAGAGCGCGCCGGGCGCGGGCACCACGGTCGAGTTCTGGGTGCCGCTTGGCGAGACGCCCGGCCACGGCCCGCTCCCCTTCGGCCCGGCGGACGCCTCGGGCTTCCCGGATTCCCTGGGTCCGTCCGACTCTCTGGGTTCCCTGGATGTACCGGGGTCGTCCGAGGCACCGGACCTGGAGGATCTGCGGGACGGGCCGGATCTGCCGGACGTACCGGACACGGCGAACGGCTCGGACGTATCGACGCTCCTGGACCGTCCGGAAGGGGACACGCAACCGTGACCGCGCCGGCCGATCTCACCAAGGTGCTGATCGTCGAGGACCACCGCGTGGTGGCCGAGGGGCTGTGGGCGCTGCTCGCGGAGTACTCGGACCTGACCGTGGTGGGGTGGGCCGACTCGGTCGCGGAAGTCGTCCCCATGGCCAAGGAGCTGGGCCCCGATGTGGCGCTCGTCGACTTCCGCCTGCCCGATGGCACGGGAGCCGACGCGGCGGCCGCGATCCGGGCCAACGATCCCTCCACCGCCATCGTGATCCTCAGCGCGGACGCCAGCGACTCGGCGCTACTGGCCGCGGTGGAGGCCGGGGCCTGCGGCTACCTGCTCAAGTCGGCGAGCGGTGACGAGATCGCCGACGCCATCCGCTCGGCGGCCGAGGGCGAAACCCTCATCCCGGCCAGCACCCTCGTCGAGGTCCTGGCCCGGCATCGGGAGACCGCGCGCTCCTCCGCCCAGCAGACCGAGCGGCTGGAGAGCCTGACCCCGCGCGAGCAGGAGATCCTGACCCTGATGAGCCAGGGCCTGGACAACCGGGCGGTCGCGGAGCGGTTGAGCATCAGTTACGCCACCGTACGGACGCATGTGCGCAAGATCCTGGAGAAGCTGGAAGTGCGGTCCCAGCTGGAGGCGGTCGCGAAGGCCGCCGACTGGGGCTTCCGCCATGTGGAACCGGAGTGACGCCGAGACTCCCGATTGGCTGACTCCCGATTGGCCGACCTCAACCAGCTGACCCCGACTGGCTGACCCGACTGGCTGACCCCACCCAGCGGACCTCAACTGGTTGCCCCCACCCGGCTGACCCCACCCGGCCGACCTCAACCAGGTGAGACAAAACCCCCACTAGGGGGAATTTCGGACGGCCCGAGCCGAGTTCCCTCCCCATGCGCCGCAGCCATCGGATCCTCCTGTTGGCCGCCGCCGCGACTTACGCGGCGGTCGCGGTGGGCGTGTTCACCACCTCGCCCCTGGTCCGCCTCGACTGGCACGTGGCGATGTTCAAGCCGTACAAGCAGTGGCCGTGGGCCCAGGGCCCGCTCGATGTGTTCATCATCGCGGGCCAGCGCGGCCCCACCGCGCTGGCGGCGCTGGCCTGGCTGGGCTGGCGCTCCTGGCGTACCGGAAGCGCGCGCCCGGTGCTCGTCTTCGGCCTCGCCCTCGCGCTCCTCAACGCGAGCGTGGGCGCTGTCAAGCTCGGCGTGGGCCGCCTCGGCCCGCATTACGCGCACACCCTCGGCTCGGCCGAGCTGTTCCACGGCGGGATGATCTTCCCTTCCGGCCACACCGCGAACGGGGTCGTCGTCTGGGGCACCCTGGCCTATCTCGCGACCCGCCACCGCCGGGCCGCTGGCGCGGCGGCCGGGGTCATGGCCCTCGCGATCGGTCTCGCCACCGTCTATCTGGGCACTCACTGGGTCAGCGACGTGCTGGGCGGCTGGGCCGCCGGGGCGCTGGTGCTGCTGGCCCTGCCGCTGTTCGAGGCGTACGTCGCCGTGGCGGAGCGGCGGCTCGTACGGAGCGGATGGCTCGGCCGACCCGGCCGGTTCGGGGCGCGCTCGCCTCCGGCCGACCGCATGTGCCCGTATCCGCACTCGTCCCGTGAGCAGGTGAGCCAAAGTGGCACTTCGAGTTCTGATCGCCGACGACCACGCGGTCGTCCGGCAGGGCCTGCGGATGATCCTGAGCCTCGACGACGACATCAAGGTGGTCGGCGAGACGACCAACGGCCGGGAGGCCGTACGGCTGGCCCGCGAGCTGTGCCCCGACGTCGTCCTGATGGATCTGCTGATGCCCGTCATGGACGGGATCTCGGCCACCGCCGAGATCCGCCAGGACCTCCCCGAGGTGGAGGTCGTGGCGCTGACCAGCGCCCTCGACGACACCATGGTCATGGGCGCGGTCCGGGCGGGCGCGATCGGCTTTCTGCTGAAGAACGCCGAGGCCGACGAGTTGAGAAGCGCGGTCAAGGGCGCCGCCGCCGGCCGGATCCAGGTCTCCCCCGACGCGACCTCCCGGCTGATGGGCCAGGTCAGGGCACCGAGCGGGCCGGAACAGCTGACCGAGCGGGAAGCAGAGGTGCTGACGATGCTCGCGCGCGGCAAGTCGAACAAGGAGATCGCCCGCGACCTGCGGATCGGGCAGCAGACGGTGAAGACGTATGTGAGCCACATCCTGACCAAGCTCGGGGTGCACAGCCGCACCCAGGCCGCGGTGTACGCCGTCCAGTCGGGACTGGTGCCGGCCGGGGAGCTCACCACGCCCGAATCGCTGGACGCGACACGGGACCACTGGTGGTCGGCGTGATCGCTGTCCGACGCCGGGCCAGGGCGCGGCGGCGCGCCCTGGCCGATATCCAGCGGCGCGTCCTCGGCGCGGAGCCCGGCGAGGAACTGCTGCGGCTGGTCGTACGGCGGGCGCGGGAAGCCATGGGCGCGGACGCGGCGCGGGTGCTGGTGGCGGAGCCCGCCGAGCGCCAGGCGCTGTCCGCCGAGAGCCAGGCCGTGGGCGGTGCCTCAGGCACAGGCACAGGCATGGCTGACGCCCCGGGCATGGCCGATGCTCCGGCCTGCGGCGAGGCCCTGACCGTACGGGCCGCCGATGGCATCGAGGCGCCCGTTCCCAGCGGCCCATCGGAGGCCGCGCGGCGGCACGCGCTGCGTACGGCCGGGCTCACGGCCGTCCTGGACACACCGCTGACGGTGAGCGGGCGGATCGTGGGCGTCCTGGAGGTGGCCGACCGCCGTCCGCGCCGCTTCACCTCGGGCGACCGGCGCACGCTGAGCCGGTTCGCCGCGCCCGCGGCCCTGGTGGCCGCCCAGCTCCGTACCCGGGAACAACTGCGCAGGCTGGCCACCATCGGGTCTCCCGCGGACAGCGTGTGGCGGACGCTGGACCGGCTGACCGCCGCGGCCGTGGCGCATACGGGCACGGCGGAATGCGCCGTCCGGCTGCTGGAGCCGGACGGGACGGCTCCGGGAGACGTGACGGAGGAGGTCCGGGAGGCCATCGCCTCCGCCGCCCCCGTCGTCCGTACGCTCCGCGACGACCGCACCGGCGCGGTCTGGCCGCTGCTCTGCGAGGGGCGGGTGACCGGTGTGCTGCACTGCCGCTACCCGCCCGGCCGACGGCCCGACGGCTTCGATCTGACCCTCCTCGACGGGATCGCCGGACACGTGGCCCGAGCGGTGGAGGGCGAGCGGTGGCGGGCGGCCGCGCGGGACAAGGGCGCCCTGGACGAGCGGCGGCGGCTGTCCAGGGAGCTGCACGACTCGGTCTCCCAGGCCCTGTACGGCATCACCCTGGGCGCGCGTACCGCCCGCGAGCTGCTGAACCGGAACGCGGGCGGGGACACCGACGGCGACACTGCCCGTGACACCGACGGGATGTCGGAGCTGGCCGAGCCGATCGACTACATCCGGCAGCTCGCCGACGCCGCGATCTCCGAGACCCGGGTCCTGCTGGGCCGCCTCAGGCCCGAGACGCTGGAGGCCGAGGGCCTGGTCGCCGCGCTCACGCGACATGTGGCGGCGCTCCGCGACCGGTACGGCATCGCCGCCGAGGCGACACTCGGCGCGGAACCGGAGACGACTCCGGAGGCCAAGCACGCCCTCTACCGGATAGCCCAGGAGTCCCTGCACAACGTCGCCAAGCACTCGGGGGCGCGGCATGTACGCCTCCACCTGCTCAGTGGCCCGGGCACCGTCACATTGACGGTCGCCGACGACGGAGTGGGCTTCGACTCCCGGCGGACCTTCCCGGGCCATCTGGGCCTGCTGTCCATGCGGGAGCGGGCCCGGGAGGTGGGCGGCACGCTGAACGTGGACAGCCGGCCGGGCCAGGGCAGCCGTATCCGGGCCACCGTCCCGGCGGAGCCGTGAACCCTCACGGGCCGAGCTCGGCGGCATATGAGACATTTACCCCGCTATATTCCTGTCCCCTGCTACGTTCCTGGTGCCGGTGAGGCCGACCGCCGCCCGCAGGCAGCACCCACAGACAGCCGCCCACAGACAGGAGACCCGTCCGTGACCCTCCTCGAGCCCATGGGGCTGAGCCTGCGGGACCGCACGGTGGAGGCCGGGGTCCGATCCGGTCTTGCGGCGGTCGAGGCGGGCCTGCTGGAGGCCACGAAAAGCGATGTGCCGTTCATCACCGAGGCCGCCCAGCACCTGGTGCGAGCGGGCGCCAAGCGGCTGCGGCCGCTGCTGGTGCTGCTGGCCGCGCGGTTCGGCGACCCGGACGCGCCGGGCGTGGTGCCCTCAGCCGTCGTGGTCGAGCTGACGCACCTGGCGACGCTCTACCACGACGACGTACTGGACGACGCCGACGCCCGGCGCCGTACGCCCGCCACCGACGCCAACTGGGACAACTCGGTGGCGGTCCTCACCGGCGACTTCCTCTTCGCCCGCGCCTCGCATCTGCTGGCCGACCTGGGCCCGGAGGCCGTACGGATCCAGGCCGACGCGTTCCGGCAGCTGGTCACCGGCCAGATCCTGGAGACGGCCGGGCCCCGCGGCGACCGCGACCCGATCGAGCACTATCTGGAGGTCCTCGCGGGCAGGGCGGGCTCGCTGATCGCGGTCTCCGGGCGACTGGGCGCGCTGGCGTCCGGCGCCGGGCGGGAAGTCGCCGGCGTACTCGCCCGGTACGGCGAACGGCTGGGCGTGGCCTGCCGCCTGGCCGAGGACGTACTGGACATCGCCGAGGCCGGCGGGGCCGGGGGCGTACCGCGCGGTCACCCGGGCGCCACCCTGCGCGAGGGTTTCGCGACGCTGCCGGTCCTGTATCTGCGGGCGCGGGCGGAGGCCACCGGTTCACCCGAGGACCGTGAGCTGTGCGAACTGCTCACCACCGAACTCACCAACAAGACGGACGAGACGCGTTACGCGGAAGCGCTGCGCCGGTTCCGCGCCCACCCCGCCCTGGAACAGGCCCGGGTGGCCGCGGACCGCTACGCCGAAGAGGCCCGCGCGGCGCTGGCACCGCTGCCCGCGTGCGCGGCGCGGCGTGCGCTGGAGGACTTGTGCGAGGTGGTGACGCGCGACCGCCCGGCCGTACCGTCCTTGGCCTCAGCCCCGGCCGCGTCCCCGCTGGTCGCCGCGGAGCAGCGACTCCCCGAAGCGGCGCAGCCGTGAGACGGCGTCGGGGTCGGGGGCCGGGTCAGCGCCGGACTCCGGTTCCGTAGCCGTACGACAGCGGCAGTCCTCGGCCATCCCAGGCGGCCCGGGGCGGCCCGCTCCCCGGCGCCGGCGCCCACCGCCGACCCGCGAGGACCGCCGGACGGCCTCCGACAGCCGTCTGAATCGCTCCCTGGCAACCACAGCGAGGAAACCCGCCCGTCGGCGCCCCGTATTCCAGGGGCACCCGATCGAGGTGCCCCTGCTCCCTACGGGGGCGGGGCAGCGACGTTCGGCGCCCCTGCCTCACGACGTCATCACGTCAGCAGGGCGTCTGCGCACCGCCGTCGTTCAGGTTGCCGTCGTAGATCCAGCCCCTGGTCCCGGTGTCGTCGTATTTCGCGTGGGTCCAGGTGTTACCTGCGGAGTTGACCACGTAGCAGTCGTAGGAGAGACGGCCCGCGAAGACGGTGATGTTCGTCGAGCACTCGGCGTTCGGGCCGCTGCGCAGCGGCGCGGAGCCGTCCCGGTTCAGGAGGTAGCCGGTCCCGGTGTCCACGTCGCGCCAGGACGGGTGGGTACATGCGGCGGTGCCCGTGGTGGCGGCACCGGCCGATGGGGCGGCAGTCAGGGTGGCCGAGCCCACCAGGAGAGGCAGAGCGACCGCTGCCCACATCTTGCTTCTCTTCAACGCGTTTCCCTTTGCTCTGCGGGCGTCATCCTCATGACGTCCCACCGTGATGTGCTCGTCGAGCGTATGTACGAATCTGGCGAGAGGTCAGGGTGTTTTCAGCCAGAGACATTACGCGCCACGCGTTGACAAGTTTTAACTATTCTCCACCATTTGGCCCGCATATTTTTCCGTGCATGCGGACGCAGATTGGCTGGATCTATGGGAAAGGCAGGCGGAATGGCGGCATCCAGTTGTCTCAATTGATGCTCCAGGGTCGGGCTCCAGTTCCGTACGCCCCGTATTCCAGCGCGCGTCAGCGCCTGCGCTGCCCCGCGTAGAACATCGAGGCGCCGGTCACCACGAACAGCCCGCCGGAGACTGCCAGCGTGACAGCGGTCTGGCCCTCCTGGTCGGGCCCGTCCGGCAGCCGGGGCGCAAGGACCCCCATCGGGTCCTTGCGGAGCGTGACGCGCTGGTGCCGCTTGATGTGGTCGAAGCAGTTCTGCTGCTGCGATATCTCATGCACGGCGTGGTCCCCGGCGGTCTCCTCCACCGTGCAGTACTGCCGCTCGTCGCGGTACTCGACCTCGGTGACCACGGCGGGCATCTTCTCCCCCACGGTCTTCATATAGAGCTCGTACAGCCCCTGCCCGGCGAACAGCGTCAACGCGAACCCCGCGCACGACACCAGCACCGCCGCCCCCGCCCGGTGCCAGATGCCGCCCACCACGGACGCCGCGGCGCCGAACGTCCCCAGCGCGACCACGACTCCGACGTAGATGCCCACCGACGGGACCTGTGCCAGCCACGCCGCCACGGTGAACATCAGCGGCACCGACACGGCCCACAGCAGCGAGTTGACCAGCCGGCGCGCCCGGGACGGCGCAGCCCCCGCCGCCTTCGTCCCGGTGGCCACGACGGACTCGCGCGTCCCCATGCCTGTCGCTCCCTGCCTCGCGCACGCCTGCCGGGCAGCAAGCATGCCGCAGCCGCCAAGAGCTGGTCCTGCGCATCCGACCTACGCTTACGGCTCATGGACTGGACTACGCCCATAAGCACGCTGCTCGGCGCGGTGGTTGGGGTCGGATCAACACTGCTGGGCGAGACCGTTCGCTCAAAACGTGATCGAGGACACCAGCAGTACGAACTCAGGCGGCAGCTGTACGCCCGCTATCTCGAAGCCCTCACCAACACCGACAGCGAACTACAGTTGCTCGCCATCCGCGAGCAGACCCCGTTGGACGAGGCCGACCTTCGGGCCGCCTGGCGCAACCACTCCCTGCTGTCCCTGAATTACGAGATCGCGCTCGTCGGCCCACCGCCAGTGGCCGACGCCGCCGATACGGCCTACCGCTCGCTGCGGTCAATGCGGAACGTCCTGGGCAGGGCGGAGGTCACCCTCGGCAATCCCGGCACGTCAGGGGACCAAGACCCCGGATCCGCCGAATGGCGGGACGCCCACCGTGCGTACATCGACGCGATGGCGGCTCTGCGCTCGGCCATGCGCGCCGACATAGGAACCGGTCAGCGCAGCTGATGTGAGTGCGCTGGACGTCAAAAACCGTGCGCCTGGTGTCAATGACGCCCCGCGCCGTAGTGGAGAAACTCCTTTCAGTCCCATTGGGTGCACAGATCCTCCGCGCAGGCGCGGACCCACGCCCCGTGCCCGGCCGGAAGGGTGACCGTCCGGCGGTAACGGGAGGTGCCGCCCGGCCCCGCGGCAGCCAGATCAATGGTCTGCGAGCAGACGTTCGGCTGATTGGAGATACACAGCTGGGCCACCGCTTTGCCGGTGCCATCCGGGTTCTTCACATATCCGGTCACCGTGGCTCTGGCCGATTTCCAACAGATCGTCCCGACGGCATAGGCGCGCATTTCCGCGCTGTAGTCGCGGCATCCGCTCGTCGGAGCGGCCTTGGATGACGGTTCGGAGCCGAACGGACTTAACGGGCTGAACGGCAGCAAGGCAAGACCGAGGGCCAGGAGCACCACCCCCAGCCCCACGAACAGGAACGGCCGCCGCACAGCGCGCGGGGAACGCCCAGACTCCTCGCCGGAAGAGGCCGCAGTCTCGGGCGAGGTCGCCGCCTCGGGCGAAATCCCCGCTTCGGCTGGGGATGCCATATCGGGTGGCGGCTGGGCACCGGCCTCCAGCGCGTCGTCCCACAGTTCCAGCAGCGGCCTCGGATCGGCCTCGCAGGCTTGCGCGATGTCCTCGACGGCGTCGCGGCTGGGGAACAGCTTGCCGTTGACATAGCGCTCGAGCGAAGCGCGGCTGTAGTTGGTGCGCGCCTCGAGCCTGGCGAAACTCAGCCCGGACGCCTGCTTGATACGCCGCAGTTCGGCCGCCAGCCGCCGTCCCGCGGAAGAGGTCAGGGCGACAGCCGCCTGACGGGGCGCCTCCGAAGTGTCCGACCTGCGTTGCCCCATGCTGTGCCCCCCCCTGTGTGCCGTATGCGGGCGGCCATCCGGAGTTGGTGCGGCGTCTCAAGACATCCCATGAGACGCCCCTTTCCTTCCTGGGACGCCCTGAGCGGTCAAGAGTGTAGGGGTCAGCCCCGCGCTGCGGCTGACGTTCGAGCGCCCGGGCGCCCACCACGCCCGGCTCATGCGCATCTCCCTGACTGCTCGCGTCCTGTGGCATGCCCCCGGCCAGGACTCGGCCGACCGAAAGGCACCTTCCGGCCTTGATAGCGCACGACTCCCTTTCAGAGCCCACGACCGTAAGGCCGCCCCATGAGACGCCCGAAGAGATACGCGCCCTGGACCTCGGCCGGGTGCGCGTTACGTTGGTGCATCTCCCCAACCCAACGTCAACACCAACACGACCACGCCCACGACCACGCCGCCCGCTCCTGAGCCCAACTCCGGAGACCTGGCAGCTCTCTCTCCTGTCCTCCCGCCCACGGCCTGGAACCACGGAAATCAGCACCCTGACGCTGCACGAGGGCTCACGGCCATTCGAGACCCCTGCCCCGATCCTCGGCCCGGCACAAGCCGTGGTGGTGAACCTCCCCCGCGGCGCGGTACCGATACCGGACCATGCGCTGCGAAGCCTGACAACCCGCCCCGTACCTCCCAGGCCCGGACCCGGAATGATCCTGGCCCGATTCCTGGAAGGACTCGCCGACCATTGGGAAGGCCTTGAGTCCACTCCGACCGAACGGCTCGGCTCGGCCGTGGTCGATCTCTCGGTCGCATTCCTCATGAGCCTGGCCGAGGCACACGGACTGCTGTCGCCTCACCCCCGAAGGTCCGAACTCCTCAAAGAAATCAAGGCTTTCATCATCCGGAATCTCGGCGCACCACACCTGTCACCCCAGCAGATCGCCGCAGAGCATCACATCTCGGTGCGCTATCTGCACCTCCTCTTCCACCACGACAAGCGCACGGTCCGCGGCTTCCTCCAAGAACAGCGCCTGGAACACTGCCGGGCCGACCTGACGGACCCGTCCCACCCCGGACGCACCATCGGCGTGATCCGTGCCCGCTGGGGCTTCCGGGACGACGCGGTGTTCGGCAGAGCCTTCAAGAAGGCCTACGGAATCTCGCCGGGCGAGTACCGCAAGAGGCACTTCCAGACGCCGTAACCCTGCCGGTCCCGGCCCAGGCGCCACGGCTACATGAAAAACCCCAGCTCAGACTGTGTCTGGGCTGGGGTTCCAATGGAGCCGCCTAAGGGAATCGAACCCTTGACCTACGCATTACGAGTGCGTCGCTCTGGCCGACTGAGCTAAGGCGGCATGCTGCTTGGCCAGGCTGGCATCAGCAGCGTCGCCAAGTCTACACAGTTTCGGCGGGTGCTCCGTACGGGGTTGATCGCTGCCGGGGTGCGCAGCGTTGGCGCAGGTCAGGTGCAGCGTTTACCGGAGGGGGGCGGGGTGCCGGTCAGGAGGTAGGTGTCGATGGCGGTGTCGATGCAGGCGCTGCCGCGGCCGTAGGCGGTGTGGCCGTCGCCGTTGTAGGTGAGGAGGGTGGCGGAGGTGAGCTGGGAGGCCAGGGCGCGGGCCCAGGTGTAGGGGGTGGCGGGGTCGCGGGTGGTGCCGACGACGACGATGGGGGCGGCGCCCTTGGCGTGCAGGGGGTGGGGGGTGCCGGTGGGGTGCACGGGCCAGTAGGCGCAGTTCAGGGCGGACCAGGCGAGGGCCTTGCCGAAGACGGGGGACGCCTTCTGGAAGGCGGGGAGGGACTTGCGGACGTCGGCGGGGGTGCGGAAGGCGGGTGGGAGGTCGAGGCAGTTGACGGCGGGGTTGGCGTACATGAGGTTGGCGTACGAGCCGTCGCCGTCGCGCTCGTAGTAGAGGTCGGCGAGGGTGAGCAGGCCGCTGCCGTCGCCGCGCATCGCCGAGCGGAGGGCGGTGCGCAGCTGGGGCCAGGCGCCCTCGTCGTAGAGGGCGGCGAGGACGCCGGTGGTGGCCAGGGACTCGCCGAGGCGGCGGGACTCGCCGGTGGGCACGGGGTGGGTGTCCAGGCGGGTGAAGAAGGCCGTGAGCCGTTCGCGGGCCTGGGGGACGTCCCGGGTGCCCAGGGGGCAGCTCGTCCGGCGCACGCAGTCCTTGGCGAAGGCGGTGAAGGCGGTCTCGAAGCCGGCGGTCTGGTCACGGTTGATCTGTTCGGAGGTCAGCGCCGGGTCGAGCGCGCCGTCGAGGACGAGGCGGCCGACGCGGCGCGGGAAGAGGTCGGCGTAGGTCGCGCCGAGGAAGGTGCCGTACGAGGCGCCGACGTAGGTGAGCTTCCGGTCGCCCAGGACCTCCCGCAGCAGATCCATGTCGCGCGCCGCCTCCACGGTCGAGACATGGCCGAGGATTTCGCCCGAGCGGGCCGCGCAGCCGCGCGCGAACTTCTGGTACGAGGCGACGAGGCTGCGGGTCTCGGCGGGGGCGTCGGGGGTCTGGTCGGTCTGGGTGAAGGCGTCCATCTGCTTGTCGCCCAGACAGGTGACGGGCTCGCTGGCAGCCACTCCGCGCGGGTCCATGGCCACCAGGTCGTAGCGGGCACGGACCCGGGCCGGGTAGCCGATGCCCGCATAGCTCTGCAGATAGTCGATGGCGGAGCCGCCCGGGCCGCCGGGATTGACCATGAGGGAGCCGAGCCGCTTGCCGGGGCCACTGGCCTTCTTGCGGGACACCGCGAGCTTCAGGTCGTGGCCGTCGTCGGGCCGGGCGTAGTCCAGCGGGGCCTTCAGCGTGGCGCACTCGAAGCCCGCGCCCCCGCGGCATTCGTGCCAGCTCAGCTTCTGCTCGTAGTACGCCGCGAGGGCGGCCCGGGTCGCCGCCTTCGTCGGCGACGGGGTGCGCGGCGAGGCGGCGCCGGAGGTGCAGCCGGCGAGCAGCAGGGCGACGGCCACGAAGGCGGCACTGATGGCGCGGAGCGCGCCGCGGCTGATGTCCATCGGCAGTCCTCGGTTCGGTCGGATATCCGGAGCGTAGCCGCATCGACGCGTTCCGTGCTCATTTGCGGACACGCCTGTGGATAACGTCTGTGGACAAAGGCGCATTCGTAGGACAGTCGTACGGGTGAGCGCGGGTGCCGCGGGCTCAGCCCGCGCGCAGCGCCATGGTCATCGCCTCGACCGCCAGCAGCGGCGCCACATTGCGGTCCAGCGCCTCACGGCAGGCCCTGACCGCCTCTATCCGGCGCAGCGTCCGCTCCGGCTTGGAGCCGGCCGCGATCCGCTCCAGCGCGTCCTGGACGTCGGTGTTGGCGAGGGCCGTACGCGAGCCGAACTGGAGCGCGAGCACATCCCGGTAGAAGCCCGCGAGGTCGGTCAGCGCGAGGTCGAGGCTGTCGCGCTGGGTGCGGGTCGCGCGGCGCTTCTGGCGGTCCTGGAGCTCCTTCATCGCTCCGGCGGTCCCGCGCGGCAGCCGTCCGCCCGTCCCGGCAGCAGCCCCCAGGGCGGCGCGCAGCTCCTCGGTCTCCCTGGCGTCGGTCTCCTCCGCGACCTGCTTGGCGTCCTCGGACGCCGCATCGATCAGCTCCTGGGCGGCCTTCAGACAGCCGCCCACGTCGTCGACCCGCAGGGGCAGCTTGAGCACCGACGCACGGCGGGCCCGCGCCCGCTCGTCGGTGGCCAGCCGGTGGGCCCGGTCGATATGGCCCTGGGTGGCCCGGGCGACGGAGGCGGCGAGCCCGGGCTCGATGCCGTCCCGGCGGACGAGGAGGTCCGCGACGGCGTCCACCGGCGGCGTACGGAGGGTCAGCAGCCGGCAGCGGGAGCGGATCGTGGGCAGCACGTCCTCCAAGGACGGCGCGCACAGCAGCCACACCGTACGGGGCGCGGGCTCCTCGACGGCCTTCAGCAGAACGTTTCCCGCGCCCTCGGTCAGGCGGTCGGCGTCCTCCAGGACGATCACCTGCCAGCGGCCGCCGGCCGGTGAGAGCTGGGCGCGGCGGACGAGGTCGCGGGTCTCCTTCACGCCGATGCTCAGCTGGTCCGTACGCACCACCTCGACGTCGGCGTGCGTGCCGATCAGTGCGGTGTGACAGCCATCACAGAAGCCGCAGCCCGGGGCGCCGCCGAGCGCCCGGTCGGGGCTGACGCACTGCAGCGCGGCGGCGAAGGCGCGGGCGGCGGCGGCACGGCCGGAGCCGGGCGGGCCGGTGAACAGCCAGGCGTGGGTCATCTTCGACGCGGCGGGGGGCACCTCGGACGAGGCGGGCGGCTCGCTCCCGGCGCCGGCCGACCTGCCTTCGGACGCGGCGGACGCGGCAGACACGGCGGCCGTGACCAGCGCGTCCGCGTCACGCGCGGCAGCGGTCAGCTGGCTCGCCACCCGGTCCTGTCCGACCAGGTCGTCCCACACCGCCATGCCCGCCTCCGCCGCTCGTCCCTACGGCATCCCATTGTGGGCCACTCCACCGACAGGCACTGACAAGCGCCGACAGGCACTGACAAGCACTGCCGGCACGGGTGGCCCCACCAGGTCAGCGGCGGCGCCCGTCCTCGTCGTCACGCGGGCCCAGCAGCTCGTCGGCCAGCGTCGGCAGGTCGTCCAGCGGGGTCTCCTCCGCCCACTCCGGGCGGCGGCGCTGCCGGGGGCGACTCGACGGCTCGGCCTGGCGGGGCGGCTGCCCCTCGCCGAACTGCGGGAGCTCGCGGGTGCGCTCGTTCCCCTGCTCACCGCCCTGTCCACCCTGTCCGCCCTGGCCACCCTGCCGCTCCTCCGGCCGGAACAGCCACGGCGGCACCCGGTCGGCCGGGTCGCCGGACCGGGACTCGGCCGTTCCGGCATCCGCGGGCCGGTCGTCCCGTACGGGCGGCAGCACGGCCGTCTCATCGGCCGCGCCCGTCGGCGGAGCGGGCGGGGAGGGCGGCATCGGCAGTACGGCCGTCTCCTCCGCGTCCGAGCCACCCTGCGGCCGTACGGGCGGCAGCACGGCGGTCGCGTCGGCGTCCGCGGCCCCTTCGCCGGGGCGAGCGCTCCGGGGGTCGACGCGCGGCGTCTGGACGGTGTCCGTCGTGTCCGCGTCGTCGGTCGGAGCGGGGGCCGGCGGCGGGACCGCGGCCGGGGTCTCGACGGTCGGCGCGTCAGCCCCGGCCGTCGGGGAAGCACCCGCGGAAGCACCTTCCGCGGGGGAGGCGGACGGCGTGCTCGCGGAGCGGGACCGGCCCGCCTCCGCCGCCAGCCGCGCCTGCTCGGCCCGCAGCAGCGCCTCTTCCGCCTTGCGCTGCTCCTCCAGGCGGCGCTCCTCCGCCTCGGCGCGCAGCCGGGCCTCCTCCTCGGCCTCGATGCGGCGCCGCTCCTCCTCGGCGGCGCGGGCCCGGTCCTCGGCCTCGATGCGCTTGCGCTCCTCCTCGGCGCGCCGGCGGGCGTCCTCGGCCCGCTTGCGGGCCTCCTCCGCCTGCCGCTCGGCCTCGCGCTGCCGGGCCTCCTCCAGCTCGCGGCGCTTGCGCTCCTCTTCCTCGGCGCGCGCCTTGGCGAGGGCTTCCTGCCGCTCGCGCTCCAGCCGCTCCTCCTCCGCCTTGCGGCGGGCCTCCTCCTCGGCCTTGCGGCGCGCTTCTTCCTCGGCCTTGCGCCGGGCTTCCTCCTGGGCCTTCACCTCCGCCTCGGACAGCGGCAGCACCAGGTCCAGGCGGTGGCGTACGACCGCGGTGACGGCCTCGGGCAGCTGGCCGGCGTCGACGACGAGGTAGCGGGCCGGGTCGGCGGCCGCGAGGGTCAGGAATCCGTTCCGTACCCGCTGGTGGAACTCGGCGGGCTCGGACTCGAGCCGGTCCGGGGCCTCGGTGAAACGCTCCCGCGCGGTCTCCGGCGCGACGTCGAGCAGCACGGTCAGATGCGGCACGAGGCCGTTGGTCGCCCAGCGCGAGATGCGGGCGATCTCGGTCGGGGCCAAGTCGCGGCCCGCGCCCTGGTAGGCGACGGACGAGTCGATGTAGCGGTCCGAGATGACGACCGCGCCGCGCTCCAGCGCCGGGCGGACCACGGAGTCGACGTGCTCGGCGCGGTCGGCCGCGTACAGCAGCGCCTCCGCCCGGTGCGAGATCCCGGCCGAGGAGACGTCGAGCAGGATCGAGCGCAGCCGCTTGCCGATGGCGGTCGCGCCCGGCTCGCGGGTCACCACGACCTCGTGGCCCTTGCCCCTTATCCACTCCGCGAGCGCTTCGACCTGGGTGGTCTTGCCCGCTCCGTCGCCGCCCTCGACGACGATGAAGAAGCCGCTCCCGGCCGGTGCCTCCACGGGGTCGGCGCCGCGCAGCGCCTCGCGCAGATCGTGCCGCAGCGGTACGCCCTGGCGGTCGTCGGTCTTGCCGAGGACGAGGGCGGCGACGGGCAGCAGCAGCGCGCCGACGAGCATGAGAGTGAAGGCCGCGCCTCCGTGGGCGAAGACGAAGTCGCCGCTGCCCAGCCGGTGCGGTCCGATCGCGGCGGCCAGCAGCGGGGCGGCGACCGTGCCGAGCCCGACGAAGACGCGGACGACGGCGTGCAGATGCTCGGTCGTACGGGCCCGGCGGGACTCCTCGGCCTCCTGGTCGAGCAGGGTGTGGCCGATGTTGGCGGCGATTCCCGCCGAGACCCCGGCGACCACGACGATCAGCACCACGGTCGTGGCGTCGTGGACCAGGCCCGCGACCAGCAGCGACAGCCCGGTCAGCGCGATCGCCAGCGCGAGCAGGCGGCGCCGCGACAGTCCGGGCAGAACCTTGGGGGCCCAGCGGATGCCGACAGCCGGGCCGCCGCTGAGAGCCAGGACGAGCAGCGAGAAGCCGGCCGGCCCGCCGCCGAGGTCGACCGCCTGCAGCGCGGCCACGCCCACGGCGGCGGCGACCGCGGCCGCGACGGCGGCGCAGGCGAGGACCAGCAGCGGGATGGCGCCGGTGCGGCCCTTGTCGGGGCCGGAGCCGGACGCGGCGCGCGGACGGCGCAGCCCCTCCAGGGGGGAGCGCGTGCGGGGGGTCTGCACGCCGGGCAGCTCGACGAAGTACAGGATCGACACGGAGGCGGAGAACAGTCCGGCACCGACGTACGAGCCCAGGGCCGCCTGGTGGCCGTCGAACCACACGACGCCGGTGGCCAGCAGCCTGGCGACGAGCGTGGCGACGAGCAGTGCGGCGGCGGCGATGGGCAGCGTGACGAAGTTCGTACGGAGCCACAGCCGGCGCAGCGCGTCGAGGTGGTCCGGCAGCGGGCGGACGGCCGCGCCCTCGACGGGCGGGGCCGGGAGCAGCCCGGGCGCCGCGCCGTCCTTGGCCACGGTCCACAGCCGCTCGGCGACGCCGATGACGAAGGTGGTGATGAGCAGCCAGGCGACGGCGTCGTCGGGGGTCCAGTCGATCCACAGCGGGGCGACGACGAGCAGCGCCATCCGCACCGCGTCCGCGCCGATCATGGTCCAGCGGCGGTCCAGCGGGCCCGACGGCCCGACCAGCGCGGACAGCGGACCGAGCAGCACCGCCCCGAACAGCAGCGTCGCCAGCAGCCGCACGCCCAGGACCGCCGCGACGGCAAAGGCCGCGCCGCGGTAGCCGTCGCCGAAGGCGCCCGTGGCGACGGATGCCTGCAGCGTCAGCAGGACGAGCACCAGTACGGCCAGCGCGTCCGCCGTGCCACCGACGAGCTGGGAGCTCCACAGGCGGCGCAGCGGCGGATGGCGCAGCAGGGCTCGTACGGCACGCTCGCGGGAATCCGCGGCAAGGGCGCCGGATGTGGTGGTCACGTCCGTTGGCTGCTCTCGCGTCATCCCGCAAGCCTATCCGGATCACGTGAATAGACGGCCACCCGCCCGAACAGACGGGCGGGCGTCCGCGTGATCCGCCGGTTTCGGCCGCCGTCGGCGACCGGGTCCGGCGGGCCTCGGCCACCTGGTCCAGCCGGCCTCAGCCGACCTCAGATGACCCGGACCAGCCGACCTCGGCACGACCCGGACCAGCCGACCGCAGCCGACCCGGGTCAGTCGGCCTTGGCCGCCGGCTTCGTGGCCGCCTTGGCCGCCGTCGCCGTCTTCTTCGCCGCGGTCTTCTTGGCCGCGGTCGTCTTCTTTGCGGCGGTCTTCTTGGCGGTGGTCGTCTTCTTCGCCGCCGCCTTCTTGGCCGTCGTCGTCTTCTTGGCCGCCGCCTTCTTGGCGGTCTTCTTGGCCGGGGCCTTGGCGCGCTTCTCGGCCAGCAGCTCGTAGCCGCGCTCCGGGGTGATCGTCTCGACGTCGTCGTCGCGGCGCAGCGTCGCGTTGGTCTCGCCGTCGGTGACGTACGGGCCGAAGCGACCGTCCTTGACGACGACCGGCCGCTCGCTGACCGGGTCGGTGCCCAGCTCCTTCAGCGGCGGCTTGGCCGCGGCCCGGCCGCGCTGCTTGGGCTGCGCGTAGATCGCGAGCGCCTGGTCGAGGGTGATCGTGAAGAGCTGCTCCTCGCTTTCGAGCGAGCGCGAGTCGGTGCCCTTCTTCAGATACGGGCCGTAGCGGCCGTTCTGCGCGGTGATCTCGACACCCTCGGCGTCGGTGCCCACCGCGCGCGGCAGCGACATGAGCCGCAGCGCGTCCTGAAGGGTCACCGTGTCCAGGGACATCGACTTGAAGAGCGAGGCGGTGCGCGGCTTGACCGCGTTCTTGCCGGTCTTCGGGGTGTCCTCGGGCAGCACCTCGGTGACGTACGGGCCGTAACGACCGTCCTTGGCGACGATCTTGCGGCCGGTCGCCGGGTCGGTGCCGAGCTCGAAGTCGCCGCTCGGCTTGGCGAGCAGTTCCTCCGCGTACTCGACGGTCAGCTCGTCCGGCGGCAGGTCGTCGGGCACGTCGGCGCGCTGTCCGGTCGCACCCTCGGTCTCGGTCGGCCGCTCGACGTACGGGCCGTAGCGGCCGACCCGCAGCACGATGCCGTCGCCCACGGGGAAGGACGAGATCTCGCGGGCGTCGATCGCGCCGAGGTCGGTGACCAGGTCCTTCAGACCGCCGAGGTGGTCGCCGTCGCCGTTTCCGGCATCGGCCGCGCCGCCCACGGCTCCCGGTGCGGCGCCGCTCTCGGCGCCGGGCGCGGTGGCCCCGCCCCCGGGCTCGGTGGCGCTCTCACCGAAGTAGAAGCGCTTGAGCCACGGCACGGCCTGGGCCTCGCCGCGCGCGATGCGGTCGAGGTCGTCCTCCATCTTGGCGGTGAAGTCGTAGTCGACCAGCCGGCCGAAGTGCTTCTCCAGCAGGTTGACCACGGCGAAGCTCAGGAAGGACGGGACCAGCGCGGTGCCCTTCTTGAACACATAGCCACGGTCCAGGATGGTCCCGATGATCGAGGCGTAGGTCGAGGGGCGGCCGATCTCACGCTCTTCGAGCTCCTTGACCAGCGAGGCCTCGGTGTAGCGGGCCGGGGGCTTGGTGGCGTGGCCGTCGGCGGTGATCTCCTGGGCGGCCAGCCGGTCGCCCTCGGCGACCTGCGGCAGGCGCCGCTCGCGGTCGTCGAGCTCGGCGTTCGGGTCGTCCGCGCCCTCCACATAGGCCTTCATAAAGCCGTGGAAGGTGATCGTCTTACCGGAGGCGGAGAACTCGGCGTCACGGCCGTCGCTCGCCCGGCCGCCGATCTTGACGGTGACGGAGTTGCCGACCGCGTCCTTCATCTGGGAGGCGACGGTCCGCTTCCAGATCAGCTCGTACAGCCGGAACTGGTCGCCGGCCAGGCCGGTCTCCGCCGGGGTGCGGAAGCGGTCGCCCGAGGGGCGGATGGCCTCGTGGGCCTCCTGGGCGTTCTTGACCTTGCCCGCGTAGGTGCGCGGCTTGTCCGGCAGGAAATTGGCGCCGTACAGCTGGGTGACCTGCGCCCGGGCCGCCGCCACCGCCGTCTCCGACAGGGTGGTGGAGTCCGTACGCATATAGGTGATGAAGCCGTTCTCGTACAGCTTCTGCGCCACCTGCATGGTCGCCTTGGCGCCGAAGCCCAGCTTGCGGCTGGCCTCCTGCTGCAGGGTGGTGGTACGGAACGGGGCGTACGGCGAGCGGCGGTACGGCTTGGACTCGACGGAACGCACCGTGAAGGCGGTGTCCGCGAGGGCCGTGACCAGCCCGCGGGCCCCCGCCTCGTCCAGGTGCAGGACCTGGGCGCCGCCCTTGAGCTGCCCGGTCGAGGTGAAGTCGCGGCCCTGGGCGACACGGCGGCCGTCGACGGCGGTCAGCCGGGCGCCGAAGGTGCCGGGGTCGCTGGTGTCACCGGTCCGGCCGGTCGCGAAAACGCCGGTCAGGTCCCAGTACTCGGCGGAGCGGAAGGCGATGCGGTCGCGCTCGCGCTCGACGACCAGGCGGGTGGCCACCGACTGGACGCGGCCCGCGGACAGGCCGCGCATGACCTTCTTCCACAGGACCGGCGAGACCTCGTAGCCGTAGAGGCGGTCGAGGATACGGCGGGTCTCCTGGGCGTCGACCAGCCGCTGGTTCAGCTCGCGCGGATTGGCGACGGCGGCGCGGATCGCGTCCTTGGTGATCTCGTGGAAGACCATCCGGCGGACCGGGACCTTGGGCTTGAGCACCTGCTGGAGGTGCCAGGCGATGGCCTCGCCCTCGCGGTCCTCATCGGTCGCCAGGAAGAGCTCGTCCGAGTCGGCGAGCAGTTCTTTGAGCTTCCTGACCTGGCTTTTCTTGTCAGCGTTGACGACATAGACGGGCTGGAAGTCGTGTTCGACGTCCACACCGAGGCGGCGGACCTCCCCGGTGTACTGGTCGGGCACCTCGGCCGCACCGTTCGGCAGGTCCCTGATGTGCCCGACGCTGGCTTCGACGACGTAGCCCGGGCCGAGATAGCCCTTGATCGTCTTCGCCTTGGCAGGCGACTCGACGATGACGAGTCGGCGGCCGCCCTGTGCGGTCTCGCTGGTCGGGGACAACTTCGCTCTTCTCTCCGGTCGACGCTCGGTGAACGGGCACTACTCACGGGTTACGCGTACACGTACACCACTACGGTGACGCTGCGGAGTGTGACGGTACCTCCCGGCCCCGTGTCAAACGGAAAAAGCCCGCAACGCCACTCGAACGGTAACCCGACAAGCGTCCTGTCTGCCGCCCGGACCGGCACTCGGCGCCCCGCAAGGGCCCTGTCAGGCGTAAACCAGGCACCAGATCCCGCCGCCCAGCGCGGCGGTGCCGAAGAGAACGGAGAAGACCGCGGAAGCGACAGGGCTCACACCGTGCGCGACCGGCGCACGCAGCCGCGTTCGCGCCGCTGTCCACAGCAGCAGCGCGGCGCCGAACACGACAAATGCCGTACCGGCGAAGATCGCGGGTCCCCTCTCCATGGGCAGAGCGTGGCACCCACGGAAGGCGTACGCGCGAACCACGGGTGAACAGCGCACGACCCGCCTTCCCGGCGCTTCCGGCCATGATCACGCCCCCGAGTGGCAACTTCTTGCCATCCGGGCGGCTCCCGGAACGTCGCACGCGCTCCGGCGCACTACCCCCCGCTCCCCCATCCGTCCACTGGCTCGTCCATCGGCTGCTCCCCTCCGTCCGTCGCGTCGGCTCGTCCGCGACTAATCCACTGTCCCGTCCGCCGCACCCTCGGCCGGCTCGTCCACCGGATGCAGGAACCCCTGCTCGACCAGAAGGCGGATCGAGTCAGGCGTACGGTCGCGCAGCACCACCGGGTCCTCCCCGAGCAACTGGGCGATGGCGTCCAGGATCCGGCCCGCGCTGAGCGTGCCGTCGCACACCCCCGCGAACCCCGCGCCGACCGTGTCCACCTTCGTCGCCCGCCGCATGCCGCGGTTCTGACGGAGCACCACATGCTCGGGGTCCTCCGCCCCGGGCAGCCCCACCTGCTCCTGGACGACCTCGTCGGCGAGCCGGAAGCGGGCGGCCAGCAGCGCCGCGTCGTCGTGCGTACGAAGGAAGTCCTGCCGCGCGAAGTGGCCCACGACCGCGTCCCCCAGCGGCTGCTCCACGGGGTGCGGCCACTCCTCCGCGGTCACGGCGGGGCGGTCGGCCCCGGACTTGCGCAGGGTGATCCAACCGAACCCGACGGCCCTGGTCTTACGGGCCTCGAACTCCTCCAGCCAGGCGTCGTACCGCGCGGCGTACTCGGCGGGGCCGGCGAGATGCGCGCCGGCGTCCCGCAGCCACAACTCGGCGTACTGCGTGATGTCCTGCACCTCGCGCTGCACGATCCACGCATCGCATCCGCTGGGCACCCAGGAGGCGATCCGCTCGCGCCAGTCCTCCCCCTCCACGTGCTGCCAGTTGGCCAGCAGTTGGCACCAACCGCCGTCGGTGAGATGGTCGGCGGACCGCTGGACCAGAGTGCGGCACAGATCGTCGCCGGACATCCCGCCGTCCCGGTAGACCAGCCGGTCCCGCCCGGAGGAAGGCGGCGAGATCACGAAGGGCGGATTGGAGACGATCAGGTCGTACGTCTCGTCGGCGACCGGCTCGAAGAGCGAGCCCTCCCGCAGATCGGGCTCCGCCGCGCCGGACAGGGCGAGGGTCAGCCGCGCGATGCGCAGGGCGCGCGGATTGGTGTCCGTGGCGGTCACGGAGGCGGCGTGGCGGGACGCGTGCAGCGCTTGGATGCCCGAGCCGGTGCCCAGGTCGAGGGCCCGGGCCACCGGGACGCGGACGGTGAGACCGGCGAGAGTCGTGGACGCCCCGCCGACCCCGAGGACGAGCCCGGAGCGGTCCACGCCGCCCGGCGCGCCGCCGGGCCCGCCGATGCCTCCCGCGCCGCCCACCGCGCAGCCCAGGTCGGAGACGATCCACCAGTCCTCGCCCTGCGGGCCGCCGTACGGGCGCACGTCCACCGTCGCCCGCACCTCGTCGCCGTCGCGCACCAGCCAGCCGTCGGCGAGGCAGTCCTCGGCGGGCAGGGCGGCGGCCGCCCGCCCGTACGCCACCGGGCGCTGCAGCAGGAAGAGCCGCACCAGTGTCTCCAGCGGGCTGTCGCCCCGCGTGGCTCGCAGGGCGGGGACGGTCTCGCTGCGCGCCAGGGCGGCGTAGGCGGGCGCGCCGAGCAGGTCCAGCAGGCCGTCGGCGGTGAAGGCGGCAGCCAGCAGCGCTCCGCGCAGGCGGGCGATGCGCTCGGGGTCGGCGGGGCTGGGAAGACGGTGCGTACTCACGCCCCCATTGTCGGGGGCACCACTGACAGCGGGCGACGCCGGGCCGGGGCAGTTGGGGGGGTGACGCCTGCTGGTTGGCGGCCGGCGGCGGGTCGGCGCCCGGCCGTCTCGCGGGTCGGCGGCGGGCAGCGGGCGGCGCGATGGTGAGGGCGCGCCGCCCGCGCGGTGACGTCGGTTACGACGGTTGTGTCGGCTGCGTCGGTCAGGAGGGCGACGCGGTGCTGGTGCCCTTGGGCTTCTGGCAGCCGGGCTGCTTGGCCATCGCCTTGCCGACCTCACCCTCCTGCAGCTTCTGCAGGGCCTTGTCACCCGAATTGCTGAGCGTCTTGAGGTCGTCAGCGATGCTGTTGAGGCCCGCGGCGAACTTCGCCTTGTCCGAGGTGTCGAGCTTGTCGACGGCCGTCTGGAGGTCCTTGTACGCCTTGGAGGTGCTGTTCAGCTCCTTGACCGCCTGCTTCTGGGTCTGCTCGCCGCCCTTGACGGGCGGGGCGCCCGCGTTCTGCACCGCCTTGCCGAGCGCCGCGTACGCCTCGGAGATATCGCCGAATGCCTGGGAGTCGGTCTGTTGAAGCTTCTTGGAGTCCGGTTCATCGGACGCGGCCTGGATCGCGGCGTTGGCGCTCTGGATCTTCTTCAGCTGCGGCTGCACCTCGTCGCAGACCGTCTTGGCCCAGTCGTTGACCTTCTTGTTGCTCTCGCCCCCGCCGCCTCCGCAGCCGGTCAGCGCCACGACGAGTGCCGCACCGCCGGACAGTGCCGCCACAAGCTTCTTGTTCACCGGATTGGTCCCTTCCATGGCTCTTCTCGGCCCCGGAACATACACGGCCGAGCGGCCGGGGCCCTGGGATGAGCGTCCCTTATAGGCCCTTCTGAAGCCATTTGAACCAAGCCAGGTGTGCTTTCCGCCTCACCTTGGGGCCAAACCCTGGGACCGGATCCTGAGCCCAGATCCTGTGCCCGGAAGCCTGTTTGCGCCCGGAGCCCGAGCCCGGACGCGCTCGCCCTGAGGCCGGACGCTCTCACCCGGGGCCGACGCGGAAACGGGCGGACAGCGTGCCGACGCACGCTGTCCGCCCGCCTGTCGCAGGGCTCTCCCCCGCCGGCCCACGGCCTGCTCCCCCGGGTCAGGACACCACCGCGGCGTCGGCTGACTTCCCCACCCGCTCGGAGTTGCCTTCGTCACCCACCGCGATACCGCGCCGCTTGGACATGTACACGGCTGCGATGATGATCAACAAGGCCAGCGTCGCGATCCCGGCCCGCAGGCCCGGGCTGGCGTTGTCGCCGTAGGAGAACTTCACGACCGCCGGGGCGATCAGCAGCGCCACCAGGTTCATGACCTTCAGCAGCGGGTTGATCGCGGGGCCCGCCGTGTCCTTGAACGGGTCGCCGACCGTGTCGCCGATCACCGTCGCCGCATGCGCCTCGCTGCCCTTGCCGCCGTGATGACCGTCCTCCACCAGCTTCTTCGCGTTGTCCCACGCGCCGCCGGAGTTCGCCAGGAAGACCGCCATCAACGTCCCGGTGCCGATCGCACCGGCCAGGAACGAGCCGAGCGCGCCGACCCCGAGGGTGAACCCGACCGCGATCGGTGCCAGCACGGCGAGCAGCCCGGGCGTGGCGAGCTCGCGCAGCGCGTCCTTGGTACAGATGTCGACGACCCGCCCGTACTCGGGCGTCTCGCTGTAGTCCATGATCCCGGGCTTCTCGCGGAACTGCCGCCGCACCTCGAAGACCACGGCACCCGCGGACCGCGACACCGCGTTGATCGCCAGCCCCGAGAAGAGGAAGACGACGGCGGCGCCGAGGACGAGCCCGACGAGGTTGTTCGGCTGCGAGATGTCCAGGCTCAGGTTCATCTTCCCGGCCACGGTCGTATGCGTCTCGGAGATCGCCTCCGCGATGGCGTCGCGGTACGAGCCGAAGAGCGCGGAGGCGGCGAGCACCGCCGTGGCGATGGCGATGCCCTTGGTGATCGCCTTGGTGGTGTTGCCGACCGCGTCGAGGTCGGTGAGCACCTGCGCGCCCGCGCCCTCGACATCGCCGGACATCTCGGCGATGCCCTGGGCGTTGTCGGAGACCGGGCCGAAGGTGTCCATGGCGACGATGACGCCCACGGTGGTGAGCAGGCCAGTGCCGGCCAGCGCGACCGCGAACAGCGCCAGCATGATCGAGGTGCCGCCGAGCAGGAACGCGCCATAGACGCTGAGGCCGATCAGCACCGCCGAGTACACCGCGGACTCCAGCCCGACCGAGATCCCGGAGAGCACGACCGTGGCGGGACCGGTCAGGGACGTCTTGCCGATGTCCCGCACCGGCCGCCGGGTGGTCTCGGTGAAGTAGCCGGTGAGCTGCTGGATGAGCGCGGCGAGCACGATGCCGATGGCGACGGCGACGAGCGCGAGCACGCGCGGGTCCCCGCCGTGCCCGAGGATCGCGCGGTCGGTGACGCCATCCAGGTCCGCGTAGCTGGACGGCAGATATGCGAAGACCGCGACCGCCACCAGCGCCAGCGAGATCACCGCGGAGATGAAGAAGCCACGGTTGATGGCGCTCATGCCGCTGCGGTCGGCGCGCCGCGGGGCCACCGCGAAGATGCCGATCATGGCGGTGACCACGCCGATGGCCGGGACCAGCAGCGGGAACGCCAGGCCCGAGTCACCGAACGCGGCCTTGCCGAGGATCAGCGCGGCGACCAGGGTCACGGCGTACGACTCGAACAGGTCAGCCGCCATGCCCGCGCAGTCCCCGACGTTGTCGCCGACGTTGTCCGCGATGGTCGCGGCATTGCGCGGGTCGTCCTCGGGGATGCCCTTTTCGACCTTGCCGACGAGGTCGGCGCCGACGTCGGCGGCCTTGGTGAAGATGCCGCCGCCGACACGCATGAACATCGCGATCAGGGCCGCGCCCAGGCCGAAGCCTTCGAGCACCTTGGGTGCGTCGGCCGCGTAAACCAGCACCACGCAGGACGCGCCGAGCAGGCCGAGACCGACGGTGAACATGCCGACCACGCCGCCCGTGCGGAATGCGATCTTCATGGCCTTGTGCGAGACGGCCGTCAGATCGACACCCGATTCGCCCGCGGAAGGGGGCGTGGAAGAGGGAGAACTCCCATTGACGGGAGCCGCCCCGGACGGCTTCTCCGGTGTCGCCTCACGGGCGGCGGCCGCGACTCGCACATTGCTGCGCACCGCCAGCCACATCCCGATATAGCCAGTGGCCGCCGAGAATCCGGCGCCGATCAGAAAGAACACCGATCGCCCGATGCGCTGCTTCCAGTCGTCCGCCGGCAACAGCATGAGCAGGAAGAACACCACGACGGCGAATACGCCGAGAGTGCGCAGCTGCCGGGCCAGATAGGCATTCGCGCCTTCCTGGACCGCCGCGGCGATCTTCTTCATGGTGTCGGTGCCCTCGCCGGCCGCGAGCACTTGTCGTACCAGCGTCACCGCGACCGCGAGTGCCGCCACCGCGACCGCGGCGATCACCAGCACGATCACTCTGTTGTCATCGGTCAGTTCTGCGGCGGCCAGGGTTGGGGGAAGGTCCAGTGGATGAGGGGTGAGTTGCCCCGCCATTCGTCCTCCTTGACGTTTGGCACATGGGCGCGCAGCAGTTCTGCGACCGCAGAAGAGCCGCCACGCTCAGGCGTCCTGAGCTCAAGATGTGGACGGATTGTAGGGAGCGGCACCAGATCAAAACAGGGCGCCGGAATAGGAATTCGCCTGCACCAGCGAAGATCAATAGGTTTCGGCCTCAGTAATTCCCTCGGATGAAGGAAGGCACCTAATTCGCTGACGCATAGATAATGATCTCTATAAACGATCTCAGTGTCATATAAAAAGCCCTGCTCAGCGCATGGCCAGAGCAGGGCGGAGCACCCTGCGCCGACGTCCGCGATCGGACCCCGGCGCGAGCTGTGGAGCTACGGCAGAAGGGACTGGGGAGCGGTGGGCCAGCTCATCCGAATACGGCCGCCGGTCTCGCTCGTCGTCACCTCGACGTCGTCGACCAGCCCGCTGATGACCGCGAGCCCCATCTCGTCCTCTCCCTCGGCCGCCGGCTCCTCGTCCACGTCGGGATGGGAGCCGGGCGTCAGCCCGGCGGATGTCGGCGACTCGTCGCCGACCTCGATGGAAAACTTCTTCTCCTCGTCGGTCAGGACCACCCGCACCGGGGCCTCCACCCCATTGCTCAGGTGGAGCCCGACCGCGCGCGTGCATGCCTCGCCGACCGCAAGCCGCACCTCGTCGAGCACGGCCTCGTCCACCCCGGCCCGACGCGCCACGGCCGCCGCCACCAGGCGTGCGGTTCTGACGTGCTCGGGCAGGGCACTGAAGCGGAGTTCGACGGTGGCCATGCCATCCCCCTCGGGCGTATGGGCGTGCATCTCAGGGGGCCGGGCGGAGCCGCCCGGTACCCCCTCGTTCTTCCGGTGGTGGCTGATCAGTCGGTCGCCGCGACGGCGTCATCGACCGAGGTGTGAATCGGGAACACCTTGGTCAGACCGGTGATACGGAAGATCTTGAGAATGCGCTCCTGGTTGCAGACGAGGCGCAGCGAGCCCTCATGGGCCCGCACTCGCTTGAGCCCGCCGACGAGCACGCCGAGTCCGGTGGAGTCGAGGAAGTCGACGCCCTCCATGTCGACGACCAAGTGGTAATTGCCGTCGTTGACAAGCTCGACCAGCTGCTCGCGCAGCTTGGGCGCGGTGTATACATCAATCTCGCCACCGACCTCGACGACCGTGCGGTCGCCAACGGTCCGGGTCGACAGGGACAGGTCCACGGATCCTCCAGCACCTTGCATCGAGCGGTCGCCCCCCATGGATCGGCAGCCGCGATGGCATTCAATCACTTACCAGCAGGCGCGCACGACGCCTTGAGCCCATTGTCCGTCAGACCAGTGACAGACTCGGTGTCGATGGCCCACAACCAACTCCCGCGGCAGGCGGGCATACGCACCTCACCCCGGACCGTCCTCGGTCGGCTCACCACCGGGGCGAGCCGGGCTGCGCGCATCACTCATACGGAGCACTTGCCCCCGCGTATCGGGACCCATGCCGATTGGCCTCGCCAGATCCGGCCGGAAGTCGTCGATGCCGTCCAGGCCGCCGGAATCGAGCGCCCGTGGGCCCACCAGGCGCGTACGGCCGAGCACGCGCTGCGAGGCGAATCCGTGGTCGTCGCCACGGGCACCGCGTCGGGGAAGTCCCTGGCCTATCTGGCCCCCGTGCTCAGCGCCCTCCTGGACGGCTCGGAGGCGCCCAGCGGACGCGGCACCACCGCCCTGTACCTGGCGCCCACCAAGGCCCTGGCCGCCGACCAGCGGCGCGCCGTGGCCGGTCTCGCCGCCCCGCTCGGCACCGGCATCCGCGCCGCGGTGTACGACGGGGACACCCCGGTCGAGGAGCGCGAGTGGGTCCGCCAGTACGCGAACTACGTGCTCACCAACCCCGACATGCTGCACCGCGGCATCCTGCCCGGGCACCCCAGATGGTCCTCCTTCCTGCGCGCACTGCGCTATGTCGTCATCGACGAGTGCCACACCTACCGGGGCGTCTTCGGCTCCCACGTGGCCCAGGTGCTGCGCCGACTGCGCCGCGTATGCGCCCGCTACGGCTCCTCTCCCGTCTTCCTGCTCGCCTCCGCGACCGCCGCCGACCCGGCCGTCGCGGCGACCCGACTGACCGGCCTTCCTGTGGTGGAGATCACCGACGACTCCTCACCCCGCGGCGAGGTGGTCTTCGCCCTGTGGGAGCCGCCGCTGACCGAGCTGCACGGCGAGCAGGGCGCCCCGATCCGCCGCACCGCCACGGCGGAATCCGCGGACCTGCTCACCGACCTGGCCGTCCAGGGCGTCCGTACGGTCGCCTTCGTACGCTCCCGGCGCGGCGCCGAGCTGATCGCCCTGATCGCCCAGGAACGGCTCGCCGAGGTCGACCGGTCCCTGGCGGACCGGGTCGCCGCCTACCGCGGCGGCTATCTCCCCGAGGAGCGCCGCGCCCTGGAGCGCGCCCTGCACTCCGGGGACCTGCTCGGACTCGCCGCCACCACCGCCCTGGAGCTGGGCATGGACGTGGCCGGGCTGGACGCCGTCGTCCTCGCCGGATACCCGGGCACCCGCGCCTCCCTGTGGCAGCAGGCGGGGCGGGCCGGGCGCGCCGGCCAGGGTGCGCTGGCGATCCTCGTGGCCCGGGACGACCCGCTGGACACCTATCTCGTCCACCACCCGGAAGCGCTCTTCCGACAGCCCGTCGAATCCACCGTGCTGGACCCGGACAACCCGTACGTCCTCGCGCCCCACCTCTGCGCGGCCGCCGCCGAGCTGCCGCTCACCGAGGCGGACCTCGAACTCTTCGGCCCTGCCACCGAGGAGCTGATGCCACAGCTGGAGCAGCGCAGACTGCTCCGCCGCCGGGCGACCGCCTGGCACTGGACCCGCCGCGAGCGCGCCGCCGACCTCACCGACATCCGCGGCGAAGGCGGCCGGCCGGTGCAGATCGTGGAGGCCACAACGGGGCGGCTGCTGGGCACCGTGGACGCCTCAGCCGCCCACGCCACCGTCCACGAAGGCGCCGTCCACCTCCACCAGGGCCGGAGCTACCTCGTCAAACAGCTCGACCTCGAGGACTCGGTCGCGCTCGTGGAGGAGGCCTCCCCGCCGTATTCGACCACCGCCCGCGACACCACGGCGATCTCCATCCTGGAGACCACCACCGAGGTCCCGTGGGGCGACGCACGGCTGTGCTTCGGCTCCGTCGAGGTCACCAACCAGGTCGTCTCCTTTCTGCGTCGCAAGCTGATCAGCGGCGAGGTCCTCGGCGAGTCCAGGCTCGACCTCCCGCCCCGTACGCTGCGCACCCGGGCCGTGTGGTGGACGGTCACCGACGACCAGCTCGAGGACGCCCGGGTCGCCCCCGAAGCCCTCGGCGGCGCCCTGCACGCCGCCGAGCACGCCTCCATCGGCATGCTGCCGCTGTTCGCGACCTGCGACCGCTGGGACATCGGCGGGGTCTCCATCCCGCTCCACCCCGACACGCTCCTTCCGACCGTGTTCGTCTACGACGGGCACCCCGGCGGCGCGGGCTTCGCCGAACGCGCCTTCCACACCGCCGCCCGCTGGCTCACGGCCACCCGCGAGGCGATCGCCGCCTGCGAGTGCGAATCCGGCTGTCCGTCCTGCATCCAGTCCCCCAAGTGCGGCAACGGCAACGACCCGCTCGACAAGAAGGCCGCCATCCGCCTCCTGACCACCCTCCTCACCAAGGCCCCACCCCAGCCGACCGACACCTGACGCCGGACGGCCGGCGCCGGCGTCCGACAGCTGGGGCCGGGCCTCTGGCACCTGACGCGGGGCGCCGGGCAGCCGGTAGCCGGTAGCCGGTAGCCGGTAGCCGGTAGCCGGTAGCCGACGGTGGGGCGTCCGGCACCCGATGCCGGGCGCCTGAGACGCCTGACAGCCTTCACCGGGCGCCGGGCGCCGGGCGCCTGACGGCTCGCACCCTGACGGGCCGGTATCGGGGTCCGCGCCCGGTTCGCGGACGTACGACCCGAGCCCGTGCCGACCCGCCCGGCCGCTGATCGGGTCCCGCCACCGTCCCGCCCCCGCGGCCTCCCAGTCGGCGCCTCACCTGGGCGCGTTTCGCTCGGCCTGGGGCTCAGGCCGCTCTGCGGGGCCGGCCCGGGACCGGACTTGGGGGGCGAACGGACCGGCGCGTGCCTCCACCCTGAGATCGGCGATCGCGCCGCGCAGGGCGCACTTCACCACGCGGGCGCCCTGTGCGGCGGCTACCCGCCGGGCGAGCCCGCAGGCGACTTCGGGGCCCTCCAGCCCGTGGTCCGCCGCTGCGAGCGCCGCCAGGTCCGCGGCGGCGCCGGCCCGGTGGCGGGCCACCATGACCTGTCCGGCCGCCAGCACGACCGCGAACACCGCGCACAGCGCCGTGGCGGTCAGGGCGGCCCACACCGTCGCCGACCCACGGTCTCCCCAGTCCCTCCTCACGGCCCCGCCTCGCCTGCCGGTGCCGCGGCCGGTCCCGGCGCCTCCTCGGCCCGGCCCACCGACTCCTCGGCGAAGGCGACCGCCTCACCATGGAGGCGCACCGCCAGTTGGCCGGGGCCGGGCGCGCGGGCCTCGACCCGCACCCGCACCAGGTCGCCCTCCCGCCGCAGCTCGACCCGGGCCCCGCGAGGCGCGGCGGACCGGGCGGCGGCCAACGCGGCCGCGCGCGGCTCCGATCGCGCGGCGGCGCGCGCACCGGCCCGCGCCGCGTCCACACACCGCATCTGCCCGGCCGCGGCCATCAGGCCCCAGATCAGCATCAGTGCGAACAGCCCCAGGACCGGCAGCGCGACGGCCGCCTCCGCCGTGACGAACCCCCGGTCACCCGGTCCGGCCACGCCACGCCGACGCAGGCCGCGCCGACTGCCTGGACTGGATCGGCCGGTCGCATCAGAACTGTCCATCGAGCGCCTTCCCGATCACCGACCGCAGCGCTTCGTCGACCGCTCCGCCGGTCACAATCTTGTACAGAACCGCGGCAAAGGCGCATGCCGCGAGTGTCCCCATCGCATACTCGGCGGTCGCCATCCCCGCGTCGGCTCGTGCCTTCGCTGCCGCGTACCGCCGCAGACACCACCGCATCACCATGTCGGCCTCTCCGTTCTGTGCTGAATCCCGTACGTCGCTGAATCCCGTACGTCTGACTCGCGTAGTTCTGACTCGTGTCTTGTGACTGCCGGACTTCCGGCTGCCGCGCTTCCGTTTCCGTGCGTGGTCGCGACGTCCGCACTCGTTCTGCCGGACAGCCCCCTCCTCAGCCGCCGCCCACCAGGGCGCCCGCAAGCCCGAGCATCACCGGCGCCACCCCGATCAGCAGGAACGCGGGCAGGTAGCACCAGCCGAGCAGGGCACCGGCGGCCCAGGCCCAGTCCCGGATCGCATCGGCCGCCCCGTCGGCGCGCCATCTCTCCCGCAGCCCCGGCCTCCGCTCCTGGTGGGCCTCCGGCAGCAGCACCGCGAGCCGGCGCCGGGCGGTCCGCACCCGGCCGGCCTCGGTCACCGCTCCTACGACGGACACGGTGGCGGCGGCGAAGGCCGTAGTGATCCACAGGCTGTGGATGACATCAGCTCTCATGGCTCCGGCGTCCTTCCTGGCCGGCCGCCGTCCGGATCACCCTCGAGGTCCAGGCAAACCCGGCCCACTCCAGCAGCCCGCCCACCAGCAGGCAGGCAAGACCAGCCGGGGTGTGGAGCAGTACATGCAGGGGGTCCGCACCCAGTGCGGTGCCCAACAGCAGCCCGAGGACGGGCAGCAGCGCCAGCGCGACGGCCGTGGCCCGGGCGCCCGCCAGCCGGGAGCGCAGGCTCTGCCGCTGGTCCCGCTCGGCCCGCAGCGCCGCCGCGACCCGGTCGAGGCCGGCCGCGAGGCCCGCCCCCTCGTCGACCGCGACCTGCCAGCAGGCCGCGACCCCGATGAGTCCTTCCGCACCCGGCGAACGGGCCGCCCTGCGCAGGGCCTCCGCCACATCACCGCCGAACCGCGCCGCCGCAGAAACCAGGCCCCATCGCTCCCCGATGTGTCCTGGGGGCGTGGCCAACAGCGCCTCGACCGGTTGCCGTCCGGCACGCAGCTCGCCCGCCACGGCCCCGCACAGCTCGATCACCGCCGCGGCGCGCCGATCTCGCCACCTGTCGCGCTTACGCGCCCGGCGCCACCGGCCGACGAGCGGCACGGCCGCCGCCCCGGCCAGCAGCGGCAACACCGACGCGCCGACCAGCGCGAGCACACATCCCGCCGGCAGACACAGCAGCTCGCGCCCCATCCGCCCGCCGTATGCGGTCCGCCACCGCTCCCGCAGCCAGGCGACCGTCTCGGTCAGCCGGCGCTGTGGATCCGCCCCGGCGGGCCCGACGGCTCCGCCGCCCGCGAACAGCAGCCTGGCCCGCCGCAGATCCCTGTCCCGCCCGGAGAGCAGCCACGCCGCCGCGCCCGCGCACAGCACGGCCGCACACAGCGGCAGCGCCTCTGGGGCCACTCCACCGCCCACGCCCGTCATGCCGCACCCCCGCCGCGTACACACAGCCGCTGGAGCCGGTCCCAGCCCGCCGCCCTCCCGAAACCCTCGGGGGTCCACACCGCGGCTGGGACGGTCGTGACGTAGCCCGCCCGGTCCCGGTCCAGGACATGGAGCTCGGCGATCTTGCGCCGCCCGCCGCGGTCCCGCACCAGATGGATCACCACCGACAGGGCGGCCGCCAACTGGCTGTGCAGCGCCGCCCGGTCGAGACCGGCCGTCGATCCCAGCGCCTCCAGCCGGGCCGGGACATCCGCCGCGGTGTTGGCGTGCACCGTGCCGCAGCCGCCTTCGTGCCCGGTGTTGAGCGCGCCCAGCAGATCGGTGACCTCGGGACCGCGCACCTCTCCGACCACCAGCCGATCCGGACGCATCCGCAGCGCCTGGCGCACCAGGTCCCGGAGGGTGACCTGGCCCCGGCCCTCCTGGTTGGCGGGCCGGGTCTCCAGCCGGACCACATGTGGATGGTCCGGCCTGAGCTCGGCCGAGTCTTCGGCGAGGACGATCCGCTCGTCCGGTCCGACCAACCCCAGCAGCGTGCTGAGCAAAGTCGTCTTGCCGGAGCCCGTGCCACCGCTGATCAGGTACGACAGCCGGGCGTCCAGCATCGCCCGCAGCAGCTCCTGGCCGCCGGGCGGCACGGTGCCCGCCGCCACCAGCTCCTCCAGGGAGAACGCCCGGGGCCGCACCACGCGCAGCGACAGGCAAGTCGACCCGACGGCCACCGGAGGGAGCACCGCATGCAGCCGTGTGCCGTCCGGCAACCGGGCGTCCACCCACGGCCTGGCGTCGTCCAGCCGCCGGCCGGCCACGGCGGCGAGGCGCTGGGCGAGTCTGCGCACCGCGGCCGCGTCGGTGAATGCCACGTCCGTCCGCTCCAGTCCGGCTCCCCGGTCCACCCACACCTCGTCGGGGGCGGTCACCAGGACATCCGTGACGTCGGGGGCGGCGAGCAGCGGCTCCAGCGGCCCGGTGCCGACCAGCTCCGAGCGCAGGGCCGCGACGACACCCAGGACTTCTGTGTCGCCGAGCAGCCTCCCCTCCTCGCGCAGGGCCGCCGCCACCCGCGCGGGCGTCGGCTCCGCCCCGCTTTGCGCCAGCCGCAGCCGCACCGCGTCCAGCAGCTCCGGCGGCTCCACACCCGCGCCACCGCGCTCGCGCCAGGTGACGCTCGTCCTGAGGCTCATGCCCCGCCCCCTTGCTGCTCCGCGTCTGCCAGGACCCGCCCCCAGAACTCCGCGCAGAACCGGGCGAGCGGCCCGCGGGCGCTGCCGCCCGGCGGCTCACCGCCGTCCCACGCATCCGACAGCCCGGGCTCCGACGGCAGCTCACCGGCCAGCGGCAGGTCCAGAAGCCGGGCGATCTCCTCGTCGTCGAGCCCTGGTCCGCATGGCCCGCGCACCACCGCGCGCAGATCCCGCAGCACCATGCCGACCGTCGAGGCCACGCGGTGGGCGGCGGCGACCGCGCGCAGCTCGGCGGGCACGACCAGCAGACCCAGATCCAGCTGGTCGAGGGCTTCGGCCACCGTGTCGTCCACCCGCCGAGGCAGATCCACCACCACGACCCCGCCGCGCCGCCGCGCGGCCGCGAGCACCGCCCTCATCGCGGACGGCGCGATGGCCACCGATTGGCCGCGGTCCCAGCTGAGCACGCGCAGGGAGTGCAGTTCGGGGAGCGATTCCTCCAGCGCGCTCCCGGCGACCCGGCCGCGCGATTCGGCGAAGGCGGGCCATCTCAGCCCCTCCGCGCCCTCCCCGCCGAGCAGCACATCCAGACCGCCGCCCAGCGGGTCTCCGTCGATGAGCATGGTGCGCCGCCCCGCGCGGGCGGCGGTGACCGCCAAGGCGCAGGCGAGGGTGCTGGCCCCCGCACCGCCGCGCCCGCCGACGACTCCGATGGTGAAGGCCTGGCGGCCGACGCCCTCGGCCACGTCGGCGATGCGGTCCACCAGCCAGGTCTCGGCATCCGGCAGAAACGCCACATTGTCCGCGCCGAGGGCGACAGCTCGCTGCCAGATGCCGTGGTCGTCGAGGTCCCGTCCGATGAGCAGCACCCCCTCCCTGCGGGTGCCACCGCGCAGCCGGGCCGCGGCGTCGTCACCGACCAGAATGAGCGGGGCGCCCTCCCAACTCCCCCGGCGCACGGGCAAGCCATGCACCACTTCGGGCTCGGCCCCCGCCGCCGCGCACAGCCGTAACAAGTCGTCGAGAAGCTCCTCGTCCTCCGTGACGATCAGCGGTCTGCACAGTCGCCCATCCGCCGCCGGTCGATTCGGTGTGATGGATCCAGCCACGATCCCCTCCCCTTCTCCTTACGCACCCATCTCGTTACGCGCTCTCACTTCCGCGAACGATGAGCGCGAACGCCGTGGAGAATCAGCGTCCGGCGATCCAGGAAATCTTGGGGATCTTGGTCCAAAACTGTGGACAACTCATCAGTTGTGAATATCCCAGTCACCTAAACCAGTGACTTCCGGAGAGCAGCCTTGCGATTACGCACAGTCACGGATCAATGTGGTGGGGCGGCAGTCGCCAGCCGAGGCCCGGAAGGGGGAAATGATCAGGTGAAAAGACCGCAAATGCGTCCGGACATGCGACGACCCCCGCCGGGGGGGAGAGCGGGGGTCGTCCCCACGGCCGACTCGGGGGGGGAGGAGTCGGACCGGGTTAGCACGGTCGCGAACGATCCGTGACTTCCATGGTGTACCCGAGAGCCTTCTCAGGCAAACCCACGCGCCCAGCTTACGCCGAATGGTGGGCCCTATGCTCGGCGTCGTGGAAAACCACTCGTTGCCTCGGACAGCCGCCTTCTTTGACCTGGACAAGACGGTCATTGCGAAGTCGAGCACGCTCACCTTCAGCAAGTCCTTCTACCAAGGTGGGCTGATCAACCGCCGCGCCGTACTGCGTACCGCATATGCGCAGTTCGTCTTCCTCGCCGGCGGAGCCGATCACGAGCAGATGGAACGGATGCGGGAGTATCTCTCGGCGCTGTGTCGTGGATGGAATGTCGAGCAGGTGCGGGAGATCGTCGCCGAGACCCTGCATGACCTCATCGACCCGATCATCTATGACGAGGCCGCCTCCCTCATTGAGGAACACCACACCGCCGGCCGCGATGTGGTCATCGTCAGTACCTCGGGCGCCGAGGTCGTCGAGCCGATCGGCGAGCTGCTGGGCGCGGACCGAGTCGTGGCCACCCGTATGGTCGTGGAGAACGGGGTGTTCACCGGCGAGGTGGAGTACTACGCCTATGGGCCGACCAAAGCGGAAGCCATCGCCGAGCTGGCCGAGTCCGAGGGCTATGACCTCTCCCGCTGCTACGCATACAGCGACTCGGCCACCGACCTGCCGATGTTGGAGTCCGTCGGTCATCCCCACGCGGTGAACCCGAGCCGCGCGCTGCGCCGCGAGGCCGCCGCCCGTGGCTGGCCGGTCCTCTCCTTCAACAAGCCGGTGCGGCTGAAGCAGCGCGTGCCCTCGCTGTCCATGCCGCCGCGTCCGGTGCTTGCCGTGGCGGCGGCGGTGGGCGCGGCCGCAGCCACCGCCGGGCTGATGTGGTACGCCAGTCGACGCCGCGCACCGTATGCCCGTATTTGAAGCCAATCACAAAGATCTGCGATGAGAGCTTCCGCTTGGGCTGACACAGGAGTAGAAAGGAATCGAAGGCCCGCGAGACCAGGGGCATCCGGAGGATTCCCCCAGACGCACCAAGGCCCACGGACCTAGCATGAATACTGGGCACCCACGCGACGCCGACCCGTCGATTACGGGCCAGCCGCACCAGGTTACGGGCGAAGATCCCGACCTGATGGGCGAATTCTCGTGCACGCATGGTAACCCGGTGGCCGTGCCAGCGGCGGTACCGAACTCGGTACCGCCGCAACCATGTCCGGGCCCGCCGCAGCGCCCCCGTCCTGCGGCGACTCAGGCGGCGCCGCGCTGCAGGGCCTCGCAGACCGCGGTGCTCTCACGGGCCCCCAACTCCACCGCACGCCCGCACTGTGCGATCCACGCCGCCATGCCCTCAGGCGTCCCCGAGACATAGCCCTTCAACGCCTCGACGTATGCCGCAGCGCCCAATTCCGCGTGTCCGACCTCGGCCGCACAGATGGACTTCGGGTCAAGTCCGCTGCCCACCAGCACGATCCGCTCCGCCGCACGGGCCACCAGACCGTTGTACGACCCAAAGGGCCGCAGGGCCAGCAGTTCGCCGTGCACCACCGCGGCCGTCACCAGCGCCGGGGCCTGGCTCCCCGCGAGCAGCAGCCGCGCCAGCCCATCCAGCCGCCCGGCCACCTCGTCGGCGTCCGGCAGCGTCAGTTCGATCAGTGGCTCCTCGACCGGCTCACCCGCCAGCCGCGGCCGCCCCACCGTGTCGGCCACCTCCGCGCCCCCCGCCGCGACGAGATGCAGCCGGGCCAGCACCCGCAGCGGCGACTGCCGCCATACGCTCAGCAGCTGTCCGGCCTCGGCGGTCAGCCGCAGCGCCGCGCCCACCGTGCGCGGTTCGCCCTCCGGTCCGAAGTCGCTGCGGCGCCGCACCTCCTCCAGCGCCCAGTCGGCCCCGGCCAGGGCGGCGGAGCCGCGCGCCCCGCGCAGGGCCGCCTCGGATGTGACCTCATTGCTGCGGCGGCGCATCACCCGGTGGCCATAGACCCGGTCCACCGCCTCGCGCACGGCGTCCACGGAGTCGGCGACGCCGGGAAGCGCGGCCAGGGCGGCAAGCGGATCTGCTGTCGTACTCATGAGTACGACCCTACGCACCTACCAGTACCCACCGCCGCCACCCCTCATTGGAGTGGTCTTCTTCACCGTATCCGCCTCCGGGACGATCACTCACCTACGCTAGGTGAACATGAAGATCGCTTTCGTGGGCAAGGGTGGCAGCGGAAAGACGACGTTGTCCTCGCTGTTCATCCGCCACCTCGCCGCCACCGGCGCCCCCGTCATGGCCGTCGATGCGGACATCAACCAGCACCTCGGTGCGGCCCTCGGTCTGGACGAGCCGGAAGCGGCCGCACTGCCCGCCATGGGCGCCCACCTCCCCTTGATCAAGGACTACTTGCGCGGCACCAACCCCCGTATCTCCGGCGCCGACACGATGATCAAGACGACTCCGCCGGGCGAGGGCTCACGGCTCCTGCGGATCGACGAGGACAACCCGGTGTACGAGGCATGCGCCCGTAGGGTCGGGCTCGACAGCGGGCAGGTCCGCCTGATGGTGACCGGCCCGTTCACCGAGTCCGATCTCGGCGTCGCCTGCTACCACTCCAAGGTCGGCGCGATCGAGCTGTGCCTGAACCATCTGGTGGACGGCCGCGACGAGTTCGTCGTCGTCGACATGACCGCCGGCAGCGACTCCTTCGCCTCGGGCCTCTTCACCCGCTTCGACATGACGTTCCTGGTCGCCGAGCCCACGCGCAAGGGCGTGGCGGTCTATCGCCAGTACAAGGAGTACGCCGCCGACTTCGACGTGGCGCTGTGCGTGGTCGGCAACAAGGTGCAGGGTCCGGAGGACCTGGCCTTTCTGCGCGCGGAAGTGGGCGAGGACCTGCTGGTCACGGTCGGCCACTCGGACTGGGTGCGGGCCATGGAAAGGGGCCGCCCGCCGCGCTTCGAGGAGCTCGAGGAGGTCAACCGCCGCGCCCTGCGGACGCTGTACGAGGCGGCGGACGCATCGTACGAGCGGCGGGACTGGCGGCGTTACACCCGCCAGATGGTGCACTTCCATCTGAGGAACGCGGAGAGCTGGGGCAACGAGAAGACGGGCGCCGACCTGGCGGCCCAGGTCGACCCCGCCTTCATGCTGGGCGAATCCGTCCTGGCCGGGCGGCCGGCGGCTACTTCCGCTTCCGTTTGACCGGCAGCGCGGAGTGTGTGGAGGCCGGCTCGGCGGCGAAGAAGCCCGCCCAGCCGCCCTTCGGCCGCTTCCCGACGTCCAGTTTGCGCAGTCGGCGCAGGACTCCGGGGTCCTGCGCGTCCAGCCAGTCGGCCAGTTGCTTGAAGGAGACGCAGCGCACGCCCTTCTTCGGGCAGACCTTCTTGATGGTGTCCTCGACGGCGTTCATATACGTTCCGCCGTTCCAGGATTCGAAGTGGTTGCCGATGAACAGCGGTGCCCGATTGCCCTTGTACGCCCGGCGGAAGGCGGCTCGCAGTCCCTCGCGCATCTGCTTGCCCCAGGCGGCGCGCTTGGAGGGGTCGCCCTTGGTGGTGCCGGACTGGTTGGCGAGGAAGTTGTAGTCCATCGACAGGGTTTCGAAGGTATGGCCGGGCACGGGGATCTCCTGCAGCGGAAAGTCCCAGATTCCGTGGATCTTCTTCGGCCAGACCTGGCGGCCGCCCACGGAGCTGGCGTCGTAGCGGAATCCCATCTTCTTGCCCGCCTTGATCAGGTTCTTCTGCCCCTCCAGGCAGGGGGCGCGGCCGCCCACGAGCTCCTTGCCGTAGTCGAAAGGCAGTGGTTCGCCGTCCCGCAGGCCGGTATTGGTCTTCCAGTGTTTGACGAACGACACGGCCTGCCGGGTCTCGTCGATCCACTCTTTGGGGCTCCAGGTGCCCACCCCGTCGTCCGGGCCACAGAAGTGGCCGTTGAAGTGGGTGCCGATCTCATTGCCTTCGAGCCAGGCGGCGCCGAGTTGCTCAACGGTGTCCTTGACGCCCTTGATGTCGTTGAAGCCGATGGCCGAGGAGCCGCGCGCATGTCGCGGCGGATCGTAGAGGTCCTTCTTCTTGGTGGGCAGCATGTAGACGCCGCTGAGGAAGTACGTCATCGTCGCGTCGTACTTCTTGCCGACGGCGCGGAAGCGGGAGAAGAGCTTCTGGCCGTCCTGGCCCGCGCCGTCCCATGAGAAGACGACGAACTGCGGTGGCTTGTCGCCCGGTTTGAGGCGGCGGGGTCTGAGCTGCCCCGGCTGCGGTCCGGTGTAGGAGGTCGATCCGTCACCGATGAGCCGGCCCTGTTTCCCGCCCCGCTTGGGGTGCTTGGGCGCCGCCGGCCCGTTCCGCTGCGCGTCGCGGTCCGTCCGCGGCTGGCCCGGGTTGCCTGAGCGCTGTGAGTCGTGCGAGCTCCCCGTGCAGTTGGCCAACGCGGCCAGCACGGACATGACGGCCAACCCTGCAGTGACGTTTCTTCTGGCCCTCATGCCGCCACCTCGCCTCTCTCGTCGTTCCGCGTCGCGGGAACTCGGAAGGAGAGCCAAGCTCGCACGGAACAGAGAAAAGACAGAGCATGACAAGCCATTTCAAATGATTATTCACCCGTAAGGTGGAATATAGACCCGTTCTACCCGAAAAGACTTCCTGTCGACTTTACTCAGCATTACGATTCATTTACCAATGCTTGGGGGTCGATGCCGGGCTTGGGAATCAGACCGCAGTACGCCGTGACCCACGGCCGCGCTCTCATGCCCGGCCGCGAAGCCCCGGAGGAGACGGGAATGTCGCAGCTCTTGAACCGGATCGGTGGGGTCTCCTGCCGACGGGACCTTTCCGCCTCGATCGTCATCTTTCTGATCGCGATCCCGCTCTCCCTCGGGCTCGCGATGGCCACAGGCGCCCCACTGCAGGCCGGTTTGGTCTCCGCCGTCGTGGGCGGAATCGTGGCCGGGCTGCTCGGGGGCGCCCCTCTCCAGGTGAGCGGCGCCGCGACCGGCCTGGTCGTGGTCACCGCCGATCTCGTGCAGCGCTACGGCTGGCGCACCACCTGCGCGATCACTGTGCTCGCCGGCGCGGCGCAACTGGCCTTCGGCGCCCTGCGAGTGGCGCGGGCCGCGCTCGCGATCAGCCCGGCCATCGTCCATGGGATGCTCGCGGGCATCGGCGTCGTCATCGCGGTCGGCCAGCTGCATGTGGTGCTCGGCGACAGCCCCGACAGCTCAGTGATCGACAACATCGCCGCGCTGCCCACGGAGTTGAGACATCCGCACCCGGCCGCCCTTCTGGTGGGTGCGATCACCGTCGCAGTGCTCGTGCTGTGGCCCTGGCTGCCGGGGAAGGCCGGGCGGGTCGCGCGTACCGTGCCGGCGGCACTCGTCGCCGTCGTCGCGGCCACCGCGATGAGCGCGGGCATGACGGTGCCGCGCGTCGATCTGCCGTCCTGGGAGGTCCCGGCGCTGCCCGGGCTTCCGGAGGGACCAGTGCTCGGGCTGGTCGCCGCCGTGCTGACGGTCACTTTGGTCGCGAGCATGGAATCGCTGCTGTCCGCCGTCGCCGTCGACCGGCTGCAGACCGCGGGACCCGGCCCGCGGACGGAGGCGCCGGGCATGGCACCGCACCCGGCGCCGGAAAAGCAGCCGACCCGGCTGGACCGCGAGCTGGTCGGGCAGGGCGCGGCCAATATGGTCTCCGGGCTCCTGGGCGGGCTGCCGATCGCGGGAGGCGCGATCCGCGGCTCGGCGAATGTCCGGGCCGGTGCCGTGACCCGCCGGTCCACGGTGCTCCATGGCGTATGGGTGGCGCTGTGCGCGGGGCTGCTCGCCGGGGTGCTCGAGCTGATTCCGCTCGCGGCGCTCGCCGCGCTGGTCCTGGTCGTCGGCGTGAAGATGGTCAGCTTCGCGCACATCAAGAACGTGCAGCGGAATCGGGAGTTCCCGGTGTATGCGGCGACGCTGGGCGCGGTCGTCCTGCTGGGCGTATTGCAGGGGGTGGTGGTCGGGATCGTGGTCGCGGTCGTCACGGCGCTGCGCCGCCTGGCCCACACCCGGATCACCGTGGCCGAGGAGGCCGGGCTGCACCGGGTGCGGGTGAGCGGGCAGCTGACGTTTCTGGCGGTGCCCCGGCTCAGCCGGGCCCTGGCGCAGCTGCCGGCCGGGGCGAGCGTGGTGGTGGAGCTGGGCGGCTGGTTCATGGACCACGCCGCGTATGACGCGCTGCAGTCCTGGGCCGAGGGGCATCGGGCGCGCGGAGGCTGGGTCAGGCTCGGCGGCCGGTCGGGGCGGCCGATCGCCGAGCCGGCCAGCGCCCATGCCTGCCGGCCGTGGACACCCTGGCGCAACCATCACTGCACCCGTCCCGCCCCGACGGCCGTGCAGAACGGCGGAGGACAGCTGCTCGGCGGGGTGAGCGCCTTCCAGCGGCACACCGCGCCGCTGGTGCGGGAGGAGTTGGCGCGGCTCGCGCGGGAGGGGCAGCGGCCCACTCAGCTCTTCTTGACCTGCGCCGACTCCCGGCTGGTGACCAGCATGATCACCTCCAGTGGGCCCGGCGACCTGTTCACCGTGCGCAATGTGGGCAATCTGGTGCCACCGCCCGGCTCCGGGGATGCCTGTGACTCAGTGGGTGCGGCCCTCGAATACGCGGTGGAGGTGCTGAAGGTCGGCAGCATCACGGTGTGCGGACACTCGGGATGCGGGGCGATGCAGGCGCTGCTGGGCTCGGTGGTGCCCGCACCGTCCGGCGAGCAGACACTGCACGGCAGGCAGGCGCCGTCCAGGACGCAGACACCACCCGCGGCGCCGACCCTGTCGGGCAGGCAGATGCCATCCAGCAGGCAGACGCCGTCCGAGACACACGCGCCCGCCGTCGCGCAGACGCCGCTTGTGCGATGGCTGCGCCATGGGCGCCCGAGCCTGGCCCGTATGGAGCGGATCGGGCGGCTGGGGCGCGGGGAGGTGGCGCTCGGGGACAGGCCCGTGGCCGATGAGCTGGAGCGGCTGGCGTTGGTCAATGTGGTGCAGCAGCTCGACCATCTGATGGCGCACGGTTGTGTGGCCCGCCGGGTGGCGGAGGGCGGGCTGGTGCTTCAGGGGATGTACTTCCATGTGGGGGAGGCTCAGGCGTATGTGCTGGAGGCCGGGGGAGCGGGCAGATTCTCGGCTGTGCGGCCGGATCATGGCGCGGCAGCGGGTGCCTGTGCGAGCGGCGGGGCCGCGGCGGCGGGCTTGGGCGGCGGTTCCCTGGCCGGGGGCGTGGGACTCATGTGATTACAGGTCTAAACCAATTTTTGCCGACGACCCTTGTCAGGGTGCACCGCGGGCTGATGAGCTATGGCCTGGGACACAACGGTCACCCTGGGAAAGGGAGATGTCGTGAGCAACGAAAGCCTGGCCAACCTTCTTCGGGAGGAGCGTCGCTTCGCTCCACCCGCCGACCTGGCCGCCAACGCCAATGTCACGGCGGAGGCGTATGAGCGGGCGAAGGCTGACCGCCTGGGCTTCTGGGCCGAGCAGGCCCGTCGGCTGACCTGGGCCGTCGAGCCGACCGAGACGCTGGACTGGTCGAACCCGCCGTTCGCGAAGTGGTTCGCCGACGGCAAGCTCAATGTGGCGTACAACTGCGTCGACCGCCATGTGGAGAACGGGCTGGGCGACCGGGTGGCCATCCACTTCGAGGGCGAGCCCGGCGACACCCGCTCCGTCACCTACGCCGAGTTGCAGCGCGAGGTCTCCAAGGCGGCGCATGCCCTGACCGAGCTCGGGGTCCGGACCGGTGACCGGGTCGCGATCTATCTGCCGATGATCCCGGAGACCGTCGTCGCGATGCTGGCCTGTGCCCGCATCGGCGCCCCCCACTCCGTGGTCTTCGGCGGCTTCTCGGCCGACGCTCTCGCCACCCGCATCGAGGACGCCGACGCCCGGGTCGTGATCACCGCGGACGGCGGCTACCGCCGCGGCAAGCCCTCCGCACTCAAGCCCGCCGTCGACGAGGCCCTGACCCGTCCGGGCACCGAGAACGTGCGCAATGTGCTGGTGGTCCGCCGCACGGGCCAGGAAGTGGCCTGGGCCGAGGGCCGCGATGTGTGGTGGCATGAGCTCGTCGACCGCCAGCCGGAGCAGCACACCCCCGAGGCGTTCGAGGCCGAGCACCCGCTCTTCATCCTCTACACCTCGGGCACCACCGGTAAGCCCAAGGGCATCCTGCACACCACCGGCGGCTATCTCACCCAGGTCTCCTACACCCACCACGCCGTCTTCGACCTCAAGCCGGAGTCGGATGTGTACTGGTGCACGGCCGACGTCGGCTGGGTCACCGGCCACTCGTACATCGTCTACGGACCGCTGTCCAACGGTGCGACCGAGGTGCTCTACGAGGGCACCCCGGACACCCCGCATCAGGGCCGCTGGTGGGAGATCGTCCAGAAGTACGGCGTCACGGTCCTCTACACCGCCCCGACCGCGATCCGCGCCTGCATGAAGTGGGGCGACGACATCCCGGCCAAGTTCGACCTGTCCTCGCTGCGCATCCTCGGCTCGGTCGGCGAGCCGATCAACCCCGAGGCATGGGTCTGGTACCGCAAGCACATCGGCGCGGACAAGACGCCCGTGGTCGACACCTGGTGGCAGACCGAGACCGGCGGGATGATGATCAGCCCGCTGCCGGGCGTCACCGAGACCAAGCCCGGTTCGGCTCAGGTCCCGCTCCCCGGTATCTCCGCCACCGTCGTCGACGACGATGCCAACGAGGTGCCGGACGGCTCCGGCGGCTACCTGGTCCTCACCGAGCCCTGGCCGTCCATGCTCCGCACCATCTGGGGCGACGACCAGCGCTATCTGGACACCTACTGGTCGCGCTTCGCCAACCGCTACTTCGCGGGCGACGGCGCCAAGAAGGACGACGACGGCGACATCTGGCTGCTCGGCCGGGTCGACGACGTCATGCTGGTCTCCGGCCACAACATCTCCACGACCGAGGTGGAGTCGGCGCTCGTCTCGCACCCCAAGGTCGCCGAGGCCGCGGTCGTCGGGGCCACCGACCCCCAGACCACCCAGGCCATCTGCGCCTTCGTCATTCTGCGCGGCGGCGCCGCGGAGGAAGACGGTCTGGTCGAGGAGTTGCGGGCCCACGTCTCCAAGCACCTCGGCCCGATCGCCAAGCCCAAGCGGATTCTGCCGGTGGCCGAGCTGCCCAAGACCCGCTCCGGCAAGATCATGCGTCGACTGCTGCGCGATGTCGCCGAGAACCGCACCCTCGGCGATGTCACCACCCTCACCGACTCTTCCGTCATGGAGCTCATCCAGAGCAAGCTGCCGTCCGCCGCCAGCGAGGACTGACCCGGTCACATCGCCAATATTCGGCGCATACGGCATGCGGAAAACGGAGGGCGCCCGGCCTGGCGGGGCGCCCTCCGGGCATTCCGGATAGGCTGGAAAGCCGTCACATCAAGAACACGACAAGAACAAGCTTTCGAGGGCGCGCCGGGAAGTCTGGTCGGCACACACCACACGTGTATCCCCGCTCCAGGAGGCTTCCCCGTGGCCGCGCCCATCCGCCGCAAGTTCCTCGGACGTCTGTCGCTGCCCGAGCGGACCTTCGTCACCGACGCGCTGCGCACCGAAACCGTCGGCGGCATCATCCTGCTGGTCGCCGCCATCGCCGCGCTGTTCCTCGCCAACACCCCGCTCAGCGGCCTCTACCAGGACGTCAGAAACTTCTCCTTCGGCCCCGACGCGCTGCATCTGCGGCTGTCGATCGGCTCCTGGGCCGCGGACGGCCTGCTCACCATCTTCTTCTTCGTGGCCGGCATCGAGCTCAAGCGTGAGCTGATCGCGGGCGAGCTGCGCGACCCCCGGGCTGCCGCGCTCCCCGTCGTGGCAGCGATATGCGGCATGGCCATGCCCGCCCTCGTCTATGTGGCCGTGGGCGCGGCCGGCGGCGGAAACCTCAGGGGCTGGGCGGTGCCCACCGCAACCGATATCGCCTTCGCCCTCGCCGTACTCGCCGTCATCGGCACCGCCCTGCCCGCCGCCCTGCGCGCGTTTCTGCTCACCCTCGCGGTGGTGGACGACCTCGGCGCGATCCTGATCATCGCGATCTTCTATACGACGCATATCGACTTCGTCGCCCTCGGTCTGGCCTTTGCCGGTCTCGTCGTGTTCTGGACGCTGCACCGCAAGGGCATCCGCGGCGCATACATCTATGTCCCGTTGGCCTTCGTCATCTGGGCTCTGATGCATGCGAGCGGGGTGCATGCCACGATCGCCGGCGTCGCCATGGGCCTGATGCTGCGCTGCACCGTGCGCGAGGGCGAGGAGCGCTCCCCCGCCGAGCGCATCGAGCATCGCGTACGCCCGCTGTCGGCCGGACTCGCCGTCCCGCTGTTCGCCCTCTTCGCCGCCGGGGTGCCGGCCTCCGGCGAAACCATCGGGCAGGTCTTCTCCCGCCCCGAGACGCTCGGCGTCGTCCTCGGCCTCGTCGTGGGCAAGACCATCGGCGTCCTCGGCGGCTCCTGGCTCGCCGCCCGCTTCACCAAGGCTGAGCTGAACGAGGACCTGGCCTGGGCGGATGTGTTCGCGATCGCCTCGCTCGCCGGAATCGGCTTCACCGTCTCCCTGCTCATCGGCGAGCTGGCCTTCCCCACCGACCCCACCCTCGCCGCCGAGGTGAAGGCGGCGGTGCTCATCGGCTCGCTGCTCGCCGCCGTCGTCTCGGGCGTCCTGCTGAAGATGCGTAACAACACCTACCGGAAGCTGTGCGAGGAAGAGGAGCGGGACGAGGACCAGGACGGCATCCCCGATATCTACGAACTCGACAGCCCGGACTACCACCTGCGGATGGCCGCGATCCACGAGGCCAAGGCCGCCGAGCACCGTCGACTTGCCGAAGTGGCTGCCGCATCCGACTCCGGTGACGATGGTCCGGCATGATCTGAGAGGCTTGACGACCGCGGAGAAGCGCAGAAGACGTGGCAGACGCGCAAGACGAGAGCAAGACGACGAGTAAGACGCGGAAGACGCGGAAGACGAGCAAGACGACGCGTACGACGACGTGTAAGACGTGCGGGACGCATAAGACGTGCGAGAGCAGAGGGAGATGGCGATGAGCGCAGCCGACGACGGCGGCAACCGCAGCCTCGGCCAGCTGGTGGCCACGGCGACCACCGAACTGTCCGCGCTGGTGCACGACGAGATCGCGCTGGCCAAGGCCGAATTCCGGGACAGCGCCCGGCGCACCCTGTTCGGCAGCGGCGCGGCCATCGTGGCGGGGGTGCTGCTGCTGTTCTCGCTGCCGGTGCTGAGCTTCGCCCTCGCCTACGGCCTGCGCGCCTGGACCGGCCTCGGCCTCGCCTGGTGCTTTCTGATCGTCGGTGGCATCTATTGGCTGATCGCCGGGATCCTCGGCGGCGTCGCGCTCGCCAAGTTCAAGCGGGTCAAGGCGCCGAAGAAGTCCATGGCCTCGGCCAAGGAGACGGCGGCCGTGCTGGGGAGCGTCAAGCCACACCCGCGCGCCGCGGCCAATGGCGGCCGCCCGGCACGGGATGTGACACGCTCGACCGCATGACGGCCCCTGACACCTCCGCCTCGGTCGTACGGCTCGACGGACCCTGGACCCATCGGGACGTCGCGGCCAACGGCGCGCGCTTCCATATCGCCGAGCTGGGTGACGGCCCGCTGGTCCTGCTGCTGCACGGCTTCCCGCAGTTCTGGTGGGCCTGGCGGCACCAGCTGACCGCCCTGGCCGAGGCCGGCTTCCGGGCGGTGGCGATGGATCTGCGCGGGGTGGGCGGCAGCGACCGTACGCCCCGGGGCTACGACCCGGCCAACCTCGCCCTCGACATCACCGGGGTGGTCCGCTCGCTCGGTGAGCCCGACGCCGCACTCGTCGGCCATGACCTGGGCGGATACCTCGCCTGGACGGCCGCGGTGATGCGGCCGAAGCTGGTCCGGCGGCTCGCGGTGGCCTCGATGCCGCATCCGCGGCGCTGGCGCTCGGCCATGCTGCGGGACGTCAAGCAGAGCGCGGCCAGCTCTTACGTATGGGGCTTCCAGCGGCCCTGGCTGCCCGAGCGGCAGCTGACCGCGGACGACGGGGCGCTGGTGGGGCGGCTGATCCGGGATTGGTCGGGGCCTCGGCTGCCCGAGGACCAGGCCGTGGAGATCTACCGTCGGGCGATGACCATCCCGTCGACGGCACACTGCTCGATCGAGCCGTACCGCTGGATGGTGCGGTCGCTGGCGCGGCCGGACGGTTTCCAGTTCAACCGGCGGATGCGGCGGCCGGTGCGGGTGCCCACGCTGCATCTGCACGGGTCACTCGACCCGGTGATGCGCACCCGCAGCGCGGCGGGTTCCGGGGAGTACGTGGAGGCGCCCTACCGCTGGCGGCTCTTCGACGGCCTCGGGCACTTCCCGCACGAGGAGGATCCGGTCGCCTTCTCCACCGAGCTGATCAACTGGCTCAAGGATCCCGAGCCCGACCGCTGAGGCAATAGACCGCCCGTTCCGCGTACAAGCCGCCGGCTCGGTGTCCGCATGCTGTCCGCTGTCGGCACGTTGAGCGAACACCTGTTTTTCGAACGGCCACTTGCCTGGAGCATAGGCCAATTGCCGCAGCCAGGGGCGATTACGGACCTTGGGCCCCGGGCAGAGACCCAGGTATGGGCTGGACGCACGACTACCGTGACGCACCAAGCGACCGCGGCTCCGAAGCCGCCGCTGCTGCCAATACCGCGCTGAGCGTTTCCGAGCGGGGCGGTCCCGGGCCTTCCGTAGGCCATGACCCCGATATGGGGATCCCGCGCATCATCCGCCGCAGGGCCCGCTGGGTCTCGGCTCGGCTGCGCCATCCACGCGGCCGTCAGTAGCGGCCCTCAGTAGCGACCGTTCACACAGCGCGACATAACACGCACTGTGGCCGCGAGGCTTCTCGCGGCCACAGGGGAACGACCAGCGGGGTCGGCGTTTTTACAGCGCGCAGCCCTTGGTGTCCACCGGGGCCTGTGCCGTACGGCCCTGCTGGGCGTCCTGGCGCACCTCGTCCGCGGTCAGCGCGTATCCGGTGTCCGCGTTGTCGAGGGACTTGGCGAAGACCACGCCGTACACCCGGCCCTGCGGGGTGAGCAGCGGGCCGCCGGAGTTGCCCTGCCGCACGGTCGCGAACAGTGAGTAGACATCGCGGTGCACCGTGCCGTTGTGGTAGATGTCCGGGCCCTTGGCCTCGATACGGTCGCGGACGCGGGCCGCGCGCACGTCAAACGCGCCGTTCTCGGGGAATCCGGCGACGATCGCGCCGTCGCCGCTGCGCGCGTCGCCTTCGGCGAACTTGAGCGCGGGCGCGTCCAACGAGGGCACGTCCAGGACGGCGATATCGCGCTTCCAGTCGTAGAGCACGACCCTCGCCTCGTACAGCCGACCCTCGCCGCCTATCTGCACGGTCGGGTGGTCGACCCCGCCGACGACATGGGCGTTGGTCATCACCCGATGCCGCGCGAAGACGAAACCGGAGCCCTCCAGGACCTTGCCGCAGCTGGGGGCGGTGCCGACGACCTTGACGATGCTCTGCTTGGCGTTGGTGGCCACCGGGCTCGAGGCGAGCGCCGGGTCCGGCGCCGGTACGGAGGTGATGGGCTCGTTCGAGAAGGGCGAGAAGACCTGTGGGAAGCCGTTCTGCGCGAGCACCGAGCGGAAGTCGGAGAACCAGGTGGTCGCCTCGTCCGGGACCACCCGGGAGACCCCGAACAGCACCTTGGAGTTATTGACCTCCTTGCTCACGGTGGGCAGCGAGGAGCCCGCCAGGTAGTAGCCGATCAGCCAGGCGACCAGGAGCATCGCCATCACGTTGACCAGCGCGCCGCCGGTCGCGTCCAGGGCGCGCGCCGGTGACCAGGTGATGTGACGGCGCAGCTTGTTGCCCAAGTGGGTGGTGGCGGCCTGGCCGACCGAGGCGAACACGATCACCAGCACGACCGCCATGACCGCGCCGAAGGTGCCCGGGGACGCCTGATCGGTGGTGCCGTCCCAGATCACCGGCAGCAGGTAGACCGCGGCGAGGCCACCACCGATGAAGCCGATCACCGACAGAACGCCGACGACGAAGCCCTGGCGGTAACCGACGACCGCGAACCACACGGCGGCGAGCAGCAGCAGGATGTCCAGCACATTCACCGGGACACCGTCTCATGCACGCCAGTCGAGCGGGACGCGGTTGTCACGGTTCCAAGGTCTTTCCCAGCCCGCGTAGTGCAAGATCCGGTCAATCACTCCGGCCGTGAATCCCCAGACCAGAGCCCCTTCGACGAGGAAGCAGGGGCCGGTGTGACCGCTCGGGTGGACGGTGGTCGCCCGATGCGCCGGATCCGTGAGATCCGCCACGGGCACGGTGAAGACCCGGGCCGTCTCGGCGGGGTCGACGGGCCGGATCGGGCTGGGCTTGCGCCACCAGCCGAGCACCGGGGTCACCACGAAGCCGCTCACCGGGATGTAGAGCCGCGGCAGCACCGCGAAGAGCTGCACCCCGGCCGGGTCCAGGCCCGTCTCCTCCTCGGCCTCGCGCAGCGCCGCGCGCACCGGGCCGGCCCCTTCCGGATCGCCGTCCTCCGGGTCGAGCGCGCCCCCGGGGAAGGATGGCTGGCCCGCATGCGAGCGCAGCGAGCCCGCACGCTCCAGAAGCAGCAGCTCAGGCCCGCGCTCGCCCTCCCCGAACAGCACCAGGACGGCGGAGGGGCGGCCGCCGCCCCGCGCGGGCGGCAGAAACCGGCTCAGCTGCCGGGCCTCCACCGTCTCCGCGGCGCGGGCCACGGGCATCAGCCATTCGGGCAGCCCATCACTGGTCACACCGGCCATACCGCCGTACGTGCTCGTCACTCGGCGGCCTCCACAGGAGCGGCCGATCCGGCCGACCCCAGGGAAGTGGCCGCCTCCAGGGGACCGGCGGCTTCCAGGGAGGCGGTGGCCCCCAGAGGGGCGGCGGGCCGGCCCGGATAGTCGGTCGGCGGGCGCAGCCGCTGACCCGGCTGGCCGCCCAGCTCGTACTTCAGCAGCTTCTTCGCCTTGTCCGGATCCGTCTCCCCCTCCCCGTACGACGGGCACAGCGGGGCGATCGGGCAGGCGCCGCAGGCGGGCTTGCGGGCGTGGCAGACGCGGCGGCCGTGGAAGATGATCCGGTGCGAGAGCATCGTCCACTCGCTCTTCGGGAAGAGCGCGGCGATCTCCGCCTCGACCTTCTCCGGGTCCTCCTGACCGGTCCATTTCCAGCGCCGCACCAGCCGCCCGAAGTGAGTGTCCACGGTCAGTCCCGGCACCCCGAAGGCGTTCCCGAGGACCACATTGGCCGTCTTGCGCCCGACGCCCGGCAGCGTCACCAGGTCCTCCAGGCGGCCCGGCACCTCGCCGTCGAAGCGGTCCCGCAGCGCGGCGGACAGCCCCAGCAGGGACTTCGCCTTGGCCCGGAAGAAGCCCGTCGGCCGGATCAGCTGCTCCAGCGCCTCGGGGTCGGCGGCGGCCATGTCCTCGGGCGCCGGATAGGCGGCGAACAGGGCGGGGGTGGTCTGGTTGACCCGCAGGTCGGTGGTCTGGGCGGACAGGACCGTGGCGACCAGCAACTGGAAGGGGTTCTCGAAGTCCAGCTCGGGGTGCGCGTACGGATACATGTCGGCGAGCTCGCGGTTGATCCGGCGGGCCCGGCGGACGAGTGCGAGCCGGGATTCGGGGCGGGCGGCGGCGGCCTTACGGGGTCTGGCGGCGCCGGCGGGTTTGGCAGCCTTGGCGGCACTGCCGACTTCGGCACCTTTAGCAGCTTTAGCTGTTTTAGCGGCTTTTGTCCGCTTGATGGTTTTGTGTGGATTTGCCGTTTCCGCTGGCTCGGCCGACCCTTGTTCGCCCACAGCGGAATTACGAGGTGCGCTCACCCGTCCGGCCCCCTTGCCCCGTGCTTTCACCGGCCTATTGGACACCCAGCCAGCCTAAGCCCCGGCACTGACATACGCTCCGACCACAGGAAAGAGCCGCTCAATCGGACCCCTGCCGTACAGTGCCGCAGGCAGGTGCGTCAAACTTGTGATTGATCGCACTGTTTTACCGTCCGGCATCATGGGGACGACGGTCCCCTGTGCATGTCGACAAGGAGAGTCTCGTGGACGACGTTCTGCGGCGCGCCCCGCTTTTCGCGGCGCTCGATGACGAGCAGGCCGCTGAGCTGCGCGCCTCCATGGGAGAGGTCACCCTCGCGCGAGGTGACGCCCTCTTCCACGAAGGGGACCCGGGCGACCGCCTGTACGTGGTCACCGAAGGCAAAGTGAAGCTCCACCGCACCTCTCCCGACGGCCGCGAGAACATGCTGGCCGTGCTCGGGCCCGGCGAGCTGATCGGCGAGCTGTCGCTCTTCGACCCCGGCCCGCGTACCGCCACCGCCACCGCCCTCACCGAGGTCAAGCTGCTCGGCCTCGGCCACGGCGACCTGCAGCCGTGGCTGAACGCCCGGCCCGAGGTCGCCACGGCGCTGCTGCGCGCGGTCGCCCGGCGCCTGCGCAAGACCAACGACCAGATGTCCGACCTGGTCTTCTCGGATGTCCCCGGGCGTGTCGCCCGCGCGCTCCTCGACCTCTCGCGCCGCTTCGGCGTGCAGTCGGAGGAGGGCATCCACGTCGTCCACGACCTCACGCAGGAAGAGCTGGCCCAGTTGGTCGGCGCCTCGCGTGAGACGGTCAACAAGGCGCTCGCCGACTTCGCGGGCCGCGGCTGGCTGCGGCTGGAGGCGCGCGCGGTGATCCTGCTGGACGTCGAGCGGCTCGCCAAGCGGTCCCGCTGACGCGTTACGAGGAGGGCCCTCACCGGGCGGCGATCGCCACGCGGCGGTAGCCGCATATCGATTGCAGTCGGTGAGGGCCCTCCTCGTATTTCCGCGCGTGGCGCGGAAAGCGCCCGCCACCAAGCGCCCGGCACCAGGCACCAGGCTTCAGATCAGGCCGTGCTCGCCCAGATACTCCAGCTGGGCGCGGACCGACAGCTCCGCCGCCGGCCACAGCGACCGGTCCACATCCGCGTACACATGCGCCACGACCTCCGAGGGCGTGCGGTAGCCGCTCTCCACGGCCGTCTCCACCTGCGCCAGCCGGTTGGCCCGGTGCGCGAGGTAGTACTCCACCGCGCCGCGTGCGTCGTTCAGCACCGGCCCGTGCCCCGGCAGCACGGTGCTCACCCCGTCGTCCACCGCCAGCGAGCGCAGCCGCCGCAGCGAGTCCAGATAGTCGCCGAGCCGCCCGTCCGGATGCGCCACCACCGTCGTACCGCGCCCCAGCACCGTGTCACCGGTCAGGACCGCGGCGTCCGCCGGGAGGTGGAAGGAGAGCGAGTCGGCCGTGTGACCGGGTGTGGACACCACCCGCAGCTCCAGCCCGCCGGTGGTTATGACGTCCCCGGCCCCCAGCCCCTCCTCCCCCAGCCGCAGCGCCGGATCCAGGGCCCGTACGCGCGTACGCGTCAGCTCGGCGAAGCGCGCCGCGCCGTCCGCGTGGTCCGGGTGGCCGTGGGTGAGCAGCGTCAGCGCGACCCGCTTGCCCGCCTGCTCCGCCGTGGCCAGGACGTCCTTGAGGTGGGCGTCGTCGAGCGGGCCCGGGTCGATGACGACGGCCAGGTCGGAGTCCGGCTCGGAGACGATCCAGGTGTTGGTGCCGTCCAGCGTCATCGGGGAGGGGTTCGGCGCGAGGACGCACACCGCCCGATCGGTGGCCGGGCCGCCGATGGCGCCGCCTCGCGGCTGGCCGGGCAGGGATGCTCCGTACGTCATCAGCTCGCTCCCCCCATGGGCCCGGGTCCCGTGGGAATGTGCTTGGTGAACTCGTCATACCCCGGCCAGCTCAGTACGACCTGGCCCTCCTCCAGCCGCGCCCGCGCCAGTACGGGCGTGAGGTCCCGGTCCGGGGCCGCGGCCAGGACGTCCGCGACCGCGCCGTACGGCTCCAAATCGCGCAGGGTCGCGATGGTCGGCGGCATCATCAACAGCTCGCCCCGGTCATACCCCGCGGCCGCCTCGGCGGGCCGGATCCAGACGGTGTGGTCCGCCTCGGTCGAGGCGTTACGGGTGCGCTGGCCGTGCGGCATGGCGGCCACGAAGAACCAGGTGTCGTAGCGGCGCGGCTCGAACTCCGGGGTGATCCAGCGGGCCCAGCACCCGAGCAGGTCCGAACGGAGCACGAGCCCGCGGCGGTCCAGGAAATCGGCGAACGACAGCTCCCGGGCGACCAGCGCCGCGCGGTCCGCGTCCCACTCCTCGCCCGTCGTATCCGCGACGACCGTATGCGGCGTCGGGCCCGCGAGCAGCACGCCCGCCTCCTCGAAGGTCTCCCGGACCGCCGCGCACACGATGGCCTGGGCCGCCGTCCCGTCATCGGCCGAGAGGCCCAGCCGCCGCGCCCACTCCCGGCGCGAGGGCCCGGCCCATGCCACCCCGCGCTCGTCGCGCGGGTCCACCGAGCCGCCCGGATACGCGTACGCCCCGGCGGCGAAGGCCATGGAGGTCCGTCTGCGCAGCATGTGCACGGCGGGGCCCTCGGCCCCGTCGCGCAGCAGCAGCACGGTGGCCGCCCGGCGCGGGGTCACCGGGGTGAGCTCGCCGACCGCCAGCCGCCGGATGCGCTCCGGCCAGTCGGGCGGATACCACTGACCATTCGTAGTGGACATGGCCGGATGCTATGCGCTGGCGCGCGGATGTTCGAGGGCCCGGGGGCGGCGCGCCGTCTCAGGACGCGGGAAGCCGCCTCAGGACGCGGTGAATCGGAACGCCTGGTTCGCCTCGCCGGTGCAGGTGTTCTGAATCGCCTCGGCGCCCTCCGTACGGGGCGGCAGGATCCCGATGCACAGCCCACTGTGGACCGGGCGCAGCCGGAACCCGCCGTGGGAGGGCTCCAGCCGGAACTTCATGTTGTCCGCGTTCGTGCAGGGGGAGCGCGGGGCGAGCAGGGCGCCCGACTCCATCGCGTTATTGTCGACGGCCAGGCAGCCGAGGCCCCTGCCCTCACCGGGGTGGTACCACTGGATGCGGTAGACGCCGTCGCCGACCGCGTCCAAGGACACGCGGGGCAGCGGGACGTCGGCGCACGGCATCTGCGCCGCGATCTCCTTCCTCCCGGTCTTGCGTTCCTGGCCCTCGGTGAGGCAGAGGCTGGGGGCCGAGAGGGGGTGGATCCGCGTCGGGCCCGCTGCGGGCAGCCGGGGCTTGGAAGCGGCGCCCGTGGCCGTCGGCTCGGGCTTCGACGAGGAAGCGTCGCGGGTCGGCGACGTGGTCGGGGTGTCGTCGGCGACGGGCTCCTTGGTGTCCGGCGTCTCCGAGTTGTCCGAGGTATCCGGGGTCTTCGATGTGTCCGAGACGTCCGAAGGCGCGTCGGCGTCCTTGGACGACCCGCCGCCTGACGAGCTGGAGCCGGCTCCGGACCGGGCGTCGGGGCCGCCGCCGTCGTCGGAGCCGGAGAACGGCCCGTAAGCCAGCAGCAGCACCCCGATGGCGGCGGAAAGGCCGACCGCGAGCGTGGGCAGATACCGCCTTCTCCACGCCGAGCCGGACGTGGGCTTCCCGGGTCCCGGGCCGGGCGCCTCGCCGGAGGCAAGCACCTCGGTCACCTCGGCCGGAGGGCCGATCTCGTGGCTCCGCTCGTCCGGGTCGGGCGGCGTGGGGCCGCCGGGCCGGGTCTGCCGGGTCTCGGCGGCGTGGGCGGGTACGGGTCCGGATGCGGGCGTTGGGGCGTGCCCGGCTGTGGCGTCGGTGGCGTCGGGTTCCGGCGCGGCCTCAGAGAGGGCCGCGGAGGCACCGTCGGAGGCGGGCGCGGAGGAGGCGACGGGCGCGGAGGAGGCGACGGGCTCGTCCGGGGCCGAGGCGGCCCCGGGACCGGCTATGGACAGCCGCCGACGGGCCGCCAGCCATACGGCCACGGTCTCCTCGTCCCCGCCACACGCCCGTACGAACGCGGTGAGAAGCTGCTCCCGGGGCAGGTCGTCCCGGCTGAGCGCACCCGAGATGGTGGCGCGCGGCAGCACATCCCCGGCGGCCTCCGCGTTCCGCTCCAGCTGGCGGTAGCTCAGATCGGCCCAGCTGCGCAACTGCCGCATCGCGACGACGAACTCGGCCGCAGTACGTGCCGCCTTCGGGTCAGGCCCCGTCTCCATGACCGCTCCTATGCGTTCAGGCTGTCCAAGCAGCCTAATGCGCATACGAGTTGGCCAGGGCATGTCTACGGACGACGTGTTCACGGTGAGGCGTTTCCCCTCGTCTCAGGATCCGATATGGCGGTGGCCGACGACCTGCGAGGACGGGGGCCCGGCCGACCGCGTCTGCTCCGTCATCACGACCTCCTTCACGGGCCTCGCGATGGGCCCATGAAGGAGCGTTTTCTGTGCCGTGCCGTCCGGCAAGGTCTCCTGGCGTCCCGGACAGTCCGGGACTGTCCGACCTGGTCAGAGGCGCGCCCTGGACCGCTCGGCCCGCCCGGCGGCCTCCGGGGCAGGCGTCGGAGGGCGGATGTCAGTGGCGGGTGTCACCCTGACTGCATACGGACCTGCGCAAGTCGGAAATCCGACGGAGAAGGAAACGGCGGAGAAGGAAACGATGCGGAAGGAAAGCGGCCGCCAAGGGACCGGTCGGGAAGGGAAGCGCCATGATCACCACTGACTATGTGCCCGGCTCCCCGTGCTGGGTCGACCTCGGGGCGCCCGATGTCGCCGCCGCGGCCCGCTTCTACGGCTCGGTCTTCGGCTGGCAGCTCGACCCGCCGGAGCTGGAGGCCGACGGATACGGCGTCTTCCGGCTGGCCGGAAAGAGCGTCGGCGGTCTGGGCCGGCTCACCCAGGAGGGGGCCCGCTCGGCCTGGATGATCTACTTCCAGACCCCCGACGTCGAGGCCACGGCCGCGGCGGTGGAGCGGTCCGGCGGCTCCGTACGGGTCGCTCCGTTCGCCCCGGACGGCGAAGGCCGGATGGCGCAGCTGACCGATCCGCAGGGCGGCCAGTTCGCCGTCTGGCAGCCGGGGACGATGCGGGGCCTGGAGGCGGTGGACGTGCCGGGCTCCCTCTGCTGGATCGAGCTGTACACGACGGACGCGGCCGCCGCGAAGAAGTTCTACGGCTCCCTCTTCGGCTGGCAGACCCAGGACATGCCGCTGCCGGGCGACGGCGGCGCGTACACGCTGATCGCCCCGGCCGGCCTGGGCCCCGAGCGGGCGCAGGGCGGCATCATGGGGCTCCCGGCGGACCACCTGGCGCTCACCGGCGGCCGGCCGTACTGGCACCCGGTGTTCGCGGTCGCGGACTGCGACGCCACCGTCGCCAAGGTCACCGAGGGCGGCGGCAGCGTGCAGATGGGCCCGGTGGACATGCCGGACGTGGGGCGGCTGGCCGTCTGCCTCGATCCGTCCAGCGCGGACTTCGTGGTGCTCGCCCCGGCGCCCGGCTGAGCCCGCGAAAGCCGCACACGAAGCCGCACACGAAGCAGCGCACGAGAGCGGCCCACGAAGAGCCCATACCGACCACCCACGACGGCTGCCCGGGCCGACCGCGTACGCCCGACTGGCGGAACCGACCGCCCACGCCCGGCGCTGTCCAGGCGGACCCGTTTCGGGCCCCTCCGGACCTAGTCCGCGACCTCGACCTGGATCTCGACCTCGACCGGCGCGTCCAGCGGCAGCACCGCCACGCCCACGGCGCTGCGGGCGTGCACCCCCGCCTCGCCCAGCGCCTCGCCGAGCAGCTCGCTCGCGCCGTTGACGACGCCCGGCTGCCCTGTGAAGTCCGGGGCCGAGGCGACGAAGCCCACGACCTTCACGACCCGTACGACCTTGTCCAGGTCGCCGATGGCCGACTTGACCGCGGCCAGGGCGTTCAGCGCGCAGATCCGCGCCAGCTCCTTGGCCTCTTCCGGCGTCACCTCGGCGCCGACCTTGCCGGTCACGCCGAGCTTGCCGTCGACCATGGGCAGCTGGCCCGAGGTGTACACATACGCCCCGGAGCGGAGCGAGGGCACGTACGAGGCGAGCGGAGCCGCGACCTCCGGCAGGGTCAGGCCCAGCTCGGCGAGCTTGTCCTCGACCGCGCTCATGCGGCCTTCTCCCGCTTGAGGTAGGCCACCAACTGCTCGGGGTTGTTCGGCCCCGGCACGACCTGGACGAGCTCCCAGCCGTCCTCGCCCCAGGTGTCCAGAATCTGCTTTGTGGCGTGTACGAGCAGCGGCACGGTCGCGTATTCCCACTTGGTCATAGGGCCGACTGTAATGCCTGTCTGCCGGGGCCTGGTGCGTAGCCCGGACGACGACTGGTTAGGCTCCCCAGTGTGAGCAGGCTCCATGTCGTCAGTGGCAAGGGCGGAACCGGCAAGACCACGGTCGCCGCGGCACTCGCGCTGGCCCTCGCGGCCGACGGCAGGCGAACCCTGCTGGTCGAGGTCGAAGGCCGCCAGGGCATCGCACAACTCTTCGAGACCGAGGCGCTGCCCTACGAGGAGCGGAAGATCGCCGGCGCGCCGGGCGGCGGTGAGGTGCACGCGCTCGCCATCGACCCCGAGTTCGCGCTCCTCGACTACCTCCACATGTTCTACAAGCTGGGTTCGGCCGGACGGGCGCTGAAGAAGCTCGGCGCCATCGACTTCGCGACCACCATCGCCCCCGGGCTGCGGGACGTCCTGCTGACCGGCAAGGCGTGCGAGGCGGTGCGCCGTAAGGGCAAGGACGGCCGCTTCGTCTACGACTACGTCGTGATGGACGCGCCGCCGACCGGCCGGATCACCCGCTTCCTGAACGTCAACCACGAGGTGGCGGGGCTGGCCAGGACCGGCCCGATACACAATCAGGCGCAGGCCGTGATGCGCGTGCTGAAGTCCCCCGAGACGGCGGTCCACATGGTCACGCTGCTGGAGGAGATGCCGGTCCAGGAGACCGCGGACGGCATCGGGGAGCTGCGCGCCGACGGCCTGCCGACTGGCGCGGTCATCATCAACATGGTGCGGCCCGCGATCCTCGACCACGCGGCCGTCGACGCCGCCGCCGACGGCCAGCGCGCCGCCGTCGCCAAGGCCCTGTCCCAGGCGGGGCTGGGCGGCGCGCGCCGCGGTGGGCTCGCCGAGCGCCTGGTGGACCCGCTGCTGGAGCAGGCCCGTGAACATGCGGAGCGGGTCGCCCTGGAGCGGGCGCAGCGGGCGGAGCTGACGGGCCTGGAGCTACCCCTGTACGAGCTGGAGCTGCTCACCGACGGCGTCGACCTGGCCGGCCTGTACCGGCTCGCAGCGGATCTGCGCAAGCAGTGGCCGATGTGAGCCGCACGGGCGACGGCGGCGACACGAGCAGCGCAATCCACACAATCGGCGCAATCAGCATGAACGGTACGAGCGGGCGGTACGCGTCGGGACGCGCCGTACGCGCCGTACGCAGGAGGCGGTAGAAGCATGGACATGGCACCGCGGCTGGACACCGACGCACTGCTGGCCGACCCCGGGACCCGCATCGTCGTGTGCTGCGGCTCCGGCGGCGTCGGCAAGACCACGACGGCCGCCGCCCTGGGCGTACGGGCCGCGGAGCGCGGCCGCAAGGCCGTCGTCCTCACCATCGACCCGGCCCGCCGGCTCGCCCAGTCGATGGGCATCGACGCGCTGGACAACGTGCCGCGCCGGGTCGAGGGCATCGACGGCGCGGCGGGCGGCGAGCTGCACGCCATGATGCTGGACATGAAGCGGACCTTCGACGAGTTCGTCGAGGCGCACGCCGACCCCGAGCGCGCCCGCGCGATCCTGGCCAACCCCTTCTACCAATCACTTTCGGCCGGTTTCGCGGGCACGCAGGAGTACATGGCCATGGAGAAACTGGGCCAGCTGCGGGCCCGCGACGAATGGGACCTGATCATCGTCGACACGCCGCCCAGCCGGTCGGCGCTGGACTTCCTGGACGCGCCCAAGCGCCTCGGCTCCTTCCTGGACGGGAAGTTCATCAAAATCCTGATGGCCCCGGCGAAGGTCGGCGGCAGGGCGGGGATGAAGTTCCTGAACGTGGGCGTGTCGATGATGACCGGCACGGTCAGCAAGGTCCTGGGCGGGCAGCTGATGCGCGACGTACAGACCTTCGCGGCCGCCATGGACACGATGTTCGGCGGCTTCCGCACCCGCGCGGAGGCCACCTACCGGCTGCTGCAGGCGCCGGGCACGGCCTTCCTGGTGGTGGCGGCCCCGGAGCGGGACGCACTGCGCGAGGCGGCGTACTTCGTGGAGCGGCTGGCCGCGGACCGGATGCCGCTGGCGGGGCTGGTGCTGAACCGGGTGCACGGGAGCGGTGCCGTGCAGCTCTCGGCGGAGCGGGCGCTGGCGGCCGCGGAGACGCTGTCCCTGGGCCTGGCGGAGACATCGGGCGCGTCGAACCCAGTACGGTCAGCCAACACAGCGCTCTCAGCCGACCCAGCGGGCTCGACAGACCTGGCAGACCCGGCGGACCTGGCGGGCGGGGCAGGTGAGGTGAGCGAGGCCGAGGGCGCGACCCTTACCGTCAACAGCCCAGAAAATCTTGCCGAAGACGGCATTGTCGACCCCGGTTCAGGGCATGCTCAAGAGCAGAACGCCTCAGCGGCGGACGACTCCTCGGCATCTGATCCCGACGGCTCCCCCACGTCGGCAGAGCGGCTGGCCGTGGGACTGCTCCGGCTGCACGCGGAGCGCATGCAGGTGCTCGCCCGAGAGCAGCGCACACACCATCGCTTCACGACACTGCACCCCGAGGTTCCCGTGGCGGAAGTGGCCGCGCTCCCCGGCGACGTACATGACCTCGCGGGGTTGCGAGCGATCGGCGAGCGCTTGGCGGAGCAGCCGGAGCGGCAGCCCAAGAGCGCGGCGGGCTAGCCGCGCGAGCGCATCACGGCACCCCGAACTCACGCATGTGCACGGAACTCGCGCATGCGCGCCTGTCCACCGCCTGGGTCGTGACGTGGTGATGAGAGAAACGAAACGTCACACCGTCAGGATGGATTGCCTGACGGCCCAAGCTGTCCGAAAGCGCAAGGACACAAGCGACTCAACGCCCCAACGCCCTGAGGCCCTTGGCCGGCCAACCGACCGCAGACCGCAGACCGCCCGAACATCAGCCGTCGAACGTCGGCCGTCGCCCGCCCGAGCGCCCACCGCCCGCTACCCGACGGCGGCGAAGCGCTCGTATTCCTCGTCGTCGAGCGGCAGGATGCCCGCGCCGCGCTCGTACTCGAGGCGTGCGGTCTCCAGCAGTCGGCGCCAAGAGGTGACCATGGGGCGGCGGCGCAGCAGCGCCCTCCGCTCACGCTCGGTCATGCCACCCCATACGCCGAACTCGACGCGGTTGTCCAACGCGTCGGCAAGGCATTCGGTGCGCACCGGACACCCGGTGCAGACCGCTTTGGCCCTGTTCTGTGCCGCGCCTTGAACAAATAGTTCATCTGGATCAGTCGTGCGACAGGCGGCCTGCGCACTCCAGTCGGTTACCCAGCCCATGCTGGCGCCGTCCTCTCCCGATTCGGAGCTCCCCCACGGCGACAAACGGCATATTCACCGTCGCCAGTTGAGGACGTTACGGAAGGCGGACAGGGTGCAACACCCCCTGCGGGCCCAATCTTGGATGGCCCGAACGGACTATGGGTACGCGGCAGATCACCCAACGGAGTGAGCTGACGACATGTGCGACTTGCCGCACAAATAGGGGCAGTTCACCCGCTCTAAAAGGGGCGGGATGTGACACAAGCTGACAAATAGGGCAGGTCTCATCACTCACTTGAGTGAGAGGGGTGATGGTGCTCGACCGCACCGAAGTGACTGGCGTGAATCAGCGTATGCGAACAGGTGGTCCCCTGTCCGGCGATTCGGCACGTAGGCTGCCCCCATGGGTAACAAGCGTTCGGGCGGAGGTCTGTCCCCCGCTCAGCAGGCCGCGAAGTTCCTCGGCGTCAGCGTGCTCGCGGGAGCGGTGCTGGCCGGGCTCGCGCTGCCCGCCGTCGGCGCGATCGGGCTCGCGGCCAAGGGAACGGTCGAGCAATTCGACGAAATTCCGGCCAATCTCAAAAGGCCGCCGCTCAGCGAGCGGACCACCATCCTGGACGCCAAGGGCGGCGAGATCGCGAAGGTCTACTCGCGCGACCGCACCATCGTGGACCTCAAGGACATCTCCCCGTACATGCGGAAGGCGATCGTCGCGATCGAGGACGCGCGCTTCTACGAGCACGGGGCGATCGACCCCAAGGGTGTGCTGCGCGCGCTCAACAGCAACGCGCAGGACGGCGGCGCCTCCCAGGGCGCCTCCACACTCACCCAGCAGTATGTGAAGAACGTCTTCGTAGAGGAAGCGGGCGACAACGAGAAGGCGGTCGCCGAGGCCCAGAAGAAGTCCATAGGCCGCAAGATCAAGGAGCTGAAGTACGCGATCCAGGTCGAGAAGGAACTGGGCAAGCAGGGGATCCTGCGGAACTACCTCAACATCACCTTCTTCGGCCAGCAGGCCTACGGCGTCGAGGCGGCTTCCCAGCGCTACTTCAGCAAGCACGCCAAGGACCTGAAGCTGGAGGAGGCCGCGCTGCTGGCCGGTCTCGTCCAGTCGCCCAGCACCTATGACCCGGTCAACAACGCGGAGGTGGCCAAGGCCCGCCGCAACACCGTGCTGCAGCGCATGGCCGATGTGAAGGACATCACCCAGGCCCAGGCCGACGCGGCGAAGAAGAAGCCTCTCGGACTCAAGGTCAGCTCGCCCAAGAACGGCTGTATCACGGCCGTGAGCGGCGCCGGGTTCTTCTGCGACTACGTCCGCGAGGTCTTCCTCAACGACCCGGTCTTCGGCAAGACCCGCGAAGAGCGCTCCCAGCGCTGGAACCGCGGCGGTCTGACGATCCGTACGACCCTGGACCCGAAGGCCCAGCAGTCGGTCCAGAACTCGATCAAGACCCATGTCTACAAGGACGACCCGGTCGCCACCGCCGTCACGCTCGTCCAGCCCGGCACCGGCAAGGTGGTCGCCATGGGCCAGTCCAAGCCGTACGGCTTCGGCTCCAACGAGCTCCAGATCAACCTGTCCGCGGACAAGGCCATGGGCGGCTCGAACTACGGCTTCCAGGTCGGCTCGACGTTCAAGCCGATCACTGCCGCGGCAGCCCTCGAGCAGGGCAAGAAGCCGTACCAGCGCTACTCGGCCCCGTACGACATGGACTACCCGAGCCCGGTGTCCACCTGCAACGGCACCTGGTCCAACACCGAGGGCGCGACCGTCGAGAACGAGGACCCGAAGGAGAAGGGCCCGTACGGCCTGGAGGAAGCGCTCGCGAAGTCGATCAACACCTACTTCGTGCAGATGATCAGCGACATCGGCGTCTGCCCGGTCACCGAGATGGCCGGCAAGATGGGCGTGCACCGCGCCGACGGCAAGAAGCTCAACCAGGTGCCCGCCATCACCCTCGGCACGGACGGCTTCTCGCCACTGACGATGGCCAACGCGTACGCGACCTTCGCCAACCGCGGCGTCTACTGCACCCCGGTGTTCATCGAGTCGATCACCGGCCCGGGCGGCAAGGCCCTCCAGGTCCCCAAGTCCTCCTGCACCCGCGCCATGTCGGAGAAGACGGCCGACACCATGAACACCCTGCTGCGCGGCGTGGTCGAGGACGGCACCGGCCAGAAGGCGGGTCTGGGGAACCGGCCGAGCGCCGGTAAGACGGGTACGACGGACGAGCGCCAGGCCGCCTGGTTCGTCGGCTACACCCCGAACCTCGCCGGCGCGGTCTGGGTCGGCGGCTCCGGCTCCAAGGGCGTCAAGATGGAGAACATCCGGATCGGCGGCGTCTTCCACGAGAAGGTCTACGGCGCGGACACCCCCGGCCCCATCTGGAAGGACGCCATGACCGGCGCCCTGGAGGGCAAGCCGGCGGAGGACTTCGTCGACGTGCCGATCAAGGACCCGAATGAGAAGCCCCGCGACAAGGACAAGGACCACGGTGACAAGCCGGGCCGCGACAACGGCGGGAACAACGGCGGCGACAACCCGTGGCCGGACATCACCCTCCCGCCGGACGTGATCGGCGGAGACGACGGCTTTCCCGGCGGCAACCGGGGCGGAACCGGCAACGGCGGAAACGGGAACGGGAACAGCAACGGTTGGAACTTCCCGTAGCGCGTGGCTGAGCGCCGAGGAGTGATCGGCGCGGCAGGACGAAGGAAGCGGGGCCGGACCCGGGGCCGGGCCCCGGCGGGGGGGTGGTGTGTGGCGGGCGCAGTTGGGCCCCCCGGGGGGGGGGGGCCGGGGGGTGATAAACAAAAACGAGACC
>NZ_JBHWES010000061.1:74507-76761 GCF_042734105.1 Streptomyces sp. NPDC059679 | reverse complement strand
GCGGAGCTGGCGGCGGAGGTGTTTTGGGCCCGCCCCCCCGCCGCCCCCCGGGCGCCCCCGCGTCCCATACTCACCGCAACATCACTGCGGGGGTGCCAGCTGCCGTGACGCCTCGACCGGGTCGCCGAGGACCTGGCTCAGGTCGTACGCCTTGCGGCTGAACGACCGGAAGGCGTAGACGATCTCGGCCGCGTCCACGATCTCGCAGTCGGCGCGGCCGAGCAGTTCGCGGGTGATCACGATGGCGTTCTTCGCGTGCACATACCGATCGACCAGGTGCTCCTGGAGCGCGTCCATGCCCGAGTCCGCCAGCAGCTGCCGGCAGTCCCGCGTCCACTGGGCCAGCCAAGCCGCCCGCTCCTGGTATTCGGCGGACTCACCGCTGCCGTCGTCGAGGGCTGCGAAGGTGGGGGCGAGGGCCTTGAGCAGACGGCGGACGTAGGCGCCGCGGAGGCCCTTGATCCGCGGATGGTCCTTCTGGAACTCGAACCAGTCCGCCTCGACGCTCCCGATCCACTCCAGGAGCACCGGATTCCGCTCGTAGTACCCGCCCTCGACGCCCTGGAAGACATGGCGCAGCAGCTCGAAGCTCAGCTCGGTGGACTCGGCCAGCAGAACGGCGTCGTACAGGTCCTTGCCCTCGGGGTGCATATCCGTGATCAGCCACAGGATCTTCCAGGCGAGGGAGAGCTCGGGCGTGGCCGCGTTGAGCCGGATCGGGGGCTCGGGGCTGCCCTGCGGCGGTCCGTCCGGGTCGGCGCAGCGGGGAATCGAGGCGGGGGCCGCGGGGGCGGGCAGCGGCTCGTTGAAGACGAAGTCGAGCTGGACCGTGCCCGGCGGCACGCCGTCCTCCGTGGCCCGCCACGGTATGACCAGACGGCGGCCGGGGACGCGGTCGTACGTCCAGATCTCGTCGCTCACCGCGCCCCGGGAGTCGATACGGACCGGGCCGGCCGCGCGCCGGGCGCGGAGGTCCGCGGCGCGCGCGATGCCGTCGATCATCCGGTCCGTACGCTCGTCCTCCAGCTGCCAGGAGTCGGGCACCACGACGAAGTCCAGGTCCCCGGGCTCGCGCGCCGCCTCGCCGTACCAGGCCCTGAGCAGCACGCTGCCGCGCAGCACCAGATGCCCGGCCCACGGCGAGTCCGCGACGGCGGCCAGGACGAGGTCCGTGGCGCGGTGGCGGGCGGCGTACCAGCGGTGGCCGGCCGCCGCGTCCTCGAACTGCGGCTCACCGGCCCGCATCGCCCGCGCGTGGTGGGCCATCGACGGGTCGAACACCGGGCGCTGCAGCACCCCTTCGCCGAGGACCGGCCGCAGCGACTTCGGCAGCCGCATCTGCTCGGCGGTCGCCTCGGTCAGCTCTTCCTGGGGGATGGTGCCGTCCTCCGGCCACGGGCCCCAGCCGAGCCCCGTCCACGACGCCGACACCGATGCCGACTCCGCCTCTGTCATCGCGCTGCCTCCTCCTCGGCTATCCAGCCCGCGTCCAGGCCCCCGTCGCTGTCATACACGACGAATTCCCGCTCCATCGACAGGATTTCGCGGCCCGCCGCGCGCAGGGCGGAGGTCAGCGCCTCCAGCCGGCGGCCCGCCGTGTCGCGGCCGACCAGGCGGCACCGCTGGGTGACGAAGCGCTCGGCGCGCCCGTCGGTTCGTACCCGGCGGGCGTTGCGCGAGAGGTGGGCCGTGTGCGCGGCGACGAGCCCGGCGAGGGCGGGCGGTGGATCGGCGGTGTCCAGGAGCAGCTTGATGTGGTGCTCGAAGTAGTAGCGCGAGCCGAGGGCCCGGGCCTCCTCGTCGGACACCGGCACCCCCGCCGCCCACGGCGCGGCCTCGACCTTCGTCCGTACGACCGGGAAGCCCGCGCCGGCCAGCCCGGCGGCTGCCGCGTCGGCGGCGGAGCGGGCCGCGGGCAGGGTGCCGTCGGCGCGCAGGGTCAGCATCGGCTGGGAGGGTACGCGGCCACGGTCGAGGACGATATGCGCGAACTTCCAGGCCCGGTCGGCCGCGTACCGCTCCAGCGCGCGGTACGCGACGGGGGAGTCCGCCCTCCCCGTGACAGGGCGGACCGTCAAATGGATCTCGAACTCGCCGGTGACCGTGAACACGCCGGAGATCTTCTCAGGCGGTCGGCTCGTCCAGGATCAGCGTCCGGGCGCCGGGCTGTCGCTGTCGCGGCTACCGCGGCGGGCGGGGGGGGGGCGTGCGTGGCCTGGCCCCGCCCCCGGCCGGGTGGGGGAGAAGGGGCCCC
>NZ_JBHWES010000061.1:0-74497 GCF_042734105.1 Streptomyces sp. NPDC059679 | reverse complement strand
CCCGTATATCTCCCCGGGCGCGCGGCACCCCACGTAACTGCCCCGGGGCGCCGGGCTGCCGCGCCCGCGCACCCGGGGGGGGCGGGGCCTGGGCCTTCAGTGCCGTGCCCCGGCCGCCGACAGGTAGGGGAAGACGTCGCCCGGCACCCCCGTGGCCGAGCTCGCGTCCAGCCCCAGCTTGACGGGCGCGCCGAGCACCAGTTCGAACATCACCTCCGGTACGCAGTCGGTCAGCCCGCGCCCGTTGCGCCGGTCGACCGCGAACACCGCGTCGCTGCCCACCTCGTAGCGCAGCACGTCGGGGAGGAACAGGTCCCGAACGCGGGCGGCGTGCGCCGCGGCGTCGGGCACCGCGCCCACGGCCGCCGCGGCCGGCTCGGTGGCCCGCAGGATCTCGGCCCCGTAGCGGCGCTGGTCCTCGGCGGGCTCGGTGGCGTTGAAGTCGATGTGCTGCTCGGCGTCTTCGAGGTCGAAGAGCGTGTTGAGCAGCGGGTTCGCACAGCGGTTGATCTGCCGCCAGCCGCCCGCGTCGGTGGCCAGCACGGTGGAGCCCCAGAAACCGATGGCCGCTCCGGCGCCGCCGAGGGCTTCGTCCGGCACCTCCAGGACGATCGCCTGGACGTCGGTGCCCGCGAAGAGATTGGTGGCGCCGGCCGGGTCGAAGTCCGCCAGATCGGGCGCCGTGCCCTGCGCGATGCCGGTCTTCACGGCCGTGACCACCGTGCCCTCGATCCAGAACGGATCCCCTGCCGCGCCCGCCCACGCACGCAGTCCGTCGGGCGTCCGCGCGGGCTCGCCGGTGGTGCCGGTGAGCAGCACGGGGCCGTCGGCGAAACGGTCGCGGGCGGCGGGGCCGTCGAGGCGGCGCAGCTCCCAGCGCTGGCTGCCGTCGGCGGCCGGGGGCTGGAAGGTGAAGCGGTAGGTGATGTCCTCGACGGCGTCGCCGTCCGTGTCCACCTTGATCTCGTAGCGGCTCTCGTCGTCGTGGAAGCCGCCGCCACCCGAGAGCGGGTTGACGTTGACGACGAAGACGGTGCCGGTGGTGCCGCGGAACAGGTAGGTGTCGCTGATGTCGAGCCGCGGGTCCTGGCGGGCGAGCTCGGAGTCGTGGTGATGGCTCATCAGCGGTCCTGTTCTGTGCGTGGGGCTCGGCCGCCGCGTTCGGGTGCCCGGAGGGCCGTGCCGAGGCGGTCGCCGTACGTAAGGGGGGGGCATGCGTACGGCCCTCAGGGAGGGTGTGAGGTCGGCGCCGGCACGGTCCCCCGGGGCTTGCCCAGGACATTAGGCGGGGGTGGCGGGCGCGGCGAGGAACACTGTGCACAGTGGTGGCGTGCGGCGGTTGCGCTTCGAACGGTGATCTGACGCCGAGGTGTGGTGGCGGTCAGAGCGAGCCCGACGCCCGCAGCGCCAGCCACAGCTCGTACTTCGCGCTCGGCGCGCGCAGCAGCGAGCGCCCCAGCACCTCTTCTGCCCTGGCCAGCCGCTTGCGCGCGCCGGGCAGCGAGATGCCGAGGGCGGTGGCCGCCGCGGGCAGCCGGGCGTCGGCGCGCAGCCAGGCGCGTACGGTCTCGGGGACGGCCGCGGGCCCGGCCTCGTCGAGGGGGCCGAACTGCGCACGGGCCCACAACTCGGCCGCGGGGGAGGACAGCAGGGCGTCGAGCGCGGCGGGGGCCGGGGCGAGGGCGGGGGCCGCGGGGGTTGCGGGCGTTTCGGCGGGCGTTTCTGCCGGCGTTTCGGCGGTGCTGGGCGGCGCGCTGTGCAGCCGCAGCGCGAGCCAGGCCGCGGACTGGCCCGCCAGGCTGTGGCCGATGTCCAGGCCGAGCAGATCGCTGATGAGGCGGATGCGCGCGGCGAGCGTATTGCGGTGGATCTTGAGATGGCGGTTGGCGGCGCCGCCGAAGCTGAGCCATGAGCCGAGCGTGCCCAGCAACTCCTGCGGCCCCGGGTCGGCGCGGCGTGGCGGTACGTACCGCAGGCAGGGCCCCAGCAACTCCCGCGCCCACAGCCGCCCCTCGGGGCTCGCGAGAGCCGTGGTGTCGGTGTGTCTGCCGAAACCGGCGTACCGCTGGGGCGCGCCACGGGCCACGGCGAGGGCGTGGATCGCCTGCTCGTAGCCGACCGCGGTGTCCCGCAGCGGGTGTTCGGCGCTCGTGCCGATCCGGCACTCGGGGACCCGCTGGACCATCAGCCGGGCGAGCCCGTCCGCCCGCTTCGGTTCTCCCTGAGACTCCGGCGGTACGAGCGCGATGAGGTGGTTGGAGCGTACGGGGCAGGGCACGATCCACGCCCGGCCCCGGGCCACTTGATCGATCCGGGCCGCGATCTCGCGCCGTCGGCGGACCGGACACTCGATCACGTATACCCGGGCGAGGGCGGGCAGGGCCGGGCCCAGCGCCCCGGCGATCCGCTGCGCGGCGGGCACACCGCCGACCATGAGGAGGTGCAGCACCGCCTCGCGGCTGTGCGCCTCGGCGGACTCCACGCGCCGACGGGCCCGTTCCGCCTCCTCCAGCCGCCAGCACAGCGCGAGGGTGCGGGCGGCGTCGGCGAGCAGCACCCCGCAGCGCGGGTCATCGGGCCCGACGACGGTGAGGTACGGCGGCTCGTCCCCGCCCGCGGCGTCGGCGTGGCCGAGCCGGGCCAGGTGTACGGCGTGGCCACCCTCGCCGCCGAGCACCGCGGAGGGTGTGCCGCGGCGGCGCGGTCCGACGGTGGCAGAGGCGGCGGTGGCGGCGGTGGCCAGGGTCTCCGGGCCCGGGTCCGGCTCCGGTGTGGCGAGGACCGTGCCCGTGGGGCCGATCAGCGCGGCGAGGCCGCCGGTGCGGCGGGTGAGCCAGGCGAGGATGGCGTGTACGGACTCCGGTTCCGCGGCGAGGCGGGCCAGAGCGAGCACGTCGTCGGCGCGGTCGGCCCGCGCTTCCGATGACGCTGGTCCCATGGGGCAAAACTGTAGTGCTGCGGCTTTCGGGTGGCGACGGTGGCGACGGTGATGTCGGCTAGGGTCGGCCAAGTGACCGCCGTCATAGCCGCGATGCTCACCGCCGTCGTCGGCGTTCTGGGCACGCTCTTCGCCCCCTTGCTGCAGCAGCGCATCACCGCCCGGCAGCGCGCCGAAGAGGCGCGGGCCGAGGACCGGCGGCGCCGTCTCGAGGACCGCCGGACCGCCTACATCGCCATGAACCGCGCCTCCCGCCAGTTCCACACCCTCCTCAAGGACGCCCTGCACCGGATCAGGGACGGCGTCTACACGGAGGAGGACCGCACCGGGCTCGAGGAGGCCCGGCGCGAGTACCGGGACTGCTACGCCCAGGCGCAGATGATCGTCCCCGAGCGGGTCCTGGCGGCGTCCCGCGACCTCAACACCGTGCTCGCCGGGATCGACGCCATGGCCAAGCGGATCGACCGCGGCCTGCCGCGCGAGGGGGAGACCGCCGCGGCGGCGCTGATCGAGCTCAAGGAGGCCGAACCGAGGCTGTCGGCGATGCGCCGGGTGATGCGCGAGGACCTGGGCATCACGGACTGACGGGCGCCGCCCGCCGCCCGCCGTAGCCCCTCGTCCCGGCGCCCCTCACCCCGTCGCCGCACGTCACCCCCGCGCCGCCACCCGCGGCTCGCCGCGGAAGACCTGCGCCATGTGCCAGTCGATGTGCTCCCCGGCGATCGGCGCGCTGCCCGCCCGCGGCCCGAGCACCGGCCGCCCGCCCAGCCGCAGCACATACGCCTGGGCGGCCTCGCTGCGGCCGGTGAACTGCCGCGACACCAGGATCCGTCGCTTCCCGTCGAGGCCCAGCACGCCCTTGTCGAAGAGCTTGTGGTGGAGGGAGCACAGACACAGCCCGTTGGAGAGGTCGTCAGGTCCCGCGAAGGCCCACCACCGCACATGCGCGGCCTCCAGGCCCACCGGCACAGGACTCCCCATCCCGCTGCCCGGCCCGTCGATCGCCCCGTCGTAGCCGCAGAACGCGCAGCGGCGTTCGTACGCCGTCAGCACCCGCTCCCGCATCTCGGCGGCCCCGTGGCGGATCCGGCGGGTGCCGCGCGCTCCGTCGTCGCCGGTCAGGTCGAGCCCGACGGCGTCGGCGAGGTCGGGGTGCAGGGAGGGCGCGAAGTGCTGGTCGAGGAGGAGCCCAGCGAGGCGGCCGAGCAGGGTGGGGTCGGCGGTGAGCGCGTCCCGCAGGCCGGGGGCGAGCCGCCCGGCCGCCCCGCTGGCGCGCAGCGCGCCCAGCGCCGTGCCCGGGCTGCCGTCGCCCGCGTCGGTCCGTACCTCCCACACCCCGTCGTTCACCAGGTGGTGGAACGGATACGCGGCGCTGGTGGGGCGCCTGGGCCCGTACTCCGCCAACAGCCGTTTCAGATCCGCCTCGACCTCGGTGAACCGCAGCGCGTCGCCCGCGTCCCGCTGGAACCGGCCCAGCGCGTACAGCATGAGCAGCGGCTTGTGCGGCGCCCGCTCCCCGTTCTGCGACCACTGCCGCAGCGTGCGCACACGCTCGGCCCAGTCCGTCCGTTCGATCCCCTCCATGCCGCCACGGTAGCGGGGGAGTTGGGGTGGCATGCTGGACCATGTGGCGGGGCCGCGTATCGACGGGTCCGGGTACGACAGAACGGACAGAACGGGGAGAGGCGCATCGTGGACGCTCTGCTGGTGGCCAATCAGCTCGCGCCGTACGTCACGGCGGCGGTCGGCGCGTACGGGACGGCCGCGTTGACCCGCGCGGCGGACGCGGGCGCCGATGCGACCGTCTCGCTGGGGCAGCGGATCCTCCAGCGGTTGCGGGGCCGGGAGGAGAGCCGCGAGGGCATCGACGAAGCGGTCCAGGACCTGGCCGCCGCGCCCGAGGACGAGGACTTCCAGGCGGCGCTGCGGGCGCAGATCAAGCGGGCGCTGCTCGCCGACGCCGAACTCACCGCCGAACTGGCCCGCTTGCTTCCGGCCGGAGGTACGTCCTTCACCGCCTCCGGGCAGGGCGCCGTCGCCGTCCAGCACAACTCCGGCATCATCAGCACCGGAAGCGACGCGACGATCCAGCGATGACGCGGCAGCCGTTCACGCCCGGGGAGGCGTCGGGGGACCGGGCCGTGGCCGTGGGCCACAACCAGGGCATCGTCAGCACCGGGGACGGGGCCGTCATCGACAACCGCACGGTGCGACTGCCCGCCGAGGCGGTCAGGGGTCCGGCGGAGGTGGCGGCGCCACCCGGGCTGAACAATCTGCCGGCGCCGCGCAGCGGGGTGTTCGTCGGCCGCGAGGAGGACCTGGCGCGCCTCGACGCGGCCACCGGCGCCGAAGCCGATCCCGGTGCGGCTCCCAGTGCGGCCGTCCCGGTCGTCGTGCACGGGCTCGGCGGCATGGGCAAGAGCACCCTCGCGCTGCACTACGCCCACCGCCACCGCGACCGGTACAACCCCATCTGGTGGATCCCCGCCGACTCGGCCGACACCATCGGCCTCGGCCTCGCCGCCCTCGCCGCGCATCTGAACCCGTACGCCGACCTCACCGCCGCCTCCGGCGCCGAGGCCGCGGCCTGGGCCACCACCTGGCTGCAGGCCCACGACGGATGGCTGCTGGTCTTCGACGACGCCGCCGCGCCAGGCGATCTCGCACCGCTGCTCGGCTCCCTCACCACCGGGCGGCACCTCATCACCAGCCGCCGCGCCACCGGTTGGCACCACCTCGCCCGGCCCGTGGCACTCGACACCCTCACCCCCGACGCCGCACTGGACCTGCTCATGCGCATCACCAACTCGACCGACGACGGCGCCGCCCCCGAACTCGCGGAGCTGGCCGCCGAACTCGGCCACCTCCCGCTCGCCCTGGAGCAGGCCGCCGCCTATATCCAGCACACCGCGCTGACCCCCGCCGCCTACCTGGCGCGGCTGCGCCGCCACCCGGCCCGGATGTTCGCCACGTCAGCCGACGCCACATCGGCCGATGCCGCCGCCTCCGCCGGAGCGGACGCCGCCCAGCAGCGCACCATCGCCCGTATCTGGCAGCTCACCCTGGACGCCATCGCCGCCCGGGACCCGCTCGCCGTCGAGATTCTGCGCACGGCCGCCTGGTTCGGCCCCGACGATGTGCCGCGCGACCTGGCCGAGGCGCTGGACGACGATCCGATCGCCGTCGACGAGGCGCTGGCGCTGCTCCATGCGTACAGCATGATCACCCTCACCCCGCGCACCTTCGCCGTCCACCGGCTCGTCCAGGCCGTCGCCCGTACGCCCGACCCGGCCGATCCGCACCGCGGCGCCGACGCGATCGCCGGGGCCCGCCGCCGCGCCGCGGAGCTGCTGGCCGCGGCCCTGCCCGAGGACCCGCTGTTCAACGTGGCGGGGTGGCCGCGCTGGCGGGAGCTGCTGCCGCATATCGAGGCATACGCCGCGCTGACCGAACCGACCGCGCCCGACCAGGACGGCGAGGCGGTCGACCGCGTGCTGTTCGAGGCGTCGGCCTTCGTCCTCGGGGAGGGCCGTACGGACCGGGCCGTCGCCTTCGCCGAGCGCTCCGTCGCGGCCTCCGAGCGGCTGCGCGGCCCCGACCACCCGCGCACATTGAGCTCCCGCAGCTATCTCGCGAGCGCCTGCCGTTCGGCGGGCGACCTGGACCGCGCGACGCCGCTGCACGAGCGCAACCTGGCCGACTGCGAGCGAGTCCTGGGCCCCGACCACCCGGACACCCTCGCCTCCCGTTCCAACCTGGCCCATCTGTACGCGCTGACCGGCGATCTGGACCGGGCGGCCCCGCTCCACGAGCGCAACCTCGCCGACTACGAACGCACCCTGGGCGCCGACCACCCGCACACCCTGGCCTCGCGCGCCAACCTGGCCACCGTCCACCGCTCGGCCGGCGATCTGGACCGCGCCCTGCCGCTGCTGAAACGCAACCTCGCCGACCACGAGCGGATCCTCGGCCCGGACCACCCCGAAACCCTCACCGCCCGCTCCAACCTCGCCTACGCGTACGAGCTGTCGGGCGACCTGGACCGCGCGACGCCGCTGCACGAGCGCGTGCTGGCCGACCGCGAGCGGGTCCTCGGCGCCGCACATCCGCACACCGAGCTCGCCCGGGACCTGCTCACCAGGGCCCGCGCCGCGCGCCCTTGATCCTCTTCTCCGGTCCGCCCGCGCCGCCTACATTGGCCGGATGACCAACGACTTGGTGGGTAATGAGACGTCGCCACGCCGTCGCATCGGTGTGATGTTCGACCGGGACGGCAAGCCGGAGGAACTGTCCGCGTTCGCGCGGGCAGTGGAGGAGTACGGAGCGGACGACCTGTGGGTCGTCGAGGACCTGGGCTGGGCCGGGGCGGTCAGCTCGGCGACGCTCGCGCTGGCGGCCACCGAGCGGCTGCGCGTCGGCATCGGGATCGCCCCGGCCCCGCTGCGCAGCCCGGCGCTGCTCGCCATGGAACTGGCCACGGTGGCCCGGGTGTTCCCTGGCCGGTTCATCGCGGGCGTCGGGCACGGCGTGCCGGAGTGGATGGCCCAGGTCGGCGCCGCGTCCCCGACCCCGCTGGCGCTGCTCGAGGAGACGATCACGGTGGTGCGCACCCTGCTGCGCGGCGAGACGGCCACCCTTGACGGCCGGGCCGTGCACATCGACGGCGTGACCCTGGTCCACCCGCCCGCCGAGCCCCCGCCGGTCGTCTCGGGTGTCGTACGCCCCCGCTCCCTGGAGCTGTCCGGCCGGGCCGCCGACGGCACGGTCATGGCCGAGGGCCAGGGGCCGGGCGCGATCGCCGCCGCGCTCGGCCATATCGCGAAGGGGCGCGCCACCGCCGGGGCCACCCACCCGCATGAGCTGGTCATCTTCACCCATCTGTGCGTGGCCGACGACCCCGGGCGGGTGGCGACGGACACCGCGCCCGTACGCGACGAGTACTCCGAATGGCTCGGTGTTCCGCGCGAGGAGGTGTTCCTCGCGGCGGGCGACGCCGCCACCGCCGCCGAGCGGGTGCGGGCCCTGTGGGAGGCGGGCGCGGAGACGGTCGTACTGCGTCCGGTGGGCGACGATCCGCTGGCCCAGGTGCGCGCGGCGCTGGGGGCGTTGGAGCTCTGACGGCCGGTCTCCGATGGCGGCGATCCTGGCACCGACTTAGCGTAAATGTAACAAATAGGGCATGCGGGGCGTGTCGCCCCCGTGTCCCTTCCTCGTCTATGCCGTCGTATGGAGGATCCATGTCGGTGATGACTGGCGCCCAACCCATGCAGCAGATGCAGCCCCAGATGGGCCAGCAGCAGATCGCCCAGGTCGTGCAGCAGACGATCCAGCAGGCCTGTCAGCAGGCGAGTCAGCAGATCGCACAGCGTATGCAGCACACCGTCCAGCAGCTCCAGCAGATCAACCAGCAGGGCCTGGGACAGCAGGCGCACCCGTACCTGGCCATGGCGCTGCACTACTCGCTGCACAACGGGGTCCGGCAGTCGGTGGAGCAGGCCGTACAGCAGGCGCTGCCGGTCGCCATCGCGACCCTGATCCAGCAGCAGGGTCAGCAGGGCATGGGCCAACAGGGCTTCGGCCAGCAGGGTCAGCAGGGCTTCGGCCAGCAGGGCTTCGGCCAGCCGGGCCTGGGCATGCAGCAGTTCGGCCAGCAGCCGTTCCAGCAGTACCAGCAGCCGTTCGGTATCGGCTGACACCTGGGTTGACGCGGTGCGGTGTGCCCGGAGGAACGGTTCCCGAGCACACCGCATCACCGTGGGAGCGCGGCCCCCGGTCGCCGGAGCACACCGGAGCACAAGCGTAAGGACGACGTTGGCGTGGTGAAGGTGGACGTGATGCTCAAGAACAGGCCCGAGAACGACAGCGACGGCGCGGGCGCGGGCGGGCCCGGACGCGCGGGCGCCGGCCGGGAGGAGGGGCAGCGCAAGAAGAACACGCGGCGCCCCCTCGCGGTGCGCCCGCGCCGCGAGCGGTATCTGGTGGCCCCGTTGCCCCAGCATCTGCTCCCACCCGGGGTGGCCGCGCTCGACATGGACGCGGTGTGCGAGCGGCTGGGCCGGATGCCGGAGGTCGTCCTGGTCCGCCGGCTCCGGCCCGCGGCGAAGACGAAGCCGGACTCGGCGGGGCCGCCCGCCTGCTGCCCGGAGATCGCGGTGGTCGAGGCGGCCGAGGACCAGGTGCCGTCGCTGCGGTCGGCACACGTCCATGTGGAGCCGGACCTGCCGCTGACCGGAGCGGGCGCGGGCGCGGCCACCGGGCGGGTGGCGGGGCTGATGCCGCTGGCCGACCCGGGTCTGATCGCCCCGCTGGACACGCCCGTGGAGATCTCGCTGCGGGTCTGCGGCCCGGACGAGGAGCCGCTGGCCGGGGCCGGGGTGTTCCTGATCGGGGCGTCCTGGCCGGTCCAGGGCGTCACGCGCGCCGACGGGACGGCGACGCTGGTGCTGGCCACCGATACGGCGGAGTCCGTCCAGGCCCTGTACGTCCGCCCCGTCGGCGGCTACGTGGACCGCTGGATCCACCACCCGGACCTCTCGGACACCCAGGAGAACCTGGTCACCCTCACCCCGCTGGCCAAGGTGTACCCGGGGCTCGAGGAGCGGCAGCAGTACGGCTGGGGCCAGCAGGCCATGCGCCTCGACCGGCTGCCGCCCACGTTCCGCGGCTTCGGCGTGAAGGTCGCGGTCATCGGCTCCGGCGTCGCCGCCGACCACCCCGATCTGAAGGACCGGGTGCGCTCCGGGGCGGATCTGGTCGGCGGTACGGAACAGGGCTGGGCGCACGACGCCATCGGCACCGGCACCCACGCGGCGGGCGTGATCGCCGCGGCTGATACGGGCCCCGGAGTCATCGGCATCGCCGTCGACGCCCGTATCGAGGCATGCCGGGTGCTGCCCGGCGGCCGGTTCAGCGATCTGATCGCCGCGCTCGACCACTGCATCGACGCCGAGGTCGACATCGCCCATATCGCGGTGGCCACCCCGTACTCCTCGGAACTGGTCTCCCGTAAACTCGCCGACGCCCACGCCGCGGGCGTCGCCTGCTTCGCCCCGGCGGGCGACTCCGGCGGGCCGGTCGCCTTCCCGGGGTCGCTGCCCACCGTGTTCACCGTCGGCGCGCTGGGCGCCTTCGGCTCGTATCCGCCCGACACCTCCCAGGCCACCCACGCGGGCCCGCCGCTGACCCCGGAGGGCCTGTTCACCGCGCGGTTCAGCGCGTACGGCCCCGAGGTCGACGCGGTCGCGCCGGGTGTGGCGGTCCTGTCCTGCTCGCCGCACGGCGGCTACGCGGCGCTGGACGGCACCGGACCGGCCTCGGCCCATGTCGCCGGTCTCGCCGCCCTCGTCCTCGCCCACCACGAGGACTTCCGCGGTCAGCTGCCGCCCCGCGGACCCGGCCGCGTCCAGCGCCTGTTCGAGCTCATCGCCGCCGGCTGCCGCCCGCTGGCCGTCCCCGGCTCCTGGGAAGCGGCCCGCACCGGCCGGGGCCTGCCCGACGCCCTCGTCGCCCTGGGCCTGGCCCCGGGCGTACAACTCGCCCCCATGGCCGCGTCCTTCGCGCCGCCCATGGCGGGCTACGGCGTCTCCCCGCAGTGATGGCGCGGGGCCGTGCCCGGCTGTCGGCACGGCCCCGGCGGAGCGCCACCGTCCGCGCTGGCGTGGCGGGCGGTGCCAGCAGATCGGGGGATCGGGGGGGGATCGGGATGGACGCTCGGGACATGGTGGCCCTGGGGCGTACGGGGCTGTCGGTGAGCCGCCTCGGTCTGGGGCTGGCCTCCATCGGCGGCCTCTTCGCCCCCGTACCCGCACAGCAGGCCGCCGCCACCGTCGAGCGCGCCTGGGAGCTGGGCATACGGCTCTACGACACCGCGCCCGTCTACGGGTACGGGCGTTCGGAGACGTACGCCGGAGCCGCGCTGGGGCCCCGCCCGCGCGGGCAGTACGTCCTGTGTACGAAGGTGGGCCGGCTGATCGAGCCCGGTGGGCCGGACACCCAGCCCATCTGGGCCGACCCTCCGCCGGGCGTCGGGCCACGCCTGGACTACAGCTATCCGGCGGTCATGCGCTCGATGGCGGAGAGCCTGGACCGGCTCGGCCTCGACCGGGTCGACGTACTCCATGTCCACGACCCCGACCAGGACTTCCCGACCGCCGTCACACACGCCTACCGCGCGCTGGCCGAACTGCGCCGCGACGGCGTCATCGGCGCGGTCTCGCTCGGGGTCAACCACGCCGACGTCGCGGCCCGCTTTCTGCGGGAGGCCCCGTCGCCGGGGCCCGACTGCGTACTGCTCGCCGGGCGGTACACCCTGCTCGACCACTCCGGGCTGGCCGAACTGCTGCCGCTGTGCGCCGAACGCGGCGTCGCCGTCATGGCCGCCGGGGTCTACCAGTCAGGTCTGCTGGCCGATCCCCGCCCCGGCGCACCGCACGGCTATCGTCGCGTCCCCCGCGAACTGGGCGCGCGGGTGCGGGCGATCCGGGCCGTATGCGAGCGGCACGCGGTGCCGCCCCTGGCCGCCGCGCTCCAGTTCCCGCTGGGACACCCGGCGGTGGTGACCGTCGTGGTCGGCGCCCGCGCGCCCCACGAGATCGCCGAGAGCGCCGGCCTCCTCGCGCACCCGGTTCCACCCGCCTTCTGGGCCGAGCTCAAGGCCCTGGGACTGCTGCCCGAGGAGGCGCCGACGCCCTGACGGCCAAGGGGGACAACCCGTCAGCGGTCCCAGATCTTGCGGTACGCCTGGCGGTACCCCTCCGAGTCCCAGGACAGCGCGCCACCGCTGTTGGCGGCGGTGGTGATGTGGACGGGTGCGACGTATCCGCTGGCCGGCTCCCCGGCGAAGGCCCGGTTGAACTCGTCGACGATCTGCCAGCCCTGCTCGGACAGCGGCTCGGGCACGGTCGCGGTCTGGAACTGCTTGCCGTTGACGCGCTCGAAGGCCGACGGGTCGCCGTCACCGGCACCGATGTTGTACGGGGCGCCGTCGCCGTCCTTCCCCGCGGCGCGCAAAGCGGGGGCGGCGTGGCGGAAGTACAGGTCGTTGATGGCGACCGAGTAGGTCCACTTGTCCCCGAAGCGCTTGAGCAGGGAGGAGACCTCGTTGATGGAGCGGCTGTTGGCCTCGGGGATGGGGATGTTCTTGTAGTCCAGCAGCTTGACGTCGGAGCAGGTGGCCAGCTCCTTCTTGATCAGCTCGGACTTGTTCCTGGGGAAGTCGGACGTGGTGTCGGTGAATATGACCACGCCCGCGCGGCCGTTGGACCGGGCGATGATCCAGTCGGCGCTGATCTTCGCGACATCCTCGACCCTGGACGTCACATTGCTGAAGAGCTTCGGATCCTTGCTGGGGCCGGGGGCGGTGGTGGCGTGCCAGCCGATCACCGGGATGCCGGCCGCGTCGGCCTGCTGGATCTCCTTGGGGATGATCTCGGGGCCGAAGCCGCTGATGACGATGCCGTCCGGCTTGCTGTCGACGGCCTCCTTGAAGGCGGCCTTGACGCCGGCGGTGGTGCCCTTGCCGTTGAGGATCCGGGCGCGCCAGCCGACGACCTTGGCGGCCTCCCCGACGCCTTGGGCGACTCCGGCGGGGCCGGGGTTGGCCAGGGTGTGCGCGATATAGACGATGGTCTTGCCGCGCACGGCCTTGGGCCCGCTGGTGGGGCCGGTCCAGGGCGCGTCCACGTCCTCGGCCTTCTCGACGGCCCGCTTGGCCTTGGTGAGCACGGTGGGACAGCCGGGCCTGGCGGAGCCCGAACCGGACACGTCGGCGTCGGAATCCGCGTCGCAGCCGGCGGCGGTGGCCACGGCCAGGAGCGCGGCGGCGGTCGCGACCGCCTTGCGGGTGGGGTGCACGGGTCTCCTCGCGGGGCAAGAAGGGGCTACGACTTCGGGGCGGTGGGAGGTGGCGGAAAAACAGGGTACGGGTGGGTGGGGGAAGGCAGCGTACGGGTGGGTGGGGGAAGGCAGGGTACGGGTGGGTGGGGGAAGGCAGCGTCGGGGGCGGTTGGCGGAGACACAGCGTACGGGGCAGTGGTCCGGTCGGACGGTGGGGTGTCCGGTGAAGGTCACTCAAAGCGTCTTCAAGGCCGCTATTTCGATGGGCAAATGCCGCAGAAAGCGCATGTTTCCTGGTCTTAATCGCCTATGCCTTGCGCGCTTGCGTGCAAACGGTAGTGTTCAGCGCCGGTCGGACTGTGGCGCGATTCCATCGCTCGCACGCGGGCGTGAGTCGTCGCGCGCGCGGGTGAGGTGTGAGAGCGTCATGCTCCCCCGGTCGTCGGCGGTCGGCACCAACAACACCTCGGTCACCGCTCAGAAGCACATGAAAGGAGGCCCGGGGTGTCTGTGGACACGGTGGACCCCTCGCTCGGACCCAAGCCCGAAGCCGGCCCCGAACCCAGTCCCGATCCCGACTCGTCCGACAGTGCGCCGCTGACGCCGCGGACCCGCCGGAGGGCGGCAGCGCTTCTCGACCGATGGCCGTTCCGACGCAAACTCAATGTCCTGGTGGCCGTGCCCGTCGCGGTCGTCGGCGTGCTGCTGGCCGTCGGCGTCACCAGCGAGGTGAACCAGGCCCAGGACGCCGCCCGGACCGCCGACGTGGTGCGTGACAGCACGCAGGTCGCGGAGCTGATCAACGACCTCCAGTCCGAACACCGTCAGGCGCTGCTGCTTTCCGTGCAGCACGACGCGCTCCGGCCCGGCACCGCCCTGCCCTCGACCAACGCATACCGCAAGGCGCAGCGCAAGACCGACGAGCAGGCATCCGCCGTGCGTTCGGCCTTCGACGAGCAGGGCCTGCCGAAGGAGGAGGCACAGGCGCTGGAGTACGTCCGGGGCCTGGCCGTACTGCGCGACAAGGTCGAACGGGGCTCGGTCTCCGCCGCCGGCATCAGCCCGGCGTACTCGGCCGCCGTCGAGTACCTGATCGACGGCATCGGGCTCGACACCTCCTCCGGCACCTCGTCGTCCTCGATCATCCGGCTGCTCGACGCGGTGCTGCGCGCCGACGCCGCCCACGCGGCCTTCGAGAGCGGGGTGTTCTCCGCGCAGACCCAGGACGCCAACGCCCTCACCGAGTACAGCCACGCGGTCAGCGCCCACGCGGTCTACGACTACCAGGTGGATCGGTTCAGCAGGATCGCCACCCGGGAACAGGTCCTGGCCCTCAGCGGCATCGAGCGCGCGGCCGAGCAGAACGGCATCTCGGACCAGTTCGCGGAGCTCCAGATCGACCCGAGCTCTCTGCAGGGCCAGTCGCCGCAGCAGCTGCGCAAGGCGATGGCCGCCGGAACCGACCAGGCCGGGGCCCGCCTCGACATCACCCGGTCGCTCATCGGACAGATCGCCGACCGGGCCGACGGCCTCTCCAGGAGCGCCCTGGACAAGGCGCTGGTCATGATCGCGCTCGCCCTGCTCGGCTTCGCCGTCTGGCTGACGTTCTCCGTTCTGGTCCGCCGCTCGGTCGTACGCCCCCTGGCGGCTCTGACCGGCGCCGCGCACCAGGTGGTCGATGTGGCGGGCCAGGAACTCGCCCGGGTCGAGGACGACGACGACTCGGCGGAGCGCACCCCGCTGACCCCGCAGCCGATCCCGGTCCCGGTCCGCGACGAGATCGGCGACCTGGCCGAGGCCTTCAACCAGGTGCAGATCACCGCCGCGGCGCTGCTGGAGCGGCAGGTGCTCAGCCGCCAGAACGTCGCCGAGATGTTCGGCAACGTCGGGCGGCGCGTCTCCAACCTGACCTCCCGCCAGCTCATGCTGATCGACGCCGTCGAACGCGAGGAGACCGACCCCGAGATCCTGGAACGGCTCTACCGCATCGACCACATCGCCGTACGCCTCCAGCGCAACGCCGACAGCCTGATGCTGCTCGCCGGCATCCGGGAGACGGACGTGGAGGCCCGGCCGATCACCCTGGCCAACGTCATCCGGGCGGGCCTCGGCCGGATCGAGGGGTTCCAGCGGGTGGCCCTGCGGTCCGAGACGGAGATCACCGTCGCGCCCGACATCATCGCCGACCTGACGCTGATGCTCGCCGAGCTGCTGGAGAACGCGGTCTCCTTCTCGCCCTCCCACACCCCCGTCGAGGTGGTCGTCCGGCCCGGCAGCGACGTCAGCTCGGACGGCGGGGCGCTGATCGAGGTCATCGACCACGGCCTGGGGATGAGCGCGGAACGCCTCGACGAGGAGAACGCCCGACTCGTCCGCCGCGAGCGGCTGGACCTCGTACCGAGCAAGGTGCTCGGCCTCTTCGTGGTCGGCAGCCTCGCCCGGCGCTGGGGCATCCGGGTCTCCCTGAGCCGTACGCCCGGGGGCGGGGTCACCGGCTCCGTCTGGATCCCGGCCGCGCTGATGCTGACCGTGAGCCCGCTGGACCTGGCGCCGGCGACGGACGCGGGTACGGCGACGGATGCGGCTACGGCGGCGGACGCGGCCAAGGGCGGGACCGTATGGGAACTCCCGGCGAGGCCGGACCCCCTGACGCAGCCCGAGCGGGATTCCGCCGCGCCCACGCCGCTGCCCGTACGGACCCCCACCACCGCACCGGCGCAGCCGGGCGGGCTGCCCCGGCGCGTCCCGAAGCGCAAGGGGACGGACGGGCCGGCGGCCGGCGCACCGGCCACCGGGACATCCACCATCGACTCACCGTCCTCCCGCCCGCTGCGCAAGCGGGTACGGGGAGCGACCCTCGCCACGACCACGGCGCCCGCCGACCGGGGCATCCCGGCCGTGCGCGGGCCCGTCGACGCCGAGGCGGTCCGCAGCGAACTCGACGAGTTCGAGGCCGCCGTACGCAGGGCCCACCAGGACAGCGCCGCGACCCCCACGGAACCAGCACCGTCCCACGATCAGAGACCCAGGAAGGAGTCGGGCAGTGACAACGCCGACAGATAACGGCAGTTCCGAGGAGCGGGCGGAACCCACCGATCTGCGCGCCGCCGCGGCCGACTTCACCTGGCTGCTGGACCGGTTCGCAAGCGAGACCGCCGGAGTGGTGGACGCCATCGCGGTGTCCTCCGACGGACTGCTGATCGCCGTCTCCCAACTGCGCGAGCAGGCCGACTCGGAGCGGCTTGCCGCGATCGTGTCCGGCATCACGAGCCTCGCCGCGGGCGCCTCCGGCAACTACGGCCTCGGCGGCCTCAACAAGGTCATCATCGACTTGGAGGGCGGCCATGTGCTGGTGTCGGCCATCGGCAGCGGGGCCGTTCTGGGCGTAGTGGCCTCGAAGGAGGCCAAGCTGGGCAATATCGCCTATGAGATGGCCCTGTTCGCCAACCGGGCCGGAGCCGCGCTCACTCCCCAGCTGGTGCTGGAGCTGAAGAAGAGCGCCGGCTCCACCCCGGCCGGCTGACCCGTCCCACCAACCACATGGGGGGCAGAGGGCACAGGCATTCAGAAGGGGAACGTGATGGCCGCCGGTGAACCAGTACCGCACGGGGCGCACGAGGCACGCGAGGCGCTCGAGTCAGCGGGCAGTGCCTGGGAGCCGCCGGAGCCGGTCGGCCGCGCCTCCGCGATCCGGCCGTTCCTGCTGACCGCCGGCCGGGTGTCGGGTGGCGGCGCCGGGCCGTCGCTCCCGGTCGAGTCCCAGATCGTGGCGACCTCGACCGGGATCTCCGCCCTGGGGTCGCTGGCCTTCGAACAGCACGACCTCGTCGCCGCCTGTCGACGCCCGCAGTCGGTGGCGGAACTGGCCGCCCGGCTGCGACTGCACCTCAACGTGGTCCGGGTACTGGCCGAGGACCTGTGCACCGCCGGGCATCTGGCGGTCCATGTGCCAGACGCCGGGACGACCCACGACATCTCCGTACTGCGAAGGGTTATCGATGGTCTCCGTGCCGTCCCCGACTCACGGGGCACACTCCGCGACAGCAGCTGAACAGCCACCGTTGCCGGTCAAGATGGTCATCGCCGGTGGCTTCGGGGTCGGCAAGACCACGGCCGTGGGCGCGATCTCCGAGATCCGACCGCTGACCACGGAGGCCGCGATCACGGAGGTCGCGGCGGGCGTGGACGATCTCACGCACACGCCCGGCAAGACCACCACCACGGTCGCCATGGACTTCGGCTGCATCACCATCTCCCCGACACTGAAGCTCTACCTGTTCGGCACGCCGGGTCAGGACCGCTTCGGTTTCATGTGGGACGACCTGGTCGAGGGCGCCCTCGGCGGTCTGGTGATCGTGGACACCCGCCGCCTGGACGACTGCTACGCGGCGGTGGACTACTTCGAGCACAAGGACATCCCCTTCGCCGTCGCCGTCAACGCCTTCGACGGGGAGGTCGCGCACGACCTCGACGAGGTGCGGTGGGCGCTGGACGTCTCCGAGCACGTACCGGTGATCGTCTTCGACGCCCGGGAGACGGGCTCGGTCCGGGACGCGCTGCTGGTCGTGCTCGATGTCGCCCTGGCCCGAGCGGAGAGCGCGGCCGTGAGCTGAGGCTGAGCGAGGAGTGGAGGAGCGGGGGAGGAGGATGGCGGGATGACCACCACCTCGCGCGCCCATTCGTTCAACGCGGCCGCCGCCCAGTACGCCGCGAACCGCCCCTCCTACCCGCCCGCCCTGCTGGACACCATCGATGAGCTCATGGACCGTCCCCTCGCCGGTGCCCGCGTCGCCGACGTCGGCGCGGGCACCGGAATCGCCACGGTCCTGCTGCGCGAACGCGGCGCCGATGTGCTCGCCGTAGAGCCCGGCGACGGTATGACGGCCGAGTTCCGCCGTACGCTGCCCGGCGCGCCGATCGTCCGCGGCGACGGCAACGCCCTGCCCCTCGCCGACGCGTCCCACGACCTCATCACGTACGCCCAGTCCTGGCACTGGACCGACACCACCCGCTCCGTCCCCGAGGCACTGCGCGTCCTGCGCCCGGGCGGCGCGCTCGCGCTCTGGTGGAACACCAGCGCCCTCGATGTGCCGTGGATCGCCGCGCAGGACGAGCGCGTCGCCCACCACTGCGGGGTGAAGTCCCCCTCCAAGGAACGCCCCGACGACGAACGCGCCATCCAACTCGCGGGCCTGGCGGGGCTGAGCGTCACACGCCGCAAGCTGCGCTGGAGCCGCGCCGTCCCTCTGGACACCCATCTGGCGAACATCGGCAGCCACTCGGCGTTCCTCGTCCTGGGCGAGGCCGGCGCCCGTGCCTTCCTCACCGAGGAGCGCGGCCGCCTGGGCGCGATCTTCCCGGAGGGGATGGTGGAGGAGACGTACGTGGTAGACCTCCTGGTGGCGGCCCGGCCCTAACCCTGCCGAACGTCCGCGCCCGTGTCCGTGTCGGCCGCGGCACGACTGGCCAGCCGCTCGTAACGCTGCCGAGCGGCCTGCGGAGTCCCGAGCCCGAGCCCGAAGGCCACCTCCTGCCACGTCATTCCGCGCCCCCGCGCCATCTGGAGCAGCCCGACCTCCAGCTCGTCCATCTCCCCGCGCACCAGCGGTACGAGGCTCAACGCGGCGGTGATATCGGCCTGATCCACCTCCGCCTCCCCCTCAACCGGCTGCGCGGCCCCACTGAGCAGGAACGACACCAGCCTGACGGCCTCGTGCGGACCGATGAGCGAAGCATGCGCCTGCCGCCGACGCTGCTCGTCGGTGGCTGCGTGCCGCTCGGCGATGCGCATCAAGGACGCGTAGACGCGGTGGGCTCGCGCCTGGTCGGGCGACGGGGGTGTGAAGGGATCGGGGTGCTGATCGGGAGTTGACGACATGAGATCAGGATGGGCGGTGCACGATCTGATGTCAACTGATCGTTGTAAACAGAACGTTCAAATGCTGCGGGCCTTCGCGGCCGCGGCGTGTCGGGCCTGCGTGGTGTGCCGAGTGCCCTGTAGCGCAGCGGAGATCAGTCGAAATAGGCGACCAGCCGAACCCCTCGTGGGCCGAAGCGTCCCGCCAGAGCCTCCATCACGGCGAAGACGTGCTCCCAGCCGCTGCCGGGCCCGATGGCCTGCCCGCGCGTGACACGGTGGAAGCCCAGCGTCGCTGATCCCGATGTCCAGGTTCCGTGGCGAGCCGTCGCAGGGGAACTGCCGACCGGGGGTTCCCCGAAGCGGTTGATGATCTCGATCGGCCAGGTGTCCGTCACCCAGTACTCCCAGACCGCTGCCGACGTCTCGGGCTCCTGGACTCGTAGGAGCCCGCGGGATCCTCGGGGAACGGCGCTCATGTCGATGGCCTCCAGCTCCTGCCACGCGACCCAGGTGGCACCGTGGAGCGTGTCGAGAGGAGCCCATCGCTCATAGTCGCCGCGGACCTGGGCTGAGACATCCCCCGGCAGCCCGCGACCGGCGGCCACCGGTTCCCAGCCGGCGTAGTTCCGGACACCGAAGAGGCATCCGAAGGCCGTGTAGTCGTTCCCGGAGTACAGCGGGGACAGGTCCATGGCGTACAGCCACGGCGCGTCGTCGTACCAGTCGTGATCGGCACATGGATGGCGGGTCTCGATGCAGCCGTAGATGTCCGTGCTCACGCCGGAAGGTTAGGAACCCCGGGGAACGTACGGCCAGCGCTTTTACGGTGCCGTCTGCCTCCCCCGGACCAGGCGGCGTCTCCTGGTCCGGCGCGGGCCGGGAGACGGCGGGTTCAGAGGAAGCTCAGAAGTTCCTGTGAGAGTCTGGCGCGCCTCAAGGCCGGCACGCGGGGCGCACGTGCGCGCGCCGCCCTGTCATGGTCACCTCTGGAGGAAACACCTGATGAGCCTCACCGTGATCAACGGTCTGCCCGTACACGTCCTGGTCGTGCACTTCGTCGTCGTGCTCGTTCCTTTGACCGCCCTGGCGGTGCTGGCTGGCGCGATATGGCCGAGTGCGGCCCGGCGGATGGGAGTTGTGCTCCCCCTGCTGGCCCTTGTGACGCTGGCGAGCGTGCCCGTGGCCACGCAGGCCGGCGAGTGGCTGGAGGAGCACGTCGACAGCAACGCCCTGGTGCGCAGGCACGCCGAACTCGGCGACGGGTTGCTTCCCTGGGCCGCGGGCCTGTTCGTGCTGGCGACGGCGGTCTGGTGGACGACCCGCAGGTCGACGTCGGCGGAGGCGGCCCCCGGGGAGCGGACCCGGGCAGCCACGCCCCGGTCCGCGCTGATTGTCCGTGTCGTGGCAGTGGTGCTCTCCGTCGGGGTGGCCGCGGGCGCCGTCGTGGACGTGTACCGGATCGGCGACTCCGGAGCGAAGGCCGCCTGGCACGACGGCTTCTCCAGGACCGCCGACGGCGAACGCGGCGACAACCGCTGACCTCCTCGTCCGGCTTTCAGATCTCGCCGAGTTGGTCGGCCAGATCGGTCAGGTCGTCGGCGTACAGGTCGAACCGGTCCGAGGAAGCGGGCGGGTCGCCGACAGGGCGGGCGACGTAGGCGGTGCGCAGGCCGAGGCGCTGCGCTCCGCGCAGGTCCCAGGCGTGGGCGGCGACCATCAGCAGCCGCTCCGGCGGCCGTCCGGAGACGGTGACGGCCAACTGGTAGACCGCCGGGTCCGGCTTGTAGGTCCGGGCGTCCTCGGCGGACAGGGCCTGGTGCCAGCGCAGCCCGGCGTGGGCGTTGAGCCCCAGCAGCGCCGTACGGCTCGCGTTGGAGAGCCCGATCAGCGGGAACCGTTCGGCGAGTCGGGCGAGCCCTGCCACGGTGTCGGGCCACGGCGGGAGCCGACGAGCCGACAGCGCCAGCGCCGCTACGGCGTCCGGGTCGCCGACTCCGGCGGCCTCGGCGACGAGCCTGGCGGCTTCCCGGTCGAGGGCGTCGCTGGTGAGGTAGGGGCGGCCGCCGTCGAGGACGCGACGCTGCTCGCGGTCGATGTGCTGCTGCCACAGCGACAACAGCTGCTCGGCCCTGGGATCTTCGAGAGACGGGTCGAGTTCACGAATGCCGGCGCGGAGTCCGGCGGGTTCGTCGACGAGCGTGCCGAGCACGTCGAACACGACGGCATCGATCTCCAGCACTGACATGAGCGGGCTCTCCCGGACGAAGCTATGTAAGGGCTAAAGTGGCTGTTAGCCGAACGTAGCGAGAGGTTCGCCGAAGATGCAAGTCACGTTGGACGATTACGCCTGGGCGGCGGGGGTCGCGACCGACCTGGTCAACACCACCGCCGAGGTCTGGCGCGGCGACGATCATCTGCCCGACCTGGCCGCCCTCGTCGAGTTCACCGACCAACTCGGAGACCTGTCCGCAAACGACGAGGTGCCCGGCGCGCTTTCCGCACTGGCCCGCCGCGCAAGCACCGCCGACCTCCATGCGGTCCACGCCCTCCGGAAGACCGTGCGCGACCTGATCGACCACCCCGACCGCGACCACCTCATCGCCGGCGCCACCACGCTCACCTCGCCCGCCCAGGGCGCCACCCTGATTCCTGACCCCGCACACGGGAGCCGCACACGCTGGGCCGTCCCACTCCGTGACGGAGTAACCGTCGCCGACGCCCTGTCACTGATCTGCGGCATCGGCATCCTCGGCGTCGTACACACCCTCGGCGAACAGCGATTCCGCCCGTGCACCGCACCCACCTGCCGGGGAGCGTTCATCGACACCACCCGGCCCGGCAGCCGCCGCTACTGCATGCCCGGTCTGTGCGGCAACCGCGTCAACGTCGCCAACCACCGCGCCCGCCGAACCACAACGCGCGATCGGCTCACCAACTCCGAGGGGATCGACTCGCTCGACGCTTAGTAGATCTCCAGGAGCGACAGATACCGTCCTCCGCGAAGATCATTGCCCCGGCGTTCTCCGGTACGGCGTACCAGGCGTCAGCGGCCGGGTTCCCGTCGCGCAGCCACAGCCGCACCTGTCGGCCACACGTGTAAGCGCGCCTCAGCCATAGGCCGTACGAGATCCGGGGCGGCGAGCGCGAGCAGGTGCGCCGAGGTGTCGGCGTCCGGCTCCGGCACGCCGCCTGGTGGTCGTCGGCGCCGTGGGCGCAGGGTTGAAACACGAGCCGGACACCGTCGCCGACCGCCTCTGGCAACTGCACACACGGTCGCCGAAACGTACGCGGTGCTGGCGTAGCCCGGGTGTACCTGCGTGACGCGCGTGTGGCGGGCAGCGGCCGGCCGGTCTGGCCGGGCACGGAATCGGTTGCAGCCCTCATGCGTTGACGAGAGCGTCCGTGGGATTCCGGTGGTGTGCGAGCCGAGTAGTCCGAGCGACCGAGCTGACAGATATTGGAGGGCCGTAATGGCTGCGCAGACGCTGAGGGCCGTGCTGGCGGGCGGATGCTTCTGGGGGATGGAGGAGCTGATCCGCCGCCTTCCGGGTGTGACGGCGACCCGGGTCGGATACACCGGGGGTGACGTGCCGAACGCGACGTACCGTAACCACGGCACGCACGCGGAGGCCATCGAGATCCTTTTCGACCCCGCGAAGACCGACTTCCGCGCGATCCTGGAGTTCTTCTTCCAGATCCACGACCCGAGCACCAAGAACCGCCAGGGCAACGACATCGGCCTCAGCTACCGCTCGGCGATCTACTACGTGGACGACGAGCAGAAGCGGATCGCCGAGGACACGATCGCGGATGTGGATGCCTCCGGACTGTGGCCGGGCAAGGTCGTCACCGAGGTGGAGCCGGTCGGCCCCTTCTGGGAGGCCGAGCCCGAGCACCAGGACTACCTTCAGCGCTACCCGGACGGCTACACCTGCCACTTCCCGCGCCCGGGATGGCGGCTGCCCGCCCGCACGGAGGGCTGACCACGACGCCCCACGCCCCCCTCAGCGCGGCAGCGGCTCAGCGCGGCAGCGTCGCCGGCGTGCCGCCCCGGCCCTCCCAGCCCGCCACGGCCAGCGCCCGGTAGACGGTGTACTCCGCCGCCGGGTCCGTGCCGTACGACCACGGGATCGCGCCCACGTGTCCGTCCACGTGGCGGAGCTGCTCCATCGCCTCCGCGTAGCGCTCGGCGCGCACCAGGAACCAGACCAGCAGATGGCGGACGTGGGGCTGGACCGGGTGGTCGGCCGGGGCTTCGCGGACCGCGAAGAGGGCGCCTTCGATGGCGCGGGTGACGACCGCGCTCTGGTACAGGGTGCGCACCAGGTTGGCCTCCGGGAGGTGCTCGAAGACCGCGAAGAGGGGGAGGGCGGGCAGCAGGCTCTTGGCCGGGGCGGAGCCGGCGGCGGCGTGGCTGAAGGCGTCGGCGAGGTCCTGCGAGCCGTGCCACTTCTCGCACCAGTAGTGGAGCGCGGCGAGGTGGGCGCCCATGTGGTGCGGGGCGCGCTCGGTGACCTTGGACCAGAGCTCTTCGAAGTCGGCCTGCCGGTATACGAGGCCGCGGGCGATGCCGAGCTCGATGATGTACGGCACGGGGTCGTCCGGCGCCAGCCGCGCCGCATCGGCGCAGACCGTACGGGCCTCTTCCAGGATCATCCGGAAGTCGTCGGACGACGGGTCGCGCAGCGCCTGGCGGACCAGGAACTCCGCGTGCACGGCGGCCGCGCCCGGGTCCTCGGGCGCCGCGACCCGCCAGGTGCGCAGCCACATACCGCCCTGACCCGGTGCCTGGGCCAGCTCGAACGCCGCCGCGCCCGCCAGGGTCTGCACCCGCTGCCAGCGCAGCTCGGAGCTCGCGTCGGTGAGGGCCAGCAGGCGGGCGGCGGGCTGCCAGTCCTGGGTGCGCTGGACCTCCTCCAGGGCCTCGATCAGCTCGCGGTCCGGGCCGGGCAGCCGTACGTCCAGCTGGTCGCGCGGTACGAAGCCGTACGCCCCCGGGTCCGTGGCGAGCACCGCGCCGCGGTTGGCCTCGCTGCCGCCGCGCATCCGGCGCACGGCGGGCACGATGAGGACACCGCCGATCATGACGATGGCGATGAGGAAGATCAGATACTCCATGTGTGTCCCCTGCTGCCCCTGCTGTGCCCGGTACCCGTAGTGAGAACGTGTGTGCTCCAGCCTATGTGCCCGCCCGGTCGTTGAACCCGCTAGTACCGCGGTGGGCATTACCCTCGGCCCCATGACCGAGCAGCACACCCAGCAGCCCGACCCGCACGACGGTGCGGGGCGCAGCGCGCAGAGCTTCGAAACCCTCGCCATCCACGCGGGGCAGGAGGCGGACCCGCTCACGGGCGCCGTCGTCCCTCCGATCTATCAGGTCTCCACCTATAAGCAGGACGGGGTGGGCGGGCTCCGCGGCGGATACGAGTACAGCCGCTCCGCCAACCCCACCCGCACCGCCCTCGAGGAGAACCTGGCGGCGCTGGAGGGCGGGCGCCGCGGCCTCGCCTTCGCGTCCGGGCTCGCCGCCGAGGACTGCCTGCTGCGCACGCTGCTGGTGCCCGGTGACCACGTCGTCATCCCGAACGACGCGTACGGCGGCACGTTCCGCCTCTTCTCCAAGGTCGCCGAGCGGTGGGGCGTGGAGTGGTCGGTCGCCGACACCTCCGACCCCGCCGCGGTGCGGGCCGAGCTGCGGCCCCGTACGAAGGTGATCTGGGTCGAGACGCCGAGCAATCCGCTGCTCGGCATCACCGACATCGCCGCCCTCGCGGACATCGCGCGTACCGCCGGGGCCCGCCTCGTCGTCGACAACACCTTCGCCAGCCCCTATCTGCAGCAGCCGCTCGCGCTGGGCGCCGATGTCGTCGTGCACTCGACGACCAAGTACATGGGCGGCCACTCGGACGTCGTCGGCGGCGCGCTCGTGGTCTCCGACCCCGCCCTCGGCGACGAACTGGCCTTCCACCAGAACGCAATGGGCGCGGTCGCCGGGCCGTTCGACTCCTGGCTGGTGCTGCGCGGCATCAAGACCCTCGCCGTACGGATGGACCGGCACAGCGCGAACGCCACGCGCGTCGCGGAGCTGCTGGTCGCGCACCCCAAGGTGACCGAGGTCTTCTACCCGGGGCTGCCCGGGCACGCGGGGCACGAGGTCGCGGCCAAGCAGATGCGGGCCTTCGGCGGCATGGTCTCCTTCCGCGTCGCGGGCGGCGAGCAGGCGGCGGTCGACGTCTGCGACCGGGCGCGGCTGTTCACGCTCGGCGAGTCGCTGGGCGGCGTCGAGTCGCTGATCGAGCACCCGGGCCGGATGACGCACGCCTCGGTGGCGGGGTCGGCCCTGGAGGTGCCCGCCGATCTGGTCCGGCTCTCGGTGGGCATCGAGGCGGTCGACGATCTGCTCGCGGATCTCAGCCAGGCCATCGCGTAATCCGGTTCCTGGTTCTCGGGTAACCCCGTCCGTCTACCGCCCTCACCACCCCTCCAGGGGAGGCGTGGTGTCGGTCGGCGGCGTCGTCCACGGCTGGACGATCACCGCCCAGACCGTGAAGGCGATGATCGCGGCGATCAGCAGGACCCAGCCGACGGCCCGTACGGCGCGGTGGCGGCGCAGCATCCGCCGCCCCCGCCCGGCCGCTCGGTCGGCCAGGTCCGGCGGCACGGCCGGGTACGGGCCGTTCAGCATGCGGCGGACCTCGTCCTCCTTGCGGTCGGGGAAGCTCATGAGTCCGCCTTGCGGTCCGGGAAGCTCATGACGCCGCCCCCGCCGCCCGGCGGGGCTCCGGGCGTTCGCGTCGCGTCTCCGGCGCGTGGCTGCGCATCAGCGCCACCGAGCGCGTACAGATGGCGCGCACCCGCTCGACCGGCAGCCCGAGAGCGGCCGCGGCCTGCTCCTCCGCCACGCCCTCATGCAGCCGCAACACCAGCACCAGGCGTTCCTGCGGGGTGAGCCGTCCCAGGAGGCCGTCGCGCGGCCGGCGGTAGCGCCAGGCGCGGTTGGCGAAGAGGGTGGCCAGTTCCCGGCGGGTGTGGTCGTACGGATCTTCTCCGCGCAGCCGGTCCCAGCGGGCGTAGGTGCGGGCGAGCGCGGCGGTCAGCAGGCGCTCGGCGGCGCTGTTCTCCCCCAGTGGTCCCCCTGGAATGTCCCCCGGTGCTTCCCCTGTGAGCAGTGTGGCCGCATGCAGCAGCCGACCGCCCGCCCCCGCGGCGAACGCCGCGAACTCCCGGGCGCGGCGGCTTTCCCGTGCTGCCCGCCTCTCGCGCACCCGTCCTCCGCCTCCCGTCCCTTTCAGGACACGGGTCCCCCTTCAGGACACGGCAGGCACGGCCACTTGGTCAAGAGGCGTGCCCCCGCAGGTGCCGCGGGGTGGCTCAGGATGCGGACGCCGCCTGGGGCACGGTGGCGTGCGCGGCGGCCAGCGCGACGTTGAAACGGGTGAGCAGATCGCAGAAGATGTCCCGCTCCTCCACGGTCCAGCCGTCGGTCACCTGCGCCATCAGGGCGCGCCGTGAGGACCGCACCTCCTCCAGACGGGCCTTGCCGCGCGGGGAGAGCTGGAGGACGACCGCGCGGCCGTCCTCGGGGTGGGAGGTGCGCTTGACCATGCCGGAGTCGACGAGCGGGGCGACCTGGCGGGTGACCGTGGACGAGTCGATGCCCATGCCCGCGGCGAGCGCCTTGACTCCCATCGGTCCTTCCTTGTCGAGCCGGTTGAGCAGCAGATATGCCGCGCGGTCCATGGAGTTGCGGGCCTGACCGACGCCGCCGAGGCGGGTCTGTTCGGCGCGCCGGGCGAAGACCGCGACCTGGTGCTGCAGGAGGTCGAGTACGCCGGTGTCGAGGTGGGTCGTCATGTCCGATTGGGTGGGCATGGACTAAGGCTCACTTCATGCGGTGGTCTGTGGGATGGGGCACAGAGTACGCGGCTGGGGGCCCGCCCGTACGGGGGCTGCAGAAACCTGCCGTCCGGATCCGGCCGCCGCTGGTGCGCGTGGGGCGAGCTGCGAGACTTGGGACCATGGCCCCACGCACTACCCGCACTTCCGGTACCTCGTCTTCCGGTGTTCCGACGTCCGTGATCACGCTCGACGAGGTGCGTGCGGCGCAGAAAATGCTCTCGGGGGTCTCCCGGGTCACCGCGCTCGAAGGCAGCCGCTATCTGTCCGGCCTGGTGGGTTCGCCGGTGCATCTGAAGTGCGAGAACCTGCAGCGTACGGGCTCTTTCAAGCTGCGCGGGGCGTATGTACGGATCGCCGGGCTCAGCGCCGAGGAGCGGGCCGCGGGCGTGGTGGCGGCCAGCGCCGGGAACCACGCGCAGGGCGTCGCGCTCGCCGCCTCGCTGCTGGGTGTGCGTTCGACCGTCTTCATGCCGCAGGGCGCGCCGCTGCCGAAGATCGCGGCCACCAGGGACTACGGCGCCGATGTGCGGCTGCACGGCCAGATCGTGGACGAGACGATGCGCGCCGCGCAGGAGTACGCCCGGCGCACGGGCGCGGTCTTCATCCACCCCTTCGACCACCCGGACATCATCGCCGGGCAGGGCACGCTGGGCCTGGAGGTCCTGGAACAGTGCCCGGAAGTACGCACGGTCGTGGTCGGCGTCGGCGGCGGCGGGCTCGCGGCCGGGGTGGCGGTGGCGGTGAAGGCGCTGCGGCCGGACGTACGGGTGGTGGGGGTGCAGGCGGCGGGCGCCGCGGCGTATCCGCCCTCGCTGGCCGCCGGGCATCCGGTGTCGATCGAGGCGCCCACGACGATGGCCGACGGGATCAAGGTGGGGCGCCCCGGCGATGTGCCGTTCCGGATCATCGACGAGCTCGTGGACGAGGTCCGTACGGTGTCCGAGGACGCGCTGGCCGCGGCGCTGCTGCTGTGTCTGGAGCGGGCGAAGCTGGTGGTCGAGCCGGCCGGGGCCTGCTCGGTGGCCGCGCTGCTCGCGGAGCCGGAGTCCTTCGAGGGGCCGGTGGTGGCGGTGCTCTCGGGCGGCAATGTGGATCCGCTGCTGATGCAGCGCATCCTGCGGCACGGCATGGCCGCGGCGGGGCGCTATCTCTCGCTGCGGCTGCGGCTCACGGACCGGCCGGGGGCGCTCGCCACCCTGTTGGCGGCACTGACGACGGTCGATGCGAATGTGCTGGACGTGGGCCATGTACGAACCGATCCGCGGCTCGGGCTCACCGAGGCCGAGGTGGAGCTGCACCTGGAGACGAAGGGGCCCGAGCACTGCGATGAGGTGCGGGAGGCGCTGCGCGAGGCGGGCTACCGGGTGTTGCCGTAGGGCTCCCCGCGCCTGAGTTCCCGGCTGCCTTCCCCTGAGTCCCAGGCTCCCTTCCCCCGCGTCCCTTGCCTCGTGTCCCTTGCCCCGTGGTTTTCCACAGGCGGTTTTCCACAGGCATGGACAGGCTGGGTAATTCGGGCGAAAGTTAAATCCTTCTGCGAGCACGCCCGATGGGGGACGCATATGCCAGGTGCCATCTATGCCGAAGGTCTGGTGAAGACCTTCGGCGATGTCAGAGCCTTGGACGGGGTCGATCTCGACGTACCGGAAGGGACCGTGCTCGGGCTGCTCGGGCCCAACGGGGCCGGGAAGACCACCGCGGTGCGGGTGCTGACCACGCTGCTGGAGCCGGACAGCGGTAAGGCGAGGGTGGCGGGTGTGGACGTGCTGCGCCACCCCGATCAGGTGCGCCGTTCGATCGGGCTGTCCGGGCAGTTCGCCGCCGTGGACGAGTATCTGACCGGCCGTGAGAACCTGCGCATGGTGGGCCAGCTGTACCAGATGGGCGCGCGGGAGGCGAAGGCGCGCGCGAGCGAGCTGCTGGAGCGGTTCCATCTGGCGGACGCGGCCGACCGCGTCGCCAAGACGTACTCCGGCGGGATGCGCCGCCGGCTGGACCTGGCGGCCGCCCTGGTCGTCAGCCCGCCGGTGATGTTCATGGACGAGCCGACCACCGGCCTCGACCCGCGAAACCGGCAGGCGCTGTGGGAGGTCATCCAGGAGCTGGTGGCGGGCGGCACGACGCTGCTGCTGACGACCCAGTATCTGGAAGAGGCCGATCATCTGGCGCATGACATCTGTGTGATCGACCGCGGCCGGGTCATCGCGCGCGGCACCTCCGACCAGCTCAAGGCCCATACGGGCGGGGAGCGGGTGGAGGTGGTGGTCCATGAGCCCGCCCATATCGAGGTCGCGGAGGAGGTGCTGCGGGGCTTCGGCAAGGGCGAGATCGCCGTGCAGCGGCACACCCGTAAGGTCACCGTCCCGGTCGTCGGCGGGGCCAAGCTGCTCGCCGAGGTGATCCGGGAGCTGGATGCGCGCGGGGTGGAGATCGACGACATCGGGCTGCGCCGCCCGACTCTCGACGATGTGTTCATCTCGCTCACCGGCCACGGTGCCGAGGGCGGCGACGGTGCCGAGGAGGAGGTCAGGTGATGGCCAGAGTGGAGGAGACAACGCCCGAGTCCACTCCCGGGGCGACCGATACGGCCTCTGGGACGGCTGCCGACACGGCCCCCGGGGCGGTTTCCGGGGCGGCTGCGGCGCGTGGGGGCCGCGTCGCCGTAACCCCGCGGGTGTGGGGCGGGCCCGTCCAGTCGGTCCGCGACTCGCTCGTCGTGGCCCGTCGGAATCTGATCCGCATGATGCGGATTCCCGAGGTGGTGGTGTTCGGCCTGGTCCAGCCCATCATGTTCGTGGTGCTGTTCAGCTATGTCTTCGGTGGCGCGATCATGGTCCCGGGGCAGAGCAGCGCCGACGCGAATGTGTATCGGGAGTTCCTGATGGCGGGGATCTTCGCGCAGACCGTGACCTTCGCGACGGCGGGCGCGGGCGCCGGGATCGCCGACGATATGCACAAGGGGCTGATCGACCGTTTCCGCTCGCTGCCGATGGCGCGCGGCGCGGTGCTCACCGGCCGTACGCTGGCGGATCTGGTGCAGACGGCGCTGACGCTGGTGGTGCTGGCGATCGTCGCGGTCATCGTGGGATGGCGGATCCACGACGGGGTGCTGAAGGCGCTCGCGGCCTTCGGGCTGCTGCTTCTGCTGGGGTATGCCTTCTCATGGATCGGCGCGCTGATCGGGCTGTCCGTGCGGACCCCGGAGGCGGCCACCTCCGGCGGGCTGATCTGGCTGTTCCCGCTGACGTTCATCTCGAACGCGTTTGTGCCCTCCAGCAAGATGCCCGCGTTCCTGGGGCATATCGCCGACTGGAATCCGTTCAGCGCCACGGTGCAGGCGAGCCGCCAGCTGTTCGGTAACCCCGAGGGGCTGGTCTCCGACGCCTGGCCGATGCAGCACCCGGTGCTCGCCTCGGTCCTCTGGTCGACCCTGATCATCCTGGCCTTCCGGACGCTGGCGGTCCGTAAGTACCGCTCGGCGACCGCCTGAGCGAGGCGGTCGCCGAGATCGGGCCGAGATCGGGCGCCGGGCCGAGATCGGGCGATCATCGGCCCTGGCGGGGCGCGGCGTCAGCTCTGGTAGGGCTTGGCCTCGAGGATCTTCACCGACGCGGTGCGGCCGTTCGGCAGCTCGTACGAGGCGTCCTCGCCGACCTTCTTGCCGTTCACACCCGAGCCCAGCGGGGACTGCGGCGAGTAGGTCTCGATGTCCGAGCTCGCGTACTCGCGGGAGGCCAGCAGGAACGTCAGGCTGTCGTTCGGGTCGCCGTCGAAGGCGATGGTGACGACCATGCCCGGAGCGACCACGCCGGTGTCCGCGGGGGCCTCGCCGACCTTCGCGTGCTGCAGCAGCTGCGTCAGCTGGCGCACGCGGAGCTCCTGCTTGCCCTGCTCCTCCTTGGCGGCGTGGTACCCGCCGTTCTCCCGCAGGTCACCTTCCTCGCGGGCAGCCTCGATCTTCTTCGCGATCTCGACACGTGCGGGACCCGACAGGTACTCCAGCTCGGCCTTGAGCTGGTCGTACGCCTCCTGGGTCAGCCAGGTGACGTTCTCGCTGGTCTGGGTCACAGGTGCTCCTCGTCGGTGCTGGGAATACAAATGAACGCCCTACTCAGAAGGGTGCGCCTTCAAAGCCGGGCGAAACCACGAGCCTAACAATTCCGGCTCGAAACGGGGAGGAGGAATGTGGGCGCAATGTGGATGAAACGCGTCAGTGCAGGTCAGACGGGGCTCAGTGGCCCGACACCGGATCGCAGCCGACCAGCTCGGCGCTGGTCGCCCGACCCGTGGTGCGCACCGTCACGATCTTGACCGCATCGCCCTGGCCCTTGCTGAAGGTGAAGTCCTTGCGCCCCACCTCGCCGTGCTCCTTGTCGAGGGTACGCACGGTGCACACCCCGGTGGTGGCGGTGTCCTTGGTGATCTCCAGACGCACCTCGACGGCGCTGTCGGAGACCACCTTGAAACCGGTCACCTGGCCGCTGATCTCCTGCTGGCCGGTGATGTACGAATAACCAAACCAGGCGATCATGGCAAGGAACCCGGTGCCGAGCACGGCACCCAGGATCTTCAGCTTGCGGTCGGCACGCTGGTCCGCCGACCGGCCGTAACGCCCGTCATGCAGCCCCTCGTGGACCGTGGCCATGATCGTTCCTCCTGGTTGGCGGACCCGGAATTATTCGCCCCCGGTTTGGGTCACTATAGAAGCCGTCTTCCACGACGAATCACCGAGGATCGAGACTTGACTGATCAGCTGCGTTTGATGGCCGTCCATGCCCACCCCGACGACGAGTCGAGCAAGGGCGCGGCCACCATGGCCAAGTACGTGTCCGAGGGGGTGGACGTGCTGGTCGCGACCTGCACAGGCGGTGAGCGCGGGTCCATCCTCAACCCCAAGCTCCAGGGGGACCCCTATATCGAGGAGCACATCCACGAGGTACGCGCCAAGGAGATGGACGAGGCGCGCGAGATCCTCGGGGTCAAGCAGGAGTGGCTGGGCTATGTGGACTCCGGGCTGCCCGAGGGCGACCCGCTGCCGCCGCTGCCCGAGGGCTGTTTCGCGCTGCAGGATGTGGACGAGGCGGCGGGGACGCTGGTCAAGCTGATCCGCGAGTTCAAGCCGCATGTCATCACCACGTATGACGAGAACGGCGGTTATCCGCACCCCGACCACATCATGACCCACAAGATCTCGATGGTGGCCTTCGACGCCGCGGGGGACCCGGAGAAGTACCCCGAGGCGGGCGAGCCGTGGCAGCCGCTCAAGCTCTACTACAACCAGGGCTTCAACCGGCCGCGCACCGTCGCGCTGCACGAAGGGCTGCTCGCCCGCGGCATGGAGTCGCCGTACGGGGAGTGGCTGGAGCGCTGGAAGCAGTTCGAGCGGGCCGAGCGCACCCTGACCACCTTTGTGCCCTGCGCGGACTTCTTCGAGATCCGCGACAAGGCGCTGATCGCGCACCGCACCCAGATCGATCCCGACGGCGCCTGGTTCCGGGTGCCGATGGACATCCAGAAGGAGATCTGGCCGACCGAGGAATACGAGCTCGCGAAGTCGCTCGTGGACACATCCCTCCCCGAGGACGACCTCTTCGCAGGCATCCGCAACAATTGAGCTCATGATGAGCGCGACCAGCACCCTCGCCATGACGCATCTCGTGCCGCTCGCCAAGGAGCTCGACGAGAACAAGGTGACGCCGGGCGTCCTCGGCTTCATCGTCTTCGCGTTGATCGGCGGGGCGGTGTGGCTGCTGATGAAGTCCATGAACAAGCACATGAAGAAGGTGGACTTCGAGGAGGAGCCGGAGGCCGGGCAGACCGCCCCGGCCACCGCGTCCTCGAAGGCCGCCCCGGGCGCCAAGGGCGAGCGCACGGCCTGACCGCCCGCGGCGCCGCCCTGACGGCCCGCGGGCCGACCGTCTCGCCGCCCCGACGGGCCGCGGGCCGATGCCGGCCGTCCGGCGGCCCGGTCCTGACGGCCCGCTGCCCGGCGGTCCGTGGCCCGAGGCGGGACCCGGGGTCCGTCGGGCCGAGTCGTGTCATAGATCACCCCGGTCGTCCTGGGCGGCGTCGGCGCCCCCCGCGGCGCCCCCGCCGCGCCGCGCACCCGTCTCGGTCGGCAGGACCGCCATGACCTCGCGGGAGTGGCGGCTCGGCACCATGCCGAGCTGCCACGCCTGCCATCCCGTCTCCGGCTCCACGCCGCGCTCCAGCACCAGCGTGAACGCCTCCGCGCACCCCTCCAGCCGCGCGTCCCCCGCCCAGTCGGCCGACCGCAGCTCGCCCAGCAGTTCCGCCAGCTCCTCCTGGGCCACTGCCGTGCCCACGACCGAGCCGCCCGCCGAGGCGAACGGCAGCAGTGTGCAGCGCAGGAACCGGGCCCAGCTCTCGCCGCGCCGGTCGCCGTACTCCGCGAACAGCCGGGCCGCCTCCTCCACCAGGTCCAGCGCCTGCTCCGCCCGCCCGTTTCCCGCGTCGATCACCGCGAGCTCCACACAGGACCACGCCTCGCCATGGGCCACCCCCACCCGGCGGAAGTCCTGCCGCGCGTCCTGCAGCAGCTGCCGCGGGAATCCGCTGTTGCGCAGGGAGCCCGTCTGCACCGCCCGCAGATCCCGGGTGACCCGCGCGGAGTGGTGACGGGCGCACGCCAGCCCGTACACATCCCGCATCCGGCTGAACATCGTGCGGGCCCGCTCCAGGTCGCGCACCGCCGAGTCATGGTCGCCGCGCTCCTCCAGCGCCTGGCCCAGGTAGTAGAGCGTCCATGCCTCGCCGCGCGCGTCCTCGTTCTCCCGGTGGCGGGACAGGGCCTGGCGCAGCTGGTCGACCGCGGCCGACGCCTCCCCGGCCACCAGCCGGGCGCGGGCCAGCTGGGTCAGCGCCCATGCCTCGCCGCGCTGGTCGTGGGTGCGGCCGTAGGCATCCAGCGCCTCGTGCAGCTCCCGCTCCGCGCGCGGCACCTCGCCCATGCGCAGACACGCCTGGCCGAGCTGGAAGTGGGCCCACGCCTGGCCGTGCACGCTCTCGCTCTCCCGGTGCAGCTCCAGGGCCGCGTCCAGCAGCTCCAGCGCCCTGCCGAGCCGGCCCCGGTCGCGCTCCACCGCGGCCAGCGCGTGCATCGTCCACGCCCGGTCCGCGCGCAGCTCATCGGCCGCCTGAAGCTCCATGGCCTCGGTCAGCTTCGCCGCGGCCTCGGTGAGATTGCCCTGGTGGTGCAGGGTGATGCCCAGGCTGCACAGCGCGCGGGCCGCGCCCGCCTCGTGCTGCGCCTCGAAGTACAGGTCGACCACCGAGGACAGGGTGGTGCGGGCCTGGTCGAGCTCGCCCAGCTGCCGGGCCGCGATGCCGGTGCGCCACTGCACCGAGCGCATCAGCAGCCCCTGGTCCACGGCCTGGGTCAGCTCGCTGATCTCGCCGAGCCGGTACAGATCGCCGCGCAGCAGGCAGTAGTCGCACAGCGCGCCCAGCAGATGCAGCACCGCGGACTGGTCCACGCCCTCGGCGTGGCGCAGGGCGGCCGTGATGAAGCTCGACTCGTCGTCCAGCCAGCGCAGCGCCGCGTCCAGGGAGGTGAAGCCATGGCCGCCCGCCGCGCCCCTGGTGAACATGTCGGCGCGGGTGGAGGTCTTGCCGTCGACCATCCGGATCACCGAGTCCGCCAGCTCGGCATAGCTGCGGATCAGCCGCTCCTGGGCGGCGGTGCGCCGGGCCGGCTCCTCCTCGTCCATCAGCCGGCCGTGGGCGAAGGCGCGCACCAGGTCGTGCAGGCGGTAGCGGCTGCCGCGGACGTGCTGGAGCAGCCCGGCGCGGGCCAGCGCGTCCAGGTGGCGGACCGCCTCCTGGTCGTCCGTCTCCAGCAGCGCCGCCGCCGCGGCTGCGCCCAGGCTGGCCCGCCCGGCCAGTGCGAGACGGCGCAGCAGCCGCCGGGCGCCCTCGGTCTGGTCGGTGTAGCGCAGCCACAGCGCCCGCTCGACGGGGCCCACCGGGCCGTACGCCTCCAGGGCGGAGACCAGCAGGCCGGGGGTGCGGGCGGGGAGCGAGGAGCCGGCGATGCGCAGCGCCAGCGGCAGCCGGCCGCACAGCTCGGCGATCCGCTCCACGGACTGCCCGTCATAGGGGCCGGCCCCCGTCGGCTCCTCGGCTGAGGCGCGCAGCAGCTCCTCGGCGCCCGGCTCGTCCAGCGGGCCGACCTCCAGCCGGTGGACCCATGCGGCCAGATCGGGCGGCAGCGCGAGCGGGGCGCGCAAGGTGACCAGGACCAGGCTGTCGGACCGCTCCGGGACCAGCGTGCGCACCTGCTCGGCGTCACTGGCGTCGTCCAGCACGATCGTCACGGGCAGGCCGGTCAGATGCTGGTGGTAGAGCTCGGTGAGCCGCTTGACGTGCTGCCCCTGGGCCGAGCGCTCCCGGAAGAGCAGCTGGTCGCGGGGCGCGCCGAGCCGGTTGAGCAGGTGCAGCAGCGCGTCCCGGGTGGGCAGCGGGGCCTGGCCGGGGCTGTCGCCGCGCAGATCCACCAGGCAGGCGCCGCGGAACTGGTCGCGCAGATGGTGGGCCGCCCGCACCGCCAGCATCGTCCGGCCCGACCCGGGCGGGCCCTCCAGCAGCACCACGGTCGGTCTGGTCTCCGTGCTCGCCCGCGCCTGCTGGACCCACTGGGCGATCTGGGTGATCTGGGCCCGGCGCCCGGCGAACGGGCCGTCCGCCTCGGGCAGTTGGCCGAAGGACTGCTCCAGCACACTGCGCCTGCGGGCCGCCTGGCTGCGGTCCGCGCCGCGCAGCCGGACCGCTTGGCCGCCGCGGCCCGCGGAGCTCGCGCGCCCGCCGGAGCCCGCGCGGCCCGCGTCGCCCTTGCCCGAACCGGACCCGGCGCCCGCGGTGGAGCGGGCGGGCCGGTCGGTGCCGCCGCTGCCGCGGGTGGCGGCCGTCGTCATCCGATGCCGGTCGATGAACGGCCGGATGCCGCGCACCTCCACGGCGGTCAGCCACTGGAGCCTGAGCTGCTCCGCCCCGCCCGGCTGGTTGCGCAGCGCGGCCCGGCGGTGGGCGGCAGGCCAGTGGCCGGCCGTGAGCCCCACGACCGCGGCCGCCGAACCGGCCACCGCCGCGGTCACGCCCGCGCCCAGCGCCGTGGCCGCCGAGGTGCCCCAGGAGAGGTCCGCGCCGAACGCCCCGGCGGCGGCGACCGCGGTGGCCAGCATCGGCGGGCCCATCTGCCGGCGTGTCAGCCGCGACGAAAGCGGCCGGCTCTCCGCCTCCGACTCCTCCAGCGCGCGCAGATACGCGCCGTACTCCTCGGCGGCCGTCGCCGCCATGCTGTCCAGCGCGGCCCGCGCACGGCCCAGTAGCACCCCGCCGTCAGTCCGCCCGCCGGAGCGCCGCACCTCCTCCTCGACGGCACGCGCGAGCAGCCGCTCGACCTCTCCACGATGACTGTCCCGCAGCGCGGTCGGTGATCCCGGCATCTTCGTCCCCCTCCTGCCAGCATCAAGTGTTCCGTTTCTGGCTCATATCCGGCAGGCCTGTGGATAACTCGCCCTCGCCATGAGTTGAGGGAGGATGGGGGCATGCCGAACCGTCTGGCGCATGAGACATCTCCGTACCTTCTCCAGCACGCGGACAATCCGGTCGACTGGCGGCCGTGGTCCGACGACGCCTTCGAGGAGGCCCGCCGCCGCGGTGTGCCCGTGCTGCTGAGCGTCGGCTATTCGAGCTGTCACTGGTGTCATGTCATGGCCCGCGAGTCTTTCGAGGACGAGGCGACCGCCGACTACCTCAACGCGCACTTCGTGTCCGTGAAGGTCGACCGCGAGGAGCGGCCGGACGTCGACGCCGTCTACATGGAGGCCGTGCAGGCCGCCACCGGCCAGGGCGGCTGGCCGATGACGGTCTTCCTGACCCCCGAGGCCGAGCCCTTCTACTTCGGCACGTACTTCCCGCCGGCGCCGCGCCACGGCATGCCGTCCTTCCGGCAGGTCCTCGAGGGCGTACAGGCCGCATGGGCGGACCGCCGTGACGAGGTGAAGGACGTGGCCGAGCGCATCGTGCGGGACCTCGCCGAGCGCGGCGGGGCCTCCCTGGCGTACGGGGCCGCCCAGCCGCCCGGGCCCGAGGATCTGCACACCGCGCTGATGACGCTGACCCGCGAATTCGACGCCGTGCACGGCGGCTTCGGGGGCGCGCCCAAGTTTCCGCCGTCCATGGTGCTGGAGTTCCTGCTGCGGCACCACGCCCGTACGGGCTCGCAGGGCGCGCTCCAGATGGTCCAGGCGACCTGCGAGGCGATGGCCCGCGGCGGCATCTACGACCAGCTCGGCGGCGGGTTCGCGCGCTACGCGGTCGACGCGACCTGGACCGTGCCGCACTTCGAGAAGATGCTGTACGACAACGCCCTGCTGTGCCGCGTCTACGCCCACCTGTGGCGGGCCACGGGATCCGACCTCGCCCGCCGCGTCGCCGTGGAGACCGCCGACTTCCTGGTCCGCGAGCTCCGCACCGAACAGGGCGGATTCGCCTCCGCCCTCGACGCCGACAGCGACGACGGCAAGGGCGGGCACGCCGAGGGCGCGTACTACGTGTGGACCCCGGAGCAGCTGGGCGAGGCGCTGGGGGAGAAGGACGCCGAGCTCGCCGCCGAGTTCTTCGGCGTGACCGAGGAAGGCACGTTCGAGCAGGGCGCCTCCGTGCTGCGGCTCCCCGACCGCGAGGCGCTGGCCGACGCCGGGCGCGTCGCCTCCGTACGGGAGCGGCTGCTGGCGGCGCGCGGGCAGCGGCCGCGCCCCGGCCGCGACGACAAGGTCGTCGCCGCGTGGAACGGCCTGGCGGTCGCGGCGCTCGCCGAGACCGGCGCGTACTTCGACCGCCCCGACCTCGTCGAGGCCGCGACCGAGGCCGCCGACCTGCTGGTGCGCATCCACCTGGACGACCGCGGGCGGCTCGCCCGCACGTCCCTGGACGGCACCGCCGGATCCCACGCGGGCGTCCTGGAGGACTACGCGGATGTCGCCGAGGGCTTCCTCGCGCTGTCCTCCGTCACCGGCGAGGGCGCCTGGGTCGAGCTCGCGGGCCTGCTGCTGGACACCGTGCAGGGCCATTTCGCCGCCGAGGACGGCATGCTGTACGACACCGCCGACGACGCCGAGGCGCTGATCCGCCGCCCCCAGGACCCGACGGACAACGCCGCGCCCTCGGGCTGGACGGCCGCGGCCGGGGCCCTGCTGTCGTACGCCGCCGTCACCGGCGAGGACCGCCCCCGGGAGGCGGCCGAGCGCGCGCTCGGCGTGGTGCAGGCGCTCGGGGCGCGGGTGCCGCGGTTCATCGGCTGGGGGCTCGCGGTGGCCGAGGCGCTGCTGGACGGGCCGCGCGAGGTGGCCGTCGTCGGCCCCGGCGACGACCCGGCGACCCGTGCCCTGCACCGGGCCGCCCTCCTGGGCACCGCGCCCGGGGCGGTGGTCGCGGTCGGCGAGCCCGGCTCCCGGGAGGTGCCGCTGCTGCTGGACCGCCCGCTGCTGGAGGGGCGGCCCGCGGCGTACGTATGCCGCCGGTTCACCTGTGACGCCCCCACGGCGGACGCGGGGGCGCTGGCGGGGAAGCTGGGGTAACCCCGGGTCCTGGGGTAACCGCCCGGTCCTGGGGTAACCGCCCGGGCCCGCAGCGGGGGCTACAAGGGGCTACAGGGGCAGACCGCGGGCCAGGATGTCCAGCGCGCGGTCGATCTCCTTCTCGATGTCCTCGATCCGCCCGCGGTCGAAGCAGTAGAAGATCGCTTCCTGCACCGCCCCGAGAACGGCCGCCACGACGACCCGCACATCGAGGTCGTCCGCCGCCCGCCCGCTGCGCTCGGCCATCACCTCGCCCAGCATGTCGCGGGTCTGGGTCATGCCCTCGCTCATCCGCCCGCGCAGCGCGGGGACCTGCCGGATCAGCGTCAGCCTGATCTCCAACTCCCCGCGGGCGTCCTCGGCGTACTGGCGGATCAGGTCGACGAGGGCGCGGCGCAGGGAGACCACCGGCGGCTCGTCGAGGGGCCGGGCGCGCAGCGCCTCCAGGATGAGCGGGTCGTACTCGTCCGTGAGGACGATGTCCTCCTTGGTGGGGAAGTAGCGGAAGACCGTGCTCGGGGAGACGTCCGCGGCTTCCGCGATCTGGTCGACCGGGGTGGCGTCGTACCCCTGTTCCTGGAAGAGCCGGTACGCGGCGCGCCGGATCGCCTGCCGGGTCTGGATCTTCTTGCGCTCACGCAGTCCGAGCTTGGGCGGGGCCGTGGGGGTGGTACGTGCCATGAAACTCATTGTCGGGCATCAGTGCGCTCCTGGGCCATGGCCGGTGCCTCGGTGTCCGGCCCCTCCTGCGTCTCTTGTGCGTTCCGCTCCTGTGCGTTCCGTGCGCCCCGGCCCGGCATGAAGAGCGCCGTCAGGACGGCCGCGGCGAGCGAGACGGCGGCGGTGACCAGCAGGGTGAGGTCCATGCCGTGGACGAAGGCGCGGTCGGCGGAGGCCGCGAGCTCGGGGCTGTGCAGGCGCTCGGCCAGCAGCCGGGCGGCGATGACCGAGTCGCCGGCGACATCCGCCGCGCCCGGCGGCAGTCCGGTGGTGTCCAGCCGGTCGTCGTACGCGTCCGCGAGCAGGCTGCCGAGCAGGGCGATCCCGAGGGCGCCGCCGACCTGCCGCAGCGTCATGAGGAGCCCCGAGCCGGTGCCCTCGCGGTCCTTGGGCAGCGAGCCGAGGGCCGCGTCCATGGCCGGGACGATGCCGAAGCCGAAGCCCAGGCCGGTGAGCGACAGCCAGAGCGCGGTCATGCCGTAGCCGTCGTCCACCTGGGTACGCGAGCCGAGGAACGCGGCCGCGGCGATCACCAGCAGCCCGCCGGCGATGACCGGCCGGGCCCCGAAGCGCGCGGCGAGCGGGGCGGCCGTGCGGGCGGAGATCAGCAGCCCGCCCATCATGGGCAGCAGCCGCAGCCCGGTGCCGAAGGCGTCGTAGCCGACCACGGCCTGGAGGTACTGCGGCAGGACGAACAGCAGGCCCAGCAGGCAGAAGCTCACCAGTGTGGCGGTGACGGCGCTCCACAGGAAGGCGGGGCGGCGCAGCAGCGGCAGGTCGAGCATCGGGCGTACGGCCTGCCGCTCACGCAGTACGAGGCCGGTCAGCAGCGCCGCCGACGCGGCGAACATGGTGCAGATGAGCGGGTCGGACCAGCCCCGGTGCGGGGCCTCGATGAAGCCGTAGACGAGCGTGGCGAGCCCGCCGGCGCTCAGCGCGGTGCTGACGACGTCGACCTTGGGGGCGGCCGGGTCGCGGGACTCGGGGAGCAGGAACAGGCAGACGACCATGGCGATCGCGGCCATGGGGATGTTGATCAGGAAGACCGAGCCCCACCAGAAGTGGTCCAGGAGCCAGCCGCCGACCAGCGGCCCCAGCGGCATGCCGAGCGCCGCGGCCGCGCTGAGAGCCCCGATGGCCTTGGCGCGTTCCTCGGGGCCGAAGAAGGTGGGTACGACGGCCAGGGACAGCGGCGAGACCAGCGCAGCGCCCAGGCCCATGATCACGCGGGCGGCGATGACGAGGGCCGCGGAGTCCACGAGGGTGCCGACGACCGAGCCGACCAGGAAGATCCCCAGGCCCGCCACCAGCATCGTGCGGCGGCCGAACCGGTCGCCGAGGAGACCGGCCGGGAGCATTCCGGCGGCGAAGACGAGGGTGTACGAGTCGGCGATCCACTGCTGTTCGCCGGTGTCGGCGCCGAGCGCCGTGGCCATCTGTGGCAGGGCGATGTTGAGGATTGTCGTATCGAAGCCGAGCACGAGCAGGGCCGCGACGAGGGCCCCGAGCGCCCACCAGCGACGCGGATTCAGCGCGTCCGGAGCATCCGGGGAATTCGGGATGCCCGGGGCGTTTGGGGCATGGGAGACAGCAGACAAGGCACACCTCCGAGAGTCACCGTCAAGTGACAGTAACTCTCAAAAGATGTGGGCTGTCAATCGGTAGTCGGTGGAGCGGGTCAGGCGTGCTGATAGGCCACCAGGGAAATGCCCACGTAGTGGACGACGAAGGCGGCCAGCGTGAGGGAGTGGAACACCTCGTGGAAGCCGAACCAGTGCGGTGAGGGGTTGGGGCGCTTGGTGCCGTAGACCACCGCGCCCACGCTGTAGAGCAGCCCGCCGACGACGATCAGCGTCATCACGGCGATGCCGCCGGTGCGCAGGAAGTCGGGCAGGAAGAAGACCGCGGCCCAGCCCAGGGCGATATAGCAGGGGGTGTAGAGCCAGCGCGGGGCGCCGACCCAGAAGACCCGGAAGGCGATCCCGGCGAGCGCCCCCGCCCACACCAGCCACAGCAGCAACTCCTGCTTGCCGTCCGGCAGAAGCAGCAGCGTGAAGGGCGTATAGGTGCCCGCGATGATCAGGAAGATATTGGCGTGGTCCAGCCGGCGCAGCACGGCCGCGGCGCGCGGCCCCCAGTTGCCCCGGTGGTAGAGGGCACTCACGCCGAACAGCGCGCAGGCGGTGAGGGTGTAGATACCGCAGGCCAGCCGTCCGCGCGGGCTGTCCGCGAGGGCGGTGAGGACCACGCCGGCGATGAGCGCGGCGGGGAACATCCCCGCATGCAGCCAGCCACGCAGTCGTGGTTTGAGGGGGGCCGGCGGAGCTGCCGGGGGCCCTGTCGTGGTGTCAACCGGAGCGTCAACGGCGGGATCGGGCACGGCGGCAGTCATGGCGCACATGCTACCTACGCCACCGTAGGTTACCCCCCTGTTTCGAGTGGTGATGGTCACCCTGCGCCCACTGGACAGATTGCCCGAGCCGTCGGATGATCAAATGAGCGCGGTCGGCACCGGATGAGCTGAGCATCCGGGTCGCAGCCCCCAAGGGGTAGCTGTCTCCATAACTCCCAAAACTCCCGAACGTCAAAAAACGCATAGGGCGGGTATGAGTGCACATATCCGGCCAAACCCTCAATCAGTGACGCCGGACCGGAGCGGTCCCGGCGGAATGGAGCGATCGTGGCGCCCAGCAATGTGGCTTCCTCAACCACCGCAGCCCCCACCAGCCACCAGGAGCTGATCTCCTGGGTCGGCGAGATCGCCGAGCTCACCCAGCCCGACCGGGTGGTGTGGTGCGACGGCTCGGAGGCGGAGTACGAGCGACTGTGCGCGGAGCTCGTGGAGAAGGGAACGTTCCAGCGGCTCGATCCGATCAAGCGGCCGAACTCGTACTACGCCGCCTCCGACCCCACGGACGTGGCGCGCGTCGAGGACCGGACCTTCATATGCTCCGAGCGCGAGCAGGACGCGGGCCCGACCAACCACTGGAAACACCCGGACGAAATGCGGGAGATCTTCTCCGGGGAAAAGGGCGTCTTCCGGGGTTCGATGCGCGGCCGGACCATGTACGTGGTGCCGTTCTGCATGGGCCCGCTCGGCTCGCCGCTGTCCGCGATCGGCGTGGAGATCACCGACTCCGCGTACGTCGCAGTCTCCATGCGCACCATGACCCGCATGGGCCAGGACGTCCTCGACGTCCTCGGTGACCAGGGCTTCTTCGTCAAGGCCGTGCACACCCTCGGCGCCCCGCTGGAGCCCGGTCAGGCCGACGTCCCGTGGCCGTGCAACAGCACCAAGTACATCTCCCACTTCCCCGAGAGCCGGGAGATCTGGTCGTACGGCTCCGGCTACGGCGGCAACGCGCTGCTCGGCAAGAAGTGCTACGCGCTGCGTATCGCCTCCGTCATGGCCCGCGACGAGGGCTGGCTCGCCGAGCACATGCTGATCCTCAAGCTCACCCCGCCGCGCGGCGAGGCCAAGTACGTCGCGGCGGCCTTCCCCAGCGCCTGCGGCAAGACCAACCTCGCCATGCTGGAGCCGACCATCCACGGCTGGACGGTCGAGACCATCGGCGACGACATCGCCTGGATGCGGTTCGGCGAGGACGGCCGGCTGTACGCGATCAACCCCGAGGCGGGCTTCTTCGGCGTCGCGCCCGGCACCGGTGAGCACACCAACGCCAACGCCATGAAGACCCTGTGGGGCAACTCGGTCTTCACCAACGTCGCGCTCACCGACGACGGCGATGTGTGGTGGGAGGGCATGACCGAGGACGCGCCCGCGCACCTCACCGACTGGAAGGGCAACGACTGGACGCCCGAGTCCGGCACCCCCGCCGCCCACCCCAACGCCCGCTTCACCGTGCCCGCCGGGCAGTGCCCGATCATCGCGCCCGAGTGGGAGGACCCCAAGGGCGTGCCGATCTCGGCGATCCTCTTCGGCGGCCGACGCGCCAGCGCGGTGCCGCTGGTCACCGAGTCCTTCGACTGGCAGCACGGCGTCTTCCTCGGCGCCAACGTGGCCAGCGAGAAGACCGCCGCGGCCGAGGGCAAGGTCGGCGAGCTGCGCCGCGACCCGTTCGCCATGCTGCCGTTCTGCGGCTACAACATGGGCGACTACATGGCCCACTGGGTGAAGGTCGGCAAGGCCGCCGACCAGGCCAAGCTGCCGAAGATCTACTACGTGAACTGGTTCCGCAAGGACGCCGAGGGCCGGTTCGTATGGCCGGGCTTCGGTGAGAACAGCCGTGTGCTCAAGTGGATCGTCGACCGCCTCGACGGCAAGGCCGAGGGCGTGGAGACCGCGATCGGCGTGCTGCCGACCCGCGAGGCGCTGGACACCGAGGGCCTGGACATCCCCGACGCCGACCTCGACCTGCTGCTGACCGTCGACAAGGACGTATGGCGCGAGGAGGCGGCGCTGGTCCCCGACCACCTGCGCACCTTCGGCGACCACACGCCGCAGGAGATGTGGGACGAGCACCGCGCGCTCGTCGAGCGTCTGGGCTGAGCGACAGTCGCGAGCGACAGCTCCGCCGTTTCAGGCAAAGGGCCCCGCACCCAGGTGCGGGGCCCCGCCTCGTTGTTCGCGCGTCAGCCGCCGTTCGCGTCAGCCGCCGTTGGAGACCAGCTTCTTGACGCCGCGCTGGTCCGCGGCCGTGAACTTGCCGCCGTTGGTGTTCAGATAGCCGCCGTTCGGCGAGGCCATGACCGGCCGGTTCTCGTTCGGGCTGAACTTGGACGGGTCCGGATGATCCAGACCCATCATGTGGCCCAGCTCATGGGTGACCGCGTTGAGGGTCATCGCATGGGCCTTGGCCTTGTTCGAGCCGAACCAGGTGTTTTCCTTGCCCGTACTGGTCCAGTACTCGGTGTCCATCTCGACATATCCGCCCCAGGCGGAATGGTTCCGGGTGTTGTAACAGGGAAGGGCGTGCGACATGCCCGCCTTCCCCATCGGCCGGTACTTCAGCAGAAACATGATGTGGTTCTGCGGCCCGGCGCAGTACTTCTTGTTGTTGTAATTCGTCCCGCCCTCGATCTTGGTGGACAGCACGAACTTGATTCCCGCGTTCTTCACCTCCGGCATGGCGTTGAGCTGCGCGACCGGAACCTTCAGATACGCGGTGAGCCAGCTCTGCGACTTCTGCGTCACGAAAGAGAGGGTGTACGTGCTGTTGTGCTGCAGATTTGTGATGTAGTACGGCGAGCCGGACTCCAGCTTCCAGCCCACGCCCTCGTTCGCGGCGCTCGCGGTCGAGGCCGTGGCGAATACCGTCCCGATGGCGGCGGCCAGGGCGATTCCGCCGATTCTTTTCTTCATGTGGTGCTCCCCGTTGTACCGAGGCCCGCCGTGCACGCCGGGCCGATCGGATCCTAATGGCCGTCCGATCGCCCGCAGTCGGCCAGGTCTAATTGTTGCGCCCCCGGTCCTCCAGGTACTGCGTATGCGTCTGCTGACGGCGGGCCTCCGCCTCCCGCAGGGCCGAGGCCATCGCGTTCGCCTCGTCGAACAGCAGCGTCAGCTGGCGCTCCAGATGGCGCTCGGGCGGGTCCGTGCCTGGGGTGAGCCGGGTCCACCAGCGGGTGCGGGCGTATGTGTCGACGGCCTCGGGGACGTCGTGGCGGATGATCCGCGACAGCGCGTACGTCCCCTCCGGGTCGAGCATCAGCGCCTCGCCCCAGCTCCGGGTCGAGCAGCGCCGCCAGCAGCCCGTCCAGTTCGGTGAGCCGGCCGGAGGCGGCGCAGTGCCGAGACGGTGGTGGTCGCGGTCCGGTCGACGCCCTTGATCGGCTCCTCGTTGTTGCGGCGTACGACGTCCATCGCCAGATAGCGTTCCTAGAGACTGAGCGGGAGTGAGTCCTGTTGCCAGAACCCATGCTCAGTCGAACGCCCCCAACGGTGTTGGGCGTTCTGGTCAACCGCGTTCTCACCGCATACGGCGCGCACGGATCGTGTCCGTGGTCCGGGGATGCGGGGGCGGTTTCCCTCGCGCCTTGGGGTGTCCGGTCGGGCCTGGACGGTCCGATGCCCGCACCCATCGCTCTGGCGGGTGCGGGGCGTGCCGTCCGTCGCCGGATCGGGTACCCCAGGGCGCGCCTACCGATCGCCACCGCGGCAGCATCGTGGCGAGTGGTCTTCCTGATCTTGGTGGTGAGGGGTTTCTGCCAGTGCTGGGCGCCCCACTTGGAGGTGTAGGCCGGGTCGACGGCAATGATGGTGATGCCGAGTTCGGCCGCCATGCTGACGAGCCGGGCCCGCAGCCTGCTGACGGGCATGCCGGAGATGAGGTTGCGAAACCTCTTACGGCGGCCGTGCTTCTCGCGGGTCTTCTCGGCGGTGAAGTCGAGGTCTTCGACTGCGATCGCGAGGTCGTGGCGTCTGGCCCAGTGCAGCAGGCGGATGAGCGTGTGGCGGACCTGGGCGTCGCGGTGCGAGGCGGTGCCGGACAGGTCGTAGCCGAACCGGAGTGGCTCACCGACGGGGTTGCCGTGTGCGTCCAGACGCCAGGCGGCGAGGTGGTCGGCGTTGGTGTCCACGCCGATCAGGCCGTTTGCGCGGGCCGCCTCCAGTGGCACGGTTTTGACCGGGGGGATCGTCCAGGACGCGGTCAGGTACCAGCGGCCCCGCACGGTGTCTTCGTGGATGCGGTAGGCGACGGCCCGGTTGGCGGTGACGCGGTCGCGCCACTGTTCGCCCCGGTGCGGGAAACTCACGCGGGCGGTGAGCACGTACCGGCCGTGCGGGGCGTTCGCCAGGTGGGCCAGCGGCGCGGGGAGCTTGAGGAAGACCTCGCCGTCGGGAGTGACACGGATGGTCTCGTTGCCGAACCGCTTGCCGCACTCGCCGTCCGCTTGGAGGAACCGGCGCTCGGCCTGCCACCGCTGCCGCCATTCCGACTCGGTGAGCTTGGCTGCATGGAGGTTGTGCCGGTTGTTCAGCAGCCGCTTGCCGCCGCGCACAACGTGCACGATTCCGGCCTCACGGTCGGCCCGCGCTGCGTCGAGCCGGTCGGTGAGCAGGTGCAGGCGGCGGGTCTTGGCGAACCACTCCTGCCGGGTGCCGTAGCCGCCCGGAGCTTTCTTGGTGCCTTTCTCGCCGACGGGCAGGGACAGGCGGTGCGCGATCGTGGTGACCCCGGCTTCGAGGCTCTGGATGTGGGCGAGCTGGCCGCGCCGGGCCAGCGCCCACTGATCGTGGGTGGCCTTCGTGATCGACCCGGCCCAGCGGGAGGAGGACTCCTCCGTGAGCATGCGCTTGCGCTCTGCCCGCCGCTCACTGTCATGGTCCAGCCCCGCCGCGCACCGCGCCTTCAGATCACGGCAGGCGAGCGTACCGGCCAGATGGCGGGAAGGTGAACTGCTGATCGCAGTCCGAATCGGGAATCGGCATTTCTGGAACGGGAGTTGGCGCCGTACGCGCTCCTGCCCGGCGGCCGTGGCCAGGGCCGCTGTCGGACCGGTATGTCACCCTGTGCGCCATGAACGACACCCCGACCGACGACCTGATCGGTACGCAGACCCCGGCCCGCCGCCTCACCGATCCGGACGAGGCGATCGCCGCGCTGGAGCGCGCCGTGCCCGGCCTGGCGGCTCACCGTCGGTCCGAGCCCGTCGCGCTCGACTGGGCGGTGCTGGAGGAGGGCCTGGGCACCGCGCTGCCCGCCGACTACAAGCGCCTCGCCGAGTGGTACCCCAACTTCGTACTCGGCGACTTCCTCCACGTCGGCCTCCCCGGGCCGGGACGGGAGCGGTACCAGCTCGACGGCATCCGCGAGACGCTGACCGAGGACCTCCAGGACTGGTGGGAACACGACATGACAGCCGGTCTGCGCCTCTACCCGGCGCCGGGCGGGCTGCTGCCGTGGGCGGGTCATCGCGGTGTGACCGCTACGCCATCGAGCCGCTTGCGGAAGCACACGCGGGCCTGCCCCCGGCCGTCGTAGTCGCCGTGCACGGGCACCCCGTCGATCTCGCGGTCGCCCGCCTCGCACTCGAACCCCATGGCCCGGTGAAACGCGATGGACCCGGTGTTCCCCGGCGAGGTGATCGCGCGCACCTCCGTCCGGCCCGCCTCGGCGGCCCGGCGGAAGAATGCCTCGTAGAGCCCGCGCGCCACGCCCTGCCCGCGCAGCCGGGGGTCCACCCCCACGAAGTGGATATACGCCTCGTGGCCGTTGTCCCCGGAGTAGAAGCCGACCAGGAACGCCTCGACCGCCCCCGCCTCGTCCTCCCGTACCAGGCTGGTGCCGGAGAAGAACTGCAGAAACAGCTTCGGCAGCAGCAACGACAGCTCGCGGGCCTGCTCGGGCGTGCGGGAGTCACCCCACCATGTCTGTACGCACTCCACCAGCGCGGGGTGGTCGGACACGCGGGCCTGACGCAGACCTGTCATTCCTGTCTCCTTCGGGGGTTCCGTCCCACTGCCACTCGGCGCGCCGCGGACGGCCGGGAAGCGGGATACGTCCGGTGCACCACAACAGGGTGTCAAACGGGCTGTGGCCCGCCGGGGCGCCGGGGAAGAGACGGGTGAGCGCGGCACCGACCGGGCCGTCGGGCGGGGCCCAGGGAACCCCGAGGGCGCGGGTGATGTCGTAGGTGTGGACGAGCAGTTCGGTGATGCCCATGGCGGCGAACCCGGCGGCGTCCGAGTGCCCCCAGGGATGCCAGGCGCGCACCTGGCCGGCCGTGTCCCGGACGGTGGAGGTGAGAAGGGACGCGGCGATCCCGACCCCGTCCAGGCAGGCGGGGACCGGGGCCACGGGATCGAGCGAGGCGAAGAGCGTGATGTAGCGGTCCTGGGGCCGGGCGATGAGCAGTCCGGCGTAGCCGGTCAGGCCGAGGGCGAGATGGTCGAGGGTCGCCCGGCAGGTCCAGTCGAGGCCGTGGGCCGGGCGTGACCAGTCCTGGTCGGCGGTGGTGAGGAGGGCAGCCAGGCAGTCGTCGGCGGCGGCCGACAGCAGCTCCGGCCAGGGCGTGGCGGTGGCGGTGGCGGTGGCGGGGATCATCGGTTCCGGGGCGGGACCAGGGATGGCCGCGGACGTCGTGGTCACTGGTCGGCCGCCGGCTTCCTCAGGACCTCGATCACACCCGCGAAGCTGTCCGAGCCGTGGCCCGCGGCCTTGGCCTGCTCCATGGTGGACTTCAGCAGCTCGGGCAGGGCGTTGTCGACGCCCCGGGACGCCGCCGCGTGGAGCAGATGCTCGATGGCCGCGATCTGTACGTCGATGGTCGCGTCGTCGCCCGGGTAGCGGCCGGCGTCCACCTGCGGTGCGTAGGTGGTGAGGAAACCGGCGACGGCGGTCAGCCAGCGGAGCGCGATCGGGGTGAAGGCCGTGGCCGGCGTCTTCTCGGCGCCGACCAGCGCGGTGCCGTGCAGCCAGCCGGCCATGGTGGACCACATCAGGCCGAGCAGGGCCGCGTCGTAGAGGGAGGCGATGCCGGGGTCGTCGGACAGGTACAGGGGGTCGCCCAGGGCCGCCAGGGTCGGTCGGTGGGCTTCGAGGACGGCGTGCGGACCGCTGTAGAGGAACATCATCTCTGGGCTGCCGACCCCGGGCGGGGTGGTCATGATCGCGCCGTCGAGGTAGTCGGCGCCATGGGACCGGGCCCATACGGCCATCTCCTGGGCCTGTTCCGGTGAGCCGGAGGTGAGGTTGACCAGGACCTTGCCCGCGAGGGTGTCGGCGATGGGGTCGAGGACGGTGTGCAGCGCCTCGTAGTCCAGGACGCAGGCGACGATGAGCGGGCTCGCCGCGACCGCCTCCCCGGGCGTCGCGGCCGGGCGGGCGCCCCGGTCGGCCAGCGGCCGGGCCTTGTCCGCCGAGCGGTTCCACACGGTGGTCGGGTGGCCGCGGTCCAGCAGCGCGGCGGCCAGCGCCGAGCCCATCGAGCCCAGTCCGATGACCGTGACGGCCTGGTGGTCAGCGTTCAACTCACAACTCCTTGTACGTCCGCACACAGCGGTTGATCACTCACCTCCCACGCTCGCAGCGCCCGGCGGCCGCGGACAGTGACACCGATGACGGCCATCACCAAATTCCTGCCATACGCTGCGAGGCATGAGCGCTGGTTCCGTGGCCGTGGTCGTGACCGAGGAGATCGGGCTCCCCTCCTGGGACCTGTACGAGCTGAGCATCCCCTGCACCGTCTTCGGGAAGGCGCAGTCCGACCTGGCCGACCCCTGGTACGAGCTGATGCTGTGCGGCACGGGGGCGGGGGAGCGGTTGGAGGACGGCGCCACCGGGCTGGTGCTGCGGACCGGCCACGGACTCGACGACCTTGTCGGCGCCGACACGGTCATCGTGCCCTCGGTGCCCGACCCCTGCGTCGAGGAGGGCAGGCCGCTGCCGGAGGAGCTGATCCGGGCCCTGCGCCGGGCCTACGACGCGGGCGCCCGTATGGTCTCCCTGTGCACCGGCGCCTTCGCGCTCGCCGAGGCCGGGCTGCTCGACGGGCGGCGCGCCACGGCCCACTGGCTGCACACCGCCCAACTCGCCGAGCGCTACCCGAAGGTGCGGGTCGACGACTCGGTGCTGTACGTGGACGACGGCGACGTGCTCACCAGCGCGGGCCTGACCGCCGGGCTCGACCTCTGCCTCCATCTCGTACGCCGCGACCTCGGCGCCCATGTCGCGAACCAGCTGGCCCGCCGCATGGTGGTGCCCGCCCACCGGCCCGGCGGCCAGGCCCAGTTCATCGACCTGTCCGTGCCCACGACCGACGACGACGCCCTGGCCCCCGTACTCGACTGGGCCCGGTCCCACCTCGACCGGCCGCTGGCGGTACGGGACTTGGCGCGGCGGGCCGCGATGAGCCCCCGCACCTTCCACCGCCGGCTCCAGGAGGCCACGGGGACGACGCCCTTGCAGTGGCTGCTCACCCAGCGCCTCGGGCGGGCCCAGGCCCTGCTGGAGTCGACCGACCTCCCCGTCGAGAAGATCGGCGAACTCAGCGGCCTGGGCACGGCCAACAACCTCCGCCACCACTTCCTCCGGCACATCGGAGTGTCACCGAGGGAGTACCGGCGGGCCTGGCGTCAGGCCGTGTGCTGATACGCCGAGTAGGTCAGATAACCCGCGTCGCCGCCCTGGTAGTACGTGGCCTCGTCGGCCGGGGCGATCGGGAGCCCGGTGCGCAGCCGCTCGACCAGGTCGGGGTTGGCGATGAAGGCGCGCCCGAAGCTGATGAGCTCGGCCCCAAGACCGAGCCAGTGGTCGGCCTCGGTCCGCCCGGTCTGCTTCGGGCCCATCGGAAGCACCGGGTTCATGATCAGGGTGTTCGGCCACGCACGGCGCAGGTCCACCAACACCTCCTCGTCGGCGGTGGCTTCGAGATGCACGTACGCCAACTCAAGGCGGGCCAGCTCGGTCAGCAGCGCGGTGTAGAGCTCTGGAACATCGGCTTCCGCCACGCCCCAGAACGTCCCGCCCGGGGAGAGCCGGATACCGGTCCTGGCCCCGCCGACGGCCTCGACGGTCGCCGACGCCGCCTCGACGGCGAACCGGATCCGGCCCGCGACCGAGCCTCCGTAGCGGTCCGTGCGCAGATTGGCGTTCGAGGAGAGGAACTGCGAGATCAGATAGCCATTGGCGCCGTGCAGCTCGACACCGTCGAAGCCGGCGTCGATGGCACGGCGGGCGGCCTGCGCGTACGACTGGGCGTGCTCGGGCACCTCGGCGGCTTCCAGGGCCCGCGGCGTCGGCGCGGGCTGAGGCCCGGTCGGAGTGAACACCTCGCCGACGGCGGCGACGGCCGACGGCCCGACCGGGCGCATACCGGTGGTGTCCGGATGCGAGACCCGCCCGCCGTGCATCAGCTGGGCGAAGATCCGGCCGCCGTTGGCGTGCACGGCGGCGGCCACCGGGCGCCACGCGGCGACCTGCTCGTCGGTGTGCAGCCCCGGTGTGCCCGGATTGGACTGCCCGATCAGACTCGGCTGCGCGCCTTCGGCCACGATCAGCCCGGCGGTGGCCCGCTGCGCGTAGTACGTCGCCATCGACGGCGTCGCCAGACCGCCGTCGGCGGCCCTGACCCGCGACATCGGGGCCATCACCACCCGGTTGGGCAGCGTCAGGTCGCCGAGCCGATAGCTGTCGAACAGGGTCGTCGTCGTCACGTCGGTTTTCCTCCGCGATCCGCGGCGCCCGCTTCTCGGGCGCTCGGCGGTTACGCTAAAACCTCACATGGATGTCAGAGGCAAGGCTCTGTGCCGCGGGTCACAGTCAGCGGGTCACGGTCAGGAGGACGGCATGCGCATCGGGGAGCTCGCCGCACGAGCCGGGGTCAGCGTCAGATCCCTGCGCTATTACGAGGAGCAGGGGCTGCTCACCAGCACCCGCAGCGCCAGCGGGCAGCGGCACTACACGGACGACGAGGTCGAACGGGTCAGGTTCATCCAGCGGCTGTACGCCGCGGGGCTGTCCAGCCGCACCATCGTCGAACTGCTGCCGTGCGTCGACGCGCCCAGCGAGGAGAATTCCGACGCCGCGCTGGAGCGGATGGCACAGGAGCACGACCGGCTCTCCCGCCACATCGACGACCTCATCCACACCCGGGACGCCCTCGAAGGGCTGATGGCCACGAACCGCGCGCATCGCGAGACTCTGCGGGCAACGGCGGCCTGCTGACCGCCGCTTGCTGATCGCGGTCTGCCGATCGCGGTCCGCCGACCGTCCCGACCGAGTCCTAACCCGCGTGCGCGGCGAACGCCGCATACGCGCGCTCGTCGAAGAGGACGAACCTGACCTCCTCGACCGCGGTCTCCGCGGCCCGCACCGTCTCGACGGCGATACGGGCGGCGTCCTCCATCGGCCACCGGTAGACGCCGGTCGAGATGGCGGGGAACGCGACCGTACGGGCGCCGAGTTCGTCAGCGACCCGCAGCGACTCGCGGTAGCAGGAGGCGAGGAGCTCCGAGCGGTCCTCGGTGGCGGACCACACGGGCCCCACCGTGTGAATCACCCACTCGGGGTGCAGCCGCCCCGCGGTCGTGGCCACGGCCCGCCCCGTCGGCAGCCCCTTGCCGTAGTGGGACGCCCGCAGCGCCCGGCACGCCTCCAGGATCTCGGGCCCGCCCCGGCGGTGGATGGCGCCGTCGACGCCTCCGCCGCCGAGGAGGGAGGAGTTGGCGGCGTTGACGATGGCGTCGGTGTGCTGGTCGGTGATGTCGCCGCGGACGAAGGTGATGGTGGTGCTCATGGGCCCATTGTGGAGTGTCGGCGCGGGTCGACCGGGGTGAGCACTCCGAGCCGGTCCTCGATGTCCTGGGCGGTGGCCAGGCACAGGTCCTCCCGGAACGCGCGCCCGACGATCTGCACACCGGACGGCAGCCCCTCGGCCAATCCGGTCGGTACGGCCACCCCGGGCACGCCCACGAGGCTGGTCACCGAGCACAGGCGCATACCCGCCCCGACCCGCTGCCGTCCCGCCCTGTCGCGTGACTCCAGCCCGGGCTCGACGGGCGGCTCGGTGAACACCGGCCCCAGCAACAGCGGGTACTCGTCGAGGAATTCCGCCCAGGAGCGGCGGATGCCGAGCCAGGCGCCCATCAGCTTCATGAACTCCTCGGCGGTCGCGGGCGGGGTCTGCTCCATGGTCATCTCGATGTAGCGATCTCCCCCTTCGCCGAGCAGCTTGCGTACGGCCGGCCAGGCCGGGGCGAACTCGGTCACGGTGATCCGGTGGTACGCCTCCAGCGCCTCGTCCAGCCTCGGCACGTCGGCCACCTCCCGTACGTCGTACCCGGCGTCCCGCAGCGCGTCGGCCGCGGTCGCGACGGCCGCGAGCACCGTGGGGTGGACGCCGTGGCCGCCGGGGTCGGCGACGACGGCGACCTTCATCGGCCCCGGCAGCCGCTCGCCGTATACGGGTACGGGCACGGCCCGCGGGTCCCGCGGATCGGTCCCGGCCAGCGCCTCGTACGCCAGCCGCAGATCGGCGACGCCGCGCGCCAGGGGCCCGTCGGTGACCAGCAGCTGGGAGGCCGGGCCGGGGTCGTCCGGGCCGAGGACGCGGTGGTCGGCGGGGAACCGCCCGGTGCTCGGCTTCAGCCCCGCCACGCCGCAGAACGAGGCGGGGATCCGCACCGACCCGCCGGAGTCGTTGCCGAGTCCGAGCGCGGCCATGCCGGTGGCGACGGCCACCCCGTCGCCGCCGCTGCTGCCTCCCGGGGTCCGGGTCGGGTCCCACGGGTTGACGGTGTCGCCGAACAACTCGCTGCGGCTGTGCATCCCGGCCAGGACCAGGGTGGGCATGTTGCTGTGCCCGATCGGGATGGCTCCCGCCGCGCGCAGCCGTGCCACCGGGGGCGCGTCGGCCGGCGCCACCAGGTCGCGGAAGCGCGGGGACCCGAGCGTGGTCGGTACGCCCTCGACGGCGGTGGTCTCCTTCACGGTGAACGGCACACCGGCCAGCGGACCCAACTCCTCGCCCGCGGCCCGCCGTCGGTCCGTCCGCGCCGCGGCCTCCCGGGCGCGCTCGGCCAGCAGCTGTGTGACCGCGTTCACTTGCGGGTTGACCTCGGCGATACGGGCCAGATGGCTGTCGACCAGTTCCACGGCCGAGATGTCCCCGTCGCGAACCGCCTGTGCCTGGGCGGCGGCTGACATCTTCCACAGGGCGTTGTGCACGACCCCTGTCCTTCCCGTTCACGTTTCGATGCGCTTGCATCGGAACCGTAGCCTAGGATCGATGCAAGCGCATCGGAAAAGAAGGCAAGGGAGACGACCGGGCATGCCACGGCAGGTGGACCACGAGGGCCGACGCCGCCTCATCGCCGAGGCCATCTGCCGCATCGCCGACCAGCGCGGGCTGGAGGGCGTGACCCTGCGCGACGTCGCCGCCGTCGCGCAGGTCTCCATGGGGGCCGTTCAGCGCTGCTTCCGCAGCAAGGACGAGATGCTTTCGTTCGCCGTCGGCTACGTCGGCGAGCGCATCACCGAACGCGTACGGGCCCGGCTGGGCAGCAGCCCGGCCCGGTCGCCCGCCACGTCCCTGGGCCACGCGGCCACCGAGGTCGCCCTGCTCCGCGAGGAACACCGCGCGGAGGCCCGGGTCTGGCTCGCCTTCGTCGCCCAGGCCGCCGTCAGCGAACCGCTCGCCGAGACCCTGAGGGTCAGCTACGCGGCCCTCCAGGACCTCTTCGCCCGCCTCATCACCGAGGCCACGCAGAGCGCGGCCGCGCCGCCCGGACCACGGCGCGAGGCCCAGGCCCTGCTCGCCCTCGCGGACGGCCTCACCAGCCACGTACTCCTGGGCCACCTCACCCCCGAGGAGGCCGATGAGGTCCTGCACACCCACCTGGCCGGTCTCTGGGAACGCCTTGACACCACGGCTCGGCCCAATACCGACTGATCGAGCGAGCGGTCTAAGGCCGGACGGGCGGGCCGACGCGCTCCGTCGGCCCGCCGAACGGGAGGAACGTCGTCCGGGTGGCGAGCAGCCAGACGCCGGTCTCCTTGCGGAACGTGTCCTCGTAGTGGCCCACGTTCGCGGGCAGGCGGGGCGGCAGCATGCCGCCGCTGTAGCCGTCGACGCGGTACGTCGCGAAATAGGAGGTGGCGGTGGCCGTCGTCGGGGAGTCCACGGTGACCAGGATGTTCGTACACATCCGCCGCGACAGCCGGTCCGCCGGCCGCGACCCGAAGTACTCCCGCAGCGCCCCCCGTCCCTCGATCCGGCGGGCGCCCTGCGGCCACTCCCACACGCCGTCGGGCGTGAACAGCTCCGCCACGGTGGCGGCGTCTCCGAGGTCGAGGCGGGCGAGGAATTCGACGATCAGCCGCTCACAGGCGCGCTCGGCGAGCAGGTTGGCCAGGGGGCCCAGGGCACGGGGCTCGGCTTCGGGGTCGGCTCGGGCTTCGGTGGACATCTCCACTTCTTAGCAGCGCCGCGGGCTGTGCGACGACGGGTTTTTCGCAGGGCGCCGGTGTGTGAGATCCCCACGACAGAGACGTCGCGCCACGCAGGGTCGGCTCCGCGTGGGCACAGCGCCTAGGTCGATGAGGCGCGCACGGCCTCATCCGGTGGGCGGGCCCGGTTCCACCGCCTGGGACACCGCGGCGAGCAGGGTTTCGACCTCCATGCCCCAGCGGGAGCTGATGACCAGGTCGCGGGACGGGTCGACCCACAGCAGGTGGCCGCCGCCGTTGCCGCGGGCGCAGCGGCCGGTCGCCGGGGCGGTGGGCCATACGGTGTGGTGGTCGTTGAGCCACCAGGACAGGCCGTAGTTGGGCTTGTGCCGGCACGGGGTCCACATCTCCTCGATCCAGCGGGCGGAGAGGACCTGCCGCCGACCCCATCGGCCGCCGCTCAGACACAGGTGCCCAAGGCGGGCCAGGTCGAGCGCGTTGATCCACAGGCCCCCGCCCCAGTGGGCGCCGCCGGAGACCACCGGTACGCGGGTGCCGTCGACGTCCGTGAGGGAATTGGCGTAGCCGTGCCAGGACCAGGACGACGAGGCGCCGATGGGGTTCATGACGCGGTCCCGCAGGACGTCCGGCAGGGACCGCCCGAACAGGGCGGTGAGCGCCAGGGCGGCGAGGTTCACGCGGACGTCGTTGTACGCCCAGCCCTCACCGGGCGGCCCACCGGGCGACTCGGTGCCCTCCCGCGTGCTCTGCGCGTCGACCGATGTCGGCTTGGACCACAGCTCGCCCTCCCACTGGCTCGTCTGGTCCAGCAGATGGCGCCAGGTGATGCCCCGCCCATGGGCGTCGGCGAACTGCGGAAGCCCGACACGGACCGCGACCGGCTCGTCGAGGACGAGCAGCCCGTCGTCGTGGGCGATGCCGGCCACCAGCGCCAGCACGCTCTTCGTCGCGCTGTACGCCATCTCGGCGCGGGCCGGATCCCCCCAGGACGCGAGGACCGCGCCGCGCCGGACGATGACCCCGCTCGCGCCCTGGCCGTCCAGCAGCGGGCCGATGACCTCCCGGTGGGAGTCGTCGGCCACCTGGGCGGCGAGATATGACGCCATGTCCTCGATGCCGGGCACGGGACGCTCACCCTGCTGCCGGGCCGCCCGCGCCACGGCCTCCGCGTCCACGCCCTCCCAGGGATCCCCGGCGCCGACCGCCTCGTCCAGGCCCGCAAGTGCCTTGTCCATTCCCGCCCTTTCCATGGCCGCCGCGCGCGGTCGACCACTCATGAATTTCCTCTACCCGCGGTTTCCCGGTTCCGGAGCCGTTGATCCCAAGAGTTCCGCGAGCATTGGGCCCAGGCGGGCGGCGAGTGCTGGATCGGAGCGTTCCAGTTCGTCTGTCGCGACGGTGAGAGCCGCGGTCAGGGCGCGGCCCAGCTCCGGTTCTGTGAGCGCGCGGACGAGCGTCGTCTCCAGCGGTGCCGTGACTTCTTCGGGCAGCAGATGGGCGCCCTTCGCATGGGCGGCGGGATGGCCCAGCCGCAGACAGGCCAGCGTGATGACGTGGTCGCGGATGGCGCTGATCCAGTACTCGGCTTGCCACCAGCGCCTTCTGCGCAGGCAGACGCGGGCGTGCAGGGCGTGATGCCAGACGAGTCCGACAAGGGTGTCGCGGTCGGGGTCCTGGAAGGGTTCGAGCGATCGTGTCCGGCCGAAGACCGTCTGCCACTGCGGCCCCCTTGGGCCGAACTCGGCCTCCGGTGCGAAGGTCAGATCGAGCTCGAGCCAATCCGGCAACAGGAAGACGCGGATGACCCGTGAGCCGGCCGGCAGATCCCAGTGGTGTCGCGCGCCGAGCTCGTCGTAGAGCCACCGCGTCCATCGGTCCAGCGTCGCGGGCAACTCGCCGCGGACGGCGAGGACGAGGTCGGTGTCCGACCAGCGGTCATCGGCCCCGGTCGCGTACGAGCCGGTGAAGGCGGCGCCGACGATGGCGTCGTCGGCTTCCGCCTTCGCGAGCAACTGGCCCCGGACACGGCTCCGTTCTTCGGCGCTGAACATCACACGACTCCCCTTCTGGCCCTCGGGCCGGCCTGGTTCAGGTGCGGGCGATCAGGGCGTACCGCTCATCGCTGACCGGTCCGCCCCACAGCTCGCCGTCGCCGCTGAGGTCGTCGATGCGCAGCTCGGTCACGAGGGGGCGGACGGCGGCCGTCAGGTCTTCGGCGGTGATCCCTTGGTGCCAGGGCAGGGTTTCGGCCCCGGCCACGTACGGGACGCCGCTCTGCCCGGCCTCGCGCCACCGTCCTTCGACCAGGACGAGGGTGCCGCCGGGGCGCAGCCGGGCGGTCCACTGGCGCAGGGCCGCGTGCGGGTCGGGCAGGGTCCACAGCAGGTGTCGGCAGAGCAGCGCGTCGAAGCGGTCTTCGCCGGTGGGCGGTTGGGCGGCGTCCCCGACGAGGAAGGTGCCGGTGAAACCGGCGGCGGTGAGCTTGGCCCGGGCCTGGTCGACCATACGGGGCGCGAGGTCCACGCCGGTGACGTGGTGTCCGGCCGCCGCCAGCAGGTGCGCGAGCGAGCCGGTGCCGCAGCCCACATCCAGCACCCGGGCCGGGGCGGGCGGCATCCAGCGGTCCAGGAGGCGGGCCCATGCCTGGCGGGTGCTCTCGGCCCGCAGACCGTGATCGGGTTCGTCGTCGAAGTCGGGCGCGGCGGCGTCCCAGTAGGCGGTGATGGCAGCGGTATCCGTCATGGCGCGATCGTCTCAGCCGCCGCTGACAACGATCGCCGGGCGGGCGCTTCGGTGTGCGCCGAAACGTCCGGATCCTAGGCTCCGGGGCATGACCACCGCGCCGCTTCGCTCCACAACAGAAGCCCCCAGCCACATCGTGATCGAGCCGAGCATCCTGTACTTCGGGACGCCCGTCGTGCTTCTGTCGACGGAGAACGAGGACGGCTCGTTCAATCTCGCCCCGATCTCCTCCGCATGGGCGCTCGGGCACACGGTGGTGCTCGGGCTGGGGCGGGAAGGCCAGACGGCGCGGAACCTTCTCAGCCGGCCCGATGTCGTGATCAATCTGCCCGCCCCGGGCCAGTGGCGGGCGGTGGAGCGGCTGGCGCCGCTGACCGGGCGGAGTCCGGTGCTGTCGACCAAGGCGAAGGGGTGCCGGTTCGAGCCGGACAAGTTCGGGGCGGCCGGGCTGCACGAGGAACCGTCCCAGGTGGTCCGGCCACCGCGCGTCGCCGAGTGCCCCATCCAGTTGGAGGCCCGCGCCGAGCGGGTGCGGCCGGATGTCGCCGGAGGGTTCGTCATCGTCGAGGCCGTGGTGCGGAAGGTCCACGCCGACCCCCGCATCGTCGTACCCGGTACGGACCACGTCGATCCGGCCGCCTGGAGCCCGCTCGTCTACAACTTCCGTCACTACTTCGGACTCGGCCCCGAACTGGGCCACTCCTACCGCACCGAAACGCCCCGCAGGTCCGAGGACTGAGCCCGTGCACACCTCCGGGTGATCCCCCCCCGGCCCGGGACCGGTCCCCGCCCGGGTGCGGGACGGTCGGGAGGTGCCGGGGGTCCGCCTCGGCCGTGGGGCGCACGTGGCGCATGCGGCGCATCGTGGGAAAGGTGAGATCTGATGGCGGATCAGGCCGCGGAGCGTATGCCGGGCAGGGTCAAGTTCGCCGTGGCGGGCGTATGGGCTCAGGCCGCGGCCAACCTGATTGCCGGGGGCTCGCTGCTGTCGAAAGTGGACAGCCGGCTCGACCACGGCCAGGAGGTCTCGGAGCCCGGCCTGGTGCGGGGCCTGGCGTACTTCTCCATCGTCATGGCGGTTCTGCTGGCCGTCGCCAGCCTCTTCGCGCAGAAGCGGTTCGGATGGGTGTGGACCGTGTTCGTCGTCGTCGAGACGCTGGCCGTGGTGGGCGCGTTGTTCGGGATCGTGGCCGTGTGGCTGGGGCTTCAGGGCGTGAGCGCGGGCTCCATGGCCATCAGCCTGGTCCTCCCGCTCGCGATCGGCGGGGCGCTGATCACCGGCCGGGGGCAGGACTGGTTCAGTCGCTGATGCCGAGGGCCGCCGCGTGGGTCTCCAGGTGCTCGGCGGCCAGGGCGGTGGCAGATGCGTCGTCGCGGGAGGTGGCGACGACCAGGGCGCGGCCGGCCAGGGTGTGGGCGCGCTGGCGGAGGGCGGTGATGTGGGCCGGGGTGGCGGTGGTCGTGGTGGGGGCGGCGCGGAAGGGGGAGCGGCCGTCGCGCAGCCGGGTGATCTGGTCGGTGAGTCGCTGGGCGGCGGTGTCGAGGGCGGGGGCGGGGGTGAGGGCGCGCAGCTCGTCGGTGACGGTCAGCAGTGCGGTGAGGTGGCCCGCCAGTTGGTTGTCCAGCTCCTCCTCGCGGGAGCGGTGGGGGAAGTCGAGCCTGGGCTCGGCCATGGTGTGGACCGACTTGGTGCGGATCGGCTCGTACATGGATGGCCTCCAAGGGTTCTCAGGAGGCCATCCTAACTTAGACTCTGTCTAAAGTTGAGCGCCTGCTAAGGGTAGGATCCGCCGCGTGAAGGCGACATGCTGCCCGACGGGGAGCGGAGGATCGTCATGGAGGAGGTGCTCAAGGCCGCCCACTGAGCGGGCGGCCTTGTTCAGCTGGCGCGCCGCCGGGCCCGTTGAGCGACGGCTGTAGCCGTGTCAGTGCTGGCTGTAGCCGTCCAGGAACTTTCCGATCCGCGTCACCGCGTCCGCCAGGTCCTTCTTCGCCGGGAGCGTCACGATCCGGAAGTGGTCCGGCTCCGGCCAGTTGAAGCCCGTACCGTGCACGATCATGATCTTCTCGGAGCGCAGCAGGTCCAGGACCATCTGCCGGTCGTCCTTGATCTTGTAGACCGTGGGGTCGAGCCGCGGGAACGCGTACAGCGCGCCCTTCGGCTTGACGCAGCTCACGCCCGGGATCCGGGTCAGCAGCTCGTACGCCGTATCGCGCTGCTCCAGCAGCCGGCCGCCCGGCAGCACCAGGTCCTTGATGGACTGGCGGCCGCCGAGGGCCGCGGCCACCGCGTGCTGGGCCGGCATATTGGCGCACAGCCGCATATTGGCGAGGATGGTCAGGCCCTCGAGGTAGCTGGCGGCGTGGGCCTTGGGGCCGCAGACCGCGAGCCAGCCGCTGCGGTAGCCCGCGACGCGGTACGCCTTGGAGAGCCCGTTGAAGGTCAGGGTCAGCAGGTCGGGGGCGACGGCCGCGGTGGGGGTGTGGGTGGCGCCGTCGTAGAGGATCTTGTCGTAGATCTCGTCGGAGCAGACGACCAGGTTGTGGCGGCGGGCGAGCTCGGTGAGGCCGCGCAGCATCTCCTCGTCGTACACCGCGCCCGTCGGGTTGTTCGGATTGATGATGACCAGGGCCTTGGTGCGGTCGGTGACCTTGCGCTCGATATCGGCGAGGTCGGGCATCCAGTCCGACTGCTCATCGCAGCGGTAGTGCACGGCGGTGCCCCCGGCGAGTGAGACCGCGGCGGTCCACAGCGGGTAGTCGGGGGAGGGGACCAGGACCTCGTCCCCGTCGTCGAGCAGGCCCTGCATGGCCATCTGGATCAGCTCGGAGACGCCGTTGCCGAGGTAGACGTCCTCGACGTCCAGGTCGATGCCCTTGGTCTGGTAGTGCTGCATCACCGCGCGCCGGGCGGACAGCAGCCCCTTGGCGTCGCCGTACCCATGCGCCCCTCCGAGGTTGCGGAGCATGTCCTCCAGGATCTCCGGCGGGCATTCGAAGCCGAAGGTCGCGGGGTTGCCGGTGTTGAGCTTGAGGATGCGGTGACCGGCAGCCTCCAGCCGCATCGCCTCCTCGAGGACCGGACCCCGGATCTCGTAGCAGACGTTGGAGAGCTTCGTGGACTGGATCACCTGCATGTCGGCCACCTTACGGCGGTGTAACCGGGACCGCTCGGTGTTCTTCGCCACGTCGGCGGCGTAAGGCGGCGCAAGGCGGTGCAACGGGGCGTCTTCGGGCGTCTCCGGGCGGATGGGACGGCGGCGCGCGCCGGGTAACGAGTCGGTTTCCCGGGTCGATTTCCGCGCGCGAAGGGTTGGCCCGGACGGGTCGGCTGGCTATCGTTCACGCACTTCAAAGAATCGTTCCGCTGAACGAATAGCGGAGAAGGGTGGCCGGCCCATGTCCGACACCTCACCCCGACACGCCCCGGGGGCGGCCGGTACCCCGCCCACTCCGCGGGTGGCCGGTATCCCGCCCACCCCGGGGACGTCCGGGATACCGCGCAGGTCGCTGCTCGCCGGCGCGGCGGCGAGCGGCGCCGCGCTCGGTGCGTCCTGGCTGCTCAGCGGCTGTTCGGGCGCGGCCTCCGCGTCCCCGGCCGACGCCCTCCCCACCGCCGGGCCCACCGGCCGCCCCGACCGCGGCGGCACCCTGCGCATCGCCCGGCCGCCCGCCTCCGACGCCGAGACCCTGGACCCGGCCAGCTCCCTGTCCGCGTACGAATACCTGGGCGCCCTCTACAACCGGCTGGTGCGGATCGGCCCCGACGGCGCCCTGGTCCCCGACCTCGCCGAGTCCTGGGAGCCCGACGACAAAGTCCGCACCTGGACCTTCCGGCTGCGCCACGGCGTCACCTTCCACGACGGCCGCGCCTTCACCTCCGCCGACGCCGCCTACACCCTGCGCCACATCCTCGACCCCAAGACCGCCTCCCCGCAGGCCGGCGTGCTGGCGCCGCTGGTGGACCCGAAGCGGCTGCGCACCCCCGACGCCCACACCCTCGTCGTCCCGCTGAAGTCCCCGAACGCCGAGTTCCCCAGCCTGCTCACCAACTACAACTGCTACGTCATCCCCGACGGCAGCGCCGCCTCCATCGGCCGCACCGGCATCGGCACCGGCCCCTTCAAACTGGTCTCCTTCACCGCCGCCGGACCCGGCCGGATCACCGCGTACCCGGACCACTGGGCAGGCCGCCCCGTCCTGGACGCCATCGACTTCTACTCCGTCGCCGATATGCAGGCCCGCTCCAACGCCCTGCTCGCCGGCCAGGTCGATCTGCTCTCCCAGACCAACCTGGACTTCGCCACCGCCCGCGTCGTCGCCAACTCGTCCCGCGCCACCGTCGCCCGGGCGAAGAACGCCCAGTGGTACGTGCTGCCGATGCTCACCACCGAGAAGCCCTTCACCGACATACGGGTGCGGCAGGCGATGAAGCTCGCCTACGACCCCGAACACGTCCTGAAGGTCGCCCTCCAGGGCGCGGGCACCGTCGGCTGGGACAACCCCGTGCCGCCCACCGACCCCGGCCACCTGGCCAGCCACCCCGTCCACGACCCCGAAAAGGCCCGCCACCTGCTCAAACAGGCCGGGCAGGAACGGCTCGCGGTCGACCTCTACACCTCCTCCTACGACCCGATCTTCACGCCCATGGCCCTCGCCTACCAGGAGTCCGCCAAGCGGGCCGGCATCCGGATCCGGGTCAGGACGGCCGCCGCCGACTCGTACTACACCCAGATCTGGATGAAGAAGCCCCTCATGGCCACCTACTGGTACACCGGCCGCCCCATCGACCAGCTCCTCAACCAGGTCTTCCGGGGCGGCTCCTCGTACAACGAGACCGCCTGGGCCGACAAGGACTTCGACGCTCTGCTGGACCGGGCCCGCCGCGAGACCGACGAGGCCCGGCGCCGCGAGCTGTACCAGCAGGCGCAGAGCGCGGTCGTGGAGCGGGGCGGGGCGATCACCCCGATGTTCGCCGACCGGCTGGTCGGCATCTCCCGCAAGGTGCGCGGCTACGCGGAGCACGGCTTCGAGTTCGACTACCTCGGCATCGGGCTGAAGGGGGCGTGAGAGACATGCTCTCCTTTGTCGTACGACGGGTCGTGGCCGCGCTCGGCACGCTCCTGCTCTCCTCCGTCCTGGTCTTCCTCGCCGTCCAGTCCCTGCCCGGCGACGTCGCCACCCAGGTGCTCGGCAAGGACGCCACCCCCACCGCCGTCGCCGCGCTGCGCGACAAGCTCCACCTCGACCAGCCCGCCTGGGAGCGCTACCTGGAGTGGGTCAAGGGCGCGTTCCACGGCGACTTCGGCACCTCGCTCGTCAACGCCAAGCCGGTGGGCGGCGAAGTCGGCCAGTACCTCGGCAACTCCGCGCTGATCGCCGTCGTCACCGTCCTCTTCGCGGTCACCGGCTCGCTCGTGCTGGGCATCATCGCCGGGCTCTACCGCGACCGCTGGCCCGACCACCTCATCTCCACCGTCAGCCTGATCGGGATGAGCGTCCCCGAGTTCGTCGTGGCCACCGTGCTGGTGCTGCTCTTCTCCATCGCCGTCCCCGTCCTGCCCGCCGTGGTGCTCTACGGGCCCGACGCGAGCGTCGGACAACTGCTCCCGGCCGTATGGCTGCCCGCCGCCTCGCTCGCGATCGTGATGGCCGCGTACATCGTGCGGATGGCCCGCACCTCGGTCATCGACGTCATGGCCGGCGAATACGTCACCACCGCCCGGCTCAAGGGGCTGTCCACCTGGCGCGTGGTCACCCGCCACGCCCTGCCCGGCGCGCTGCTGCCCACCCTGCACGTCATCGCGCTCAATGTGGCGTGGCTGGTCGGCGGTGTGGCCGTCGTCGAGAACGTCTTCAACTACCCGGGCGTCGGCAAGCTGATGCTCTCCTCCGTACAGAACCGCGACCTGCCCGTCATCCAGGCCATCGCCCTGATCAGCGCGGTCGTCTACGTCTGCTGCAACCTGGCCGCCGACCTCGGCGCCATGGCCCTCAACCCCAAGCTCAGGACCCGAGGAGGGCGGACCCGATGAGCACCCTGAAGACCCCCGACGCTTCTGTCCCGGCCGAGCGGGTCGAAGCTCCCGCCGCCCGGCCCGGCTTCGCCGCCCGCACCTGGCGCACCGTACGCTCCTCCCGCGCCGCCACCATCGGGCTCGCGATCGTCGCCGTCCACGTCCTGATCGCGCTGCTCGCCCCCGTGCTGACCTCGTACGAGCCGACGGTCGGCGACGCCACGCACGCCCTGCTCGGCCCCGGCGCCGACCACTGGGCGGGCACCGACAGTTACGGCCGCGACGTACTGGCCCGGGTGCTGTACGGCGGGCGGTACGCGCTCGGCGTCTCCGTCGCCGCGACCGTGCTGACCATCGCCCTCGGCACCGTCCTCGGCTGTGCGGCCGCGCTGCGCGGCGGCTGGCTGGACGATGTGCTGATGCGGGTGCTGGACGCCGTGCTGTCCATCCCCTCGATCCTCGCCCTGCTGGTCGTCGTCACCGCGCTCGGCACCGGGCCCGCGGTCATCGTGCTCGCCATCGCCGTCGTCTACGTCCCGCAGGTCGTACGGGTCGTCCGCGGCGCCGCGCTGGCCGTCGCCCCCGCCGACTACGTCACCGCCGCCCGCGCCCGCGGCGAGCGGACCTGGTCGATCCTGTGGCGCGAGGTGCTGCCCAACATCGTTGACGTGGTGTGCGTCGAGTTCGCGATGCGCGCCTCGTGGGTGGTGCTGCTGATCAGCTCCCTGTCCTTCCTCGGCTTCGGCGCCAACCCGCCCACCCCCGACTGGGGGCTGATGGTCGCCGAGAACCGCACCGCCATCACCGTCGTACCGATGGCGAGCCTGGCGCCCATCATCGCCCTGGCCACGCTCGTGATCGGGCTCAACCTCGCCGCCGATGGCCTCTCCAAGGCGTGGGGCGTGGACCGGATCCGGGAGGGCTCCTGATGACTGCCATCGTTTCCGTGGAGGGCCTGAGCGTCGCCTACCGCTCCGGGGGCCGGGACGTCCCCGTCGTCCACGAGGCCGGCTTCGAACTGAGCCCCGGACAGACCCTCGCCCTCGTCGGCGAGTCCGGCAGCGGCAAGTCGACCGTCGCCGCCACCCTGCTCGGACATCTGCGGCACGGCTCGCGCATCACCGCGGGCACGGTACGGGTCGACGGGCGCGATGTCTTCGCCCTCCCGGCCAAGGAGCTGCGGCGGCTGCGCGGCGGTACGGTCGCCATGGTCGCGCAGAACGCCGGGCACGCCCTGACCCCCTCGATGCGGGTCGGCCGGCAGATCGCCGAGGCCCTGCGCGGCGACGCCGCCGCCGACCGCACCGCCGTCACCGCCGCCGTCACCGACCTCCTCGACCAGGTCCGCCTCCCGCGCCCCGCCGAACTCGCCCGCCGCTACCCGCACGAACTCTCCGGCGGGCAGCAGCAGCGCGTCGCCATCGCCATGGCCATCGCCGCCCGCCCCAAGGTCCTCGTCCTCGACGAACCCACCACCGGCCTCGACGTCATCACCCAGCGCGGCGTCCTCGACCTGCTCGCCGCGCTGCGCGACGAACTCGGCCTCGCCGCCGTCCTGGTCAGCCACGACCTCGGCGTCGTCAACCACATGGCCGACGAGGTCGCGGTGTTGCGCGCGGGCCGGGTCGTGGAGGCCGCCCCCACCCGCCGACTCTTCGCCGCGCCCGCCGACCCGTACACCCGGCGGCTGCTGGCCAGCGTCCCGCGCCTGTCCGACGCCGGGCTCGCCCTCGTCGCCGAGGACGGCACCCGCGAGATCCGCCCCAAGGCCCAGGTCCCCGCCGACGCCCCGGAGGCGGTCGCCGTCCGCGACATCACCATCGACTACGGCGCGAGCCGCGCGGTCGATGGAGTGTCGTTCCGGGTACGGCGCGGGGAAGTGCTGGCGCTGGTCGGCGAGTCCGGCAGCGGCAAGTCCACGCTGGCGTGGTCGCTGGCGGGGCTGCGGGCGCCGTCGGGGGGTGAGATGACCGCGACAGGGGCCGACGGCTCGCCTTCGGACTCGCCCGCCGACGGCGACCTGGCCCGCCCGGCGCGGCAGCGGCCGCTGTCCCTTCGGCGCAAGGTCCAACTCGTCTTCCAGAACGCCGACACGTCCCTGAACCCCAGGCGTTCGGTGGGGGACGCGGTACGGCGCCCACTGCGCTTCTTCGGCACGGCACCCTCCCGTACGGCCGCCGCCACCCGCGCCCAACAGCTCATCGCCGACGTACGCCTCGACCCGGCCCTCGCCGACCGCCTGCCCGCGCAGCTCTCGGGCGGTCAGCGGCAGCGGATCGGAATCGCCCGGGCGCTGGCCGGCGAGCCCGACGTACTGATCGCCGACGAGATCACCACCGCGCTCGACGTCTCCGTCCAGGCCGAAGTGCTGCGCCTGCTCGACGACCTGCGGCGCGAACGCGAGCTCGCGTGCCTGTTCATCAGCCACGACCTGGCCGTGGTGCGGGGGATCGCCGACCGGGTGGTGGTGCTGCGGCACGGGGTGGTGGTCGAAGAGGGCCCCACGGACGCGGTCTTCGCGGCCCCCGGCCACCCCTACACCCGCCGCCTCATGGCCGCGGCCCTGGACCCCGACGGGGGAGCCGGAGAGGGGTCCGAGGCGGCTGACGACTGGCAGGACGCCGCGGAACCGGACGACGTCTGGACCGACCTCGGCCCCGGCCACCGCATCCGCCGCTGGCGCCCGGCGGCCACCTGACCGCGCACACCCCCCACACGTACGACCGAGGAGCTTCACCACGTGAGATATCGCGAGGAGTTCGACCGCGAAGTCCGGACGGAGGACGTCTGGATCCCCACCCGGGACGGCACCCGGCTGCACGCACGCATCTGGCGACCTGTCGACACCGACGCCACCGCAAACCCCGTCCCCGCGCTGCTGGAGTACCTGCCGTACCGCAAGAGCGACTGGACCGCCCCGCGCGACGCGCAGCGTCACCCCTGGTACGCCGGGCACGGCTACGCCTCCGTCCGGGTCGATCTGCGCGGCAGCGGGGACTCCGAGGGCGTGATGCTCGACGAGTACACCGAGACCGAGCTCGCCGACGGGGTCGACGTCGTGGAGTGGCTGGCCGCCCAGCCGTGGTGCACGGGCAAGGTCGGCATGTTCGGCATCTCGTGGGGCGGGTTCAACTCGCTTCAGATCGCCGCCCTGCGCCCGGAGCCGCTGAAGGCGATCGTCACCGTCTGCTCGACCGACGACCGTTACGACAACGACGTCCACTACACCGGCGGCGCCGTGCTCGGCATCGACATGCTCGCCTGGGCCGGCACCATGCTCGCGTTCACGGCCCGCCCGCCGGACCCGGCCGCCGTGGGCGAGGACCGGTGGCTGCCCATGTGGCGGGAGCGGCTGGCGGCGCTGGAGCCGTATCTGCACACCTGGCTGGCGCACCAGGAGCGGGACGGCTATTGGCGGCACGGCAGCGTCTGCGAGGACTACGGCGCGATCGACGCGGCGGTCCTCGCGGTGGGCGGCTGGGCCGACCCGTACCGGGACACCGTGCTGCGGCTGGTCGAGCACCTTGACGCACCCGTACGGGGGCTGATCGGACCCTGGTCGCACCAGTACCCGGACCGCGGCCTGCCGCCGGGCCCCGCGATCGGCTTTCTGCAGGAGACGCTGCGCTGGTGGGACCACTGGCTCAAGGGCGTGGACACCGGGGTCATGGAGGAGCCGGCCCTGCGCTCCTGGATCAACGACCCGGTGCCGCCCGCGACCCACTACCCGGCCATGCCCGGCCGCTGGGTCGCCGACGACGCCTGGCCCACCCCGGCCGTCAGCTGGGACGAGCGGCCGCTGGGCACCGGCACGGCGCCGGTGATCGTGCGCTCCCCGCTGCACACCGGCATCGACGCGGGCCGCTTCTTCCCCTTCGGCAATGCCACCGACCTGCCCCCCGACCAGCGCGAGGAGGACGGCCGTTCGGTCTGCTTCGACTCGGCGCCGCTGACCGGGCGCGTGGAGATCCTGGGCCGCCCGCGCGTCCGGCTGCGCCTGGACAGCAGCACCCCGCGCGCGCATGTCATCGCGCGCGTCTGCGACGTCGCCCCCGACGGCTCCTCGACCCTGGTCACCCGGGGCGTGCTCAACCTGCTGTCCCGGCAGGGCCGGGACAAGGCGGTGGAGTGGGTGCCGGGAACGTACGAGGACGTGGAGTTCGAGCTGAACGCCATCGGGTACGCCTTCCCGCCCGGCCACCGCATCCGCGTCGCCGTCTCCGACCAGTACTGGCCGTGGGTCTGGCCGCACGGCGGACTCGGCGAGCACGGCGAACGCGGCGCGCTGACCGTGCGGCCCGCGGACAGCGCCCTGCTGCTCCCCGTACGCGACCCGGACGCCGACACCGGCCGCCCGCCGGTCGCCTTCGAGGAGCCGGAGCAGGCCCCGCCGCTCCCGGTGACCACCGAGCCGCCCGCCGGGCCCCGGCCCGAGCGGGTGGTGCGGCACGACGTGGCGACCGGGGAGTGGACCCTGGAAGTGGACCCCAACTACGGGGGCTCGCGCACCTACCCCGACGGTCTGCGCTACGAGGAGAGCGCCCTGGAGACGTACCGGATCCGCGGCGGCGACCCGCGCTCGGCCGTGGCAAGCTCCCAGTGGACCATCCGGCTGCGGCGGGGCGACTGGGACGCGCTGATCGTGACCAGTACGGAACTCCGCGCGACGGCCACGGAATTCATCATGGACAGCAGCCTCGAAGCACGGGCGAACGGAGAGACAGTGGCCAAGCGCACCTGGCACCACACCATCCCCAGGACCTCGGCATGACGCCGTCCGCGGCCGATCGTACGGGCCGCCCCAAGGCCCCCCGGCGGGCCGTCGCCGCCTCCGAGCGCACCCGGCAGCCCACCGAGGTGCGCCGCCGCCTGATCGTGGAGGCCGCCGTACCGCTCATCGTGGAGCGCGGTTCCGCGGCGGTGGGCGTACGCGATGTGGCGGCCGCGGCGGGGGTCTCCGTCGGCACGGTCACCTACCACTTCGAGAGCGTCCAGGAAGTCCTCTCCGAGGCGATGGTGCTGCACATCGAGCGCTACTACGCGGCGCTCAGCGAGGCCGCCGCCCGCGCCACCAGCGGCGCCGAGGGGCTGCGGCTGCTCATCGACGCGCTGTTCACCGACGACACCGACCGCCACTGGCGGATGTGGTTCGACTACTGGCACGCGGGCGACCGCGACCAGGCGTTCGCCCGCGGCCAGGCCGAGCGCTACGAGAGCTGGCACGGCGAGATCCGCTCCCTTGTCGAACGGGGCGCGGACGAGGGTGACTTCCGCTGCGCCGACCCCGCCGACTTCGCCGTGCGCTTCGCCGCCCTCGCCGACGGCCTGGCCCTTCAGCGGCTGCGCCAGGCCCCGCCGCTGAGCACGGACGCCGCGCGGCGCCACCTCTACCGGCTGGTGGAGGTGGAACTAGAGGCGGGGACGGCGGGCTGACCGGCGCTCAGCCCGCTGCCGTACGCCGCACGGACCGCCCCGCCAGGACGTCCGTACGCCGCCCGTCCTCGATGACGAAGCGGCCGTCGATGAGTACGTGCGGAATCCCGGTCGGCAGGGTGCGCGGGGACTCGAAGGTGGAGCCCGCGGCGACCGTGCCCGGGTCGAAGAGGACGAGGTCGGCGCGGTAGCCCTCGCGGACCAGGCCCCGGTCGGGCAGGCGGAGGCGGGCCGCGGGGCGCGCGGTGAGGTGGGCCACGCACTCCTCCAGGGACAGCACGCCCAACTCGCGCACATAGCGGCCCAGATACTGCGGGAAGGTCCCGTACGCGCGCGGGTGCGGCTTGGCGCCTTGCAGGATGCCGTCGCTGCCGCCCGTGTGCACGGGGTGCTTCATGATCGCCCGCACGTTCTCCTCGTTCCCGGCGTGCTGGAGGATCGTCGAGCCGAGCCGGTCCTCCAGCAGCAGCCGGCGCGCGGTGTCCCATGGCGCCTCGCCGCGCTCGTGCGCCGACTGGGCGACCGTCTTGCCGACGTACGCCTCCAGGGCGGGGTGGCTGACCCCCGAGATCTCGATGGTGTCCCAGTCGACGGGCACACCGTGACACCCGTCGGCCCCCTCCACCTCCATGACATGCCGGATCCGCTCGGCGGTCGCCTCGTCCCGGAGCCGGTCCAGGATGGCCTGCGGCCCGCCCTCGGCGGCCCAGCTCGGCAGCAGCGCGGCGAGCGTGGTGCAGCCCGGGAGGTAGGGATAGGTGTCGAGGCTGATGTCGGAGCCCTCGGCGAGCGCCTTGTCCAGCAGCGCGAGCAGTTCGGGGGCGCGGCCCTTGTTCAGGCCGAAGTTCATGGTCGCGTGCGCGAGATGCAGCGCGCAGCCCGCCTCGCGGGTGAGGGCCACCATCTCCTCGTACGCCTCCAGGGCGCCCGCGCCGTACGAGCGGTGGTGCGGGCAGTAGTAGCCGTCGTACGCGGCGACGACGCGGCACAGCTCGGTGAGCTCGGCGTCGGACGCGTACATCCCGGGCGTGTACGTGAGCCCGGACGACAACCCGACCGCCCCCTGCTCAAGACCCTCCGCGACCAGCCGCTTCATCCGCTCCAGCTCGTCCGGGGCGGCGTCCCGGTCCACCCAGCCGACCGCGAGCATGCGGACGGCGCCCTGGGGGATGAGATACGCGGCGTTGACCGCGATGCCCTGGCCGTCGAAGCCGTGGTCGAGGCGGTCCAGGTACTCGCCGACGGTGCGCCAGCTGAAGTCGATGTCCGAGCCGTCGCCGTTCCAGCCGGTGATGGCCGTACGGACCTCGGCGAGGCTGCGGTCGTCGACGGGCGCGTACGACAGGCCGTCCTGGCCGATCACCTCCAAGGTCACGCCCTGCGCGGCCTTGGCGGAGTGGTCCGGGTCGCGCAGCAGCGCGAGGTCGCTGTGCGCGTGCATATCGATGAACCCGGGCGCGAGGGCGAGTCCGTCGGCCTCCACCACTCGCTGACCTGTCGGGCGCGGCCCGGCGCCCTCCGCCACGATGCGGGCGATCCGCCCGCCGTCGACGGCGACATCCGCCCGGTACCGCGCGCCGCCGCTGCCGTCGATGACCTGCGCGTCGCGAATGACCATGTCCATATGCGCTGCCTCTCCCTGTCCGTATCGCTCCGCGCCTCCGGCGCGCTGTCTTCCCCACCCACCCGCCCATGGTGCTTGGGCGGAGCCCCACAGAAAGGGCGGGTGGGTGGGCTAGAAGAACGTGCGGATGTAGTCCGTGACCGTGCCGTCCGCCTCGGCCACTGGGATCAGCTGCCACTTGTCGAAGCTGGTGCAGGGGTGGGAGAGGCCGAGGCCCACCCAGTCGCCGACCTCCAGCGGCGTGCCTTCCTCGACCGCGAGCCAGGTGTGCTGGTCGGAGAGGCCGGTGACGGTGAGGCCGGTGGCGGGGCGTTCGGGGCCGTCTGGGGAGCGGATGACTTGAGGCTCGGGCAGGTCCAGGTCGTACGCCGCGTCGCGCTTGCCCGCGTTGAGGAAGGCTTGGCCGGGCTCGGGGCGGGAGACGACCTGGGCCCAGAGGCGGAAGGCGGGGTGCAGGGCGCCTTCGTCGGGGACGCGGTTGAAGGGGGTGATGTGGCGGTAGTGGCCGTCGTCGTGGGAGACGTACGCGCCGGAGCGCAGCAGCTTCAGGACCGGGCCGGACAGCTCGGGCAGCTCCGCGAAGACGTCCGCGACCGCGTCGAACCACGCGCTGCCGCCCGCGCTGACCACGATCTCGTCCGCGTCCGCGAACCGGCCCTCGCCGTCGAAGGCGACGGCCAGCGCGGTGAGCCGGCGCAGCCACGCCCGTACCCGTTCGCCGTCCGGTTCGGGCACCTCGCCCTCGTAGCCGGCGACGCCGACGAGGCGGAGGGTGTCGGTGACGGCGACCGCGTCGGCGACGGCTGTGCAGTCGGCCTCCGTACGGGCGCCGGTGCGGGCGCCGGGGCCCGCGCCGAGTTCGACGACGACGTCGAGGGGGCGGCGGGCGCCGGCCTCGCGCAGGGCCGCGTCCATGAGCTCGACGCCGCGCGGGGAGTCGACGTACGCGATGAAGCGGAAGTCGGGGTCGGCGTCCAGCTCCTGGGCGAGCCAGCCGAGCGCGGCGGCGTCCACGATCTCGTTGGCGAGGAAGATCCGCTGGATGCCGAAGGCGCGGTACATGCGCACATGGGTGGGGACGGCGGCGGTGATGCCCCAGGCGCCGTGGGCGAGTTGGCGTTCGAAGAGCTGGGGGGCGAGGGAGGTTTTGCCGTGCGGGGCGAAGGCCAGTCCGTGGGCGGCGGAGTAGCGCTCCATGGCGGCGAGGTTGTGCTCCAGGGCCTCGGCGGACAGCACCAGGACCGGGGTGGTGAAGCCGCCGGTGAACAGTGAGCGGCGCTCGGCGGCCAGCTCGCCGACCGTACGGCCTTCGGCGCCGGGGGGCAGGCCCTTGAAGCGGTGGTCGACGCGCTCGCGGGCGAGGCGCCCGACGGGGGAGTCGGGTGTGCCGGCGGTGTGGTCGGCGGCCATGGAGCCTCCCATAAATCCTTGGTTGCAATATGTGCAACGGTCATTGCGTATGGCGCTTAACGGTGTCTAACATCCCGCCGAGCACCCGGTCAACGGTGCGCGCGCCACACCCGAGCCAGCAAGGAGCCAGCCCCTCGTGTCTGCAGACCTCCACGCCGACACCGCCGACATCGCTGACGTCACTGACGCCGTCGACGTCGTGTGCCTCGGCGAGTCGATGGTCACCTTCGTGCCGTCCTCGCCGGGCCGGCTCGCCGACGTGCCGGCGTTTTCGCGGGGGATCGGCGGCGCGGAGTCCAACGTGGCGTGCTCGCTCGCGCGCGTCGGACACACCGCCCGGTGGATCAGCCGCGTCGGGGCGGACGGGTTCGGGGACCACCTCGTCGCGGAGATCGCCGCCGCGGGCGTGGACGTCTCGTATGTGCGGCGCGACCCGGACCGGCCCACCGGCATCTACTTCCGTACGGCGGGGGAGCGGGCGCTCACCGACGCGCACCAGGGGGAGGAGCCGGTCTCCGAGGTCGTGTACTACCGGGCCGGGTCCGCCGCCTCGGCCATGTCCCCGCGCCGGGTGCCCCGCGAGCGGGCGTGGTCGGGCCGCGTTCTGCATCTCACCGGGATCACCGCGGCCCTCTCCGACGATTGCCACACCCTGATGCGGGAGCTCACCGCCCGCGCCCCGGGCCGCCCCCTCCTCTCCTTCGACGTCAACTACCGCACGGCGCTGTGGCGCGGTCGGGACTGCCGACTCCTTCTAGATCTTGCCCGCGGCTGCGACCTCGTCTTCGTCGGCGAGGACGAGGCCGTGGCCGCCTGGGGGCTGCGCGGCGCGGACGCGGTCCGGGCGGCCCTGCCCGAGCCGGCGGTGCTGGTGGTCAAGCAGGGGAGCGCGGGCGCCACGGCGTACGCACGGCAGCCGGACGGCGGTGACGCGGTCGTCTTCGAACCGGCCCTGGACGTCGATGTGGTCGCGTCCGTCGGGGCCGGTGACGCCTTCGCCGCCGGGTTTCTGTCGGGCACCCTGCGCGGGCTGCCCGTCGCGGCGCGGCTGCGGCACGGCCATCTGATGGCGGCCGCCGCCCTCACCGTCCCCGGCGACCTCGGCACCCCGCCGTCGCGCGAGCGCGCCGACGGCCTGGTCGCCCTCGACGCCGGCGCGTGGGGCACACTGCGATTCGGCCCCGGCTGGACGGACACCGGGACGCCCGGGACCGTACGCGCGGAGGTGCCCCACCCATGAGTCAGACCGTCGATCGAGCGCTGAGCATCCTGCCGCTGCTGGCAGAGGGCCCGGCCAACCTGGAGCAGGTGGCCAAGCGGCTCGGCGTGCACAAGACGACCGCGCTGCGGCTGCTGCGCACCCTGCATGAGCACGGCATGGTCTACCGGCAGCAGGACCAGCGCTACCGGCTCGGCGCCCGTCTCTTCGCGCTCGCCCAGCAGGCCGTGGAGAACCTGGACGTGCGCGAAATCGCCCACCCGTATCTGGCCGGGCTCAACGAGCAGTGCGGGCACACCGTCCACCTCGCCGTGTACGAGGAGAACGAGGTGGTCTACATCGACAAGGTGGAAAGCCGCTACCCGGTCCGGATGTACTCGCGGATCGGCAAGCCCGTCGCCATCACCGTGGCCGCGGTCGCCAAGCTGCTGCTGGCCGATCTGCCCGAGGCGGAGCGGCGCGCGGTCGCCGAGAGGCTGCAGTACCCCGCGTACACCGCGCGCTCCACCCCGAACGCCGCCGCGTTCCTCAAGGAACTGGCGACCGTACGGGAGCAGGGCTGGGCCACCGATCTCGGCGGCCACGAGGAGTCGATCAACTGCGTCGGGGCACCCATCCGGGGTGCGGACGGGCGGGTGGTCGCCGCGTGTTCGGTCTCCGCGCCGAACGTCGTGGTCTCGGCTGAGGAACTACTCGAACTGCTGCCGCTGGTGCGCCGTACCGCGGAGGCGATCAGCCGGGAGTACTCAGGAAGCGCCCAGCCCGACCAGCCGGACCCCGACCAGCCGGACCCTGACCAGCCGGACCCTGACGACAAGTAACCGACAGAAGACCCGAGGAACCCCATGAGCGAGAAGCTTCAGAAGATCGCGATCACCCCGGACACCCACACCGCGCCCCCCGCCAAGTTCTCGCACGGTGTCAAGAAGGGCAACATCCTCCAGGTCGCCGGGCAGGTCGGCTTCGGCCCCGCGGTCCCGGGCCAGGCGCCGGCCCCGGTGGGGCCGACGCTGCGCGAGCAGACCCTGCAGACCCTGCGCAATGTGCAGTCCGTCCTGGAGGCGGGCGGGGCGAGCTGGGAGGACGTGGTGATGGTGCGCGTCTACCTCACCGACACCGCCCACTTCGCCGAACTCAACGAGATCTACAACGACTTCTTCGCGGATCTGAAGGAGGCCCCGGCGGCCCGTACGACCGTCTACGTCGGCCTTCCCGCCGGGCTGCTCATCGAGATCGACGCGCTCGCCGTCCTCGGCTGACGCCCGCGCCGCGCCCACGCCCGCGCCCGGGTCGGCGGGCGGGGTACGGCGGGCGGGGTCTGCCCCGCCCGCC
>NZ_JBHWES010000060.1:21738-77263 GCF_042734105.1 Streptomyces sp. NPDC059679 | reverse complement strand
CGGCGTCTTGGTTATCGCATTAAGCTAGATCCTGTAAACAAAAACAACAAAGCTTAACCCCCGGCCCGGGCCCGGCCCGGGCACCCCCCCCCCCCCCACACGGCCCGAAAAGAACGCCGTGCGGCGGATCAGCCCACGGAGGAGTACGCCACCACACCGCGCAGCAGCGCATCGACCGCCCGGCGGGCGGCGCGCGCCACCGTGCCGCCCGCCGGGGCGGCCACGGCGATCTGGCCCAGCACGTCGATCACCTGCTTGCACCAGCGCACGAAGTCGCCCGCGGGCATGTCGACTTCGCGCAACAGCTCGTCCAGGCCGTGTCCGGAGGCCCAGCGGTACGCGGCCCAGGCGAAGCCCAGGTCGGGCTCGCGCTGGCCGACCCCCTCCGCCTGCTTGATCTTGTGGTCGTCCTCCAGGGCGTCCAGCCGGCCCCAGATGCGGACCATCTCGCCCAGCGCCCCCTTGGCCCGGCCCGCGGGCAGCTTCGGCGGCATCGCGTCGTCCGCCGCCCGCGCCTCGTAGACCAGCGCGGAGGCGCAGGCCGCCAGCTCGGCGGGGGCCAGCCCCTCCCATACGCCCTCGCGCAGGCACTCGCTGGCGAGCAGGTCGAGCTCGCCGTAGAGCCGGGCGAGCCGCTTGCCGTCGTCGGTGACCTCCTCGCCGCTCAGATAGCCGAGCTCGGACAGCAGGGCGCAGATCCGGTCGAAGGTGCGCGCGATGGTGTTCGTGCGCCCCTCGATGCGCCGCTCCAACTGGCGGGTGTCGCGCAGCAGCCGGTGGTAGCGCTCGGCCCAGCGGGCGTGGTCCTCGCGCTCGTCGCAGCCGTGGCAGGGGTGGGCCCGCAGGGTGGCGCGCAGCCGGGCGATCTCGGTGTCGTCGGCCGCGGCCGAGCGCTCCTTGCGGTGGCGGCGCATCTCGTGGTGGCCCGCCTTGGTGCGCAGCGCGGACGCCAGGTCCCTACGCGACTGCGGGCTGCGCGGGTTGAAGGACCGGGGGATCCGCATCCGCTCCAACGGCTCGACCGGCACCGGGAAGTCGATCGCGGCCAGCCGCTTGACCTGCCGCTCGACGGTGAGCACGAGCGGACGCGGCCCGTCGTGGTACTCCAGGCCGCGGTGGCCGCCCGTACGCCCGGCCGGCAGCCCGGGGTCGAGCACCAGCGCCAGTCCGGCGTACTTGCCGGTCGGGACGTGGATGACATCGCCGGGGCGCAGCTTCTCCAGCGCGTCGGCGGCGGCCGCGCGCCGCTGCGCCACGCCCTGCTTGGCCAGTTCGGTCTCGCGGTCCTTCAGGTCGCGGCGCAGCCGCGCGTACTCGTCGAAGTCGCCCAGGTGGCAGGTCATGGAGGCGCGATAGCCGCGCAGGCCCTCCTCGTTGCGCTGCACCTGCCGGGAGATGCCGACGACCGCCTTGTCGGCCTGGAACTGCGCGAAGGAGGTCTCCAGCAGCTCGCGGGAGCGGTGCCGCCCGAACTGCGAGACCAGATTGACCGCCATGTTGTACGAGGGCCTGAAGGACGAGCGCAGCGGATACGTACGGGTGCCGGCCAGGCCCGCGAGGGCGGCCGGGTCCATCGCGCGCTGCCACAGCACCACGGCATGGCCCTCGACGTCGATACCGCGCCGGCCGGCCCGGCCGGTCAGCTGGGTGTACTCGCCGGGGGTGATGTCGGCGTGCTGCTCACCGTTCCACTTGACCAGCTTCTCCAACACCACGGAACGGGCGGGCATGTTGATGCCGAGCGCCAGGGTCTCGGTGGCGAACACCGCCTTGACCAGCCCGCGGACGAACAGCTCCTCCACGACCTCCTTGAACGTCGGCAGCATCCCCGCGTGATGGGCGGCGATGCCCCGCTCCAGGCCCTCCAGCCATTCGAAGTAGCCCAGCACATGCAGGTCTTCGTCCGGTATGCCCGACGTGCGCTCCTCGACGATGGAGCGCACCCGGGCGCGCGCCGCCTCGTCGTTGAGCCGCAACCCGGCGTACAGGCACTGCTGTACGGCGGCCTCGCAGCCGGCCCGGCTGAAGATGAAGGTGATCGCGGGCAGCAGCCCCTCGGCATCGAGCCGCTCGATGACTTCGGGCCTGCCGGGGGTCCAGATCCGGCTGCGCTGACGGCGCTCGCGCTCCCGGTCGGCCTCGCGCATATTGTTCCGCCCGCGGCGCTTGTCGCGGCCGAAGCTGGGGCGGGTGTTCTCCATCCGGGCCAGCCGGACCAGGTCGGGGTTGACCTCCCGGCGGCCGACCTGGCCGTCCCCCTGCCCGCTCTTCTCCTCGAAGAGGTCGTACATCCGGCGCCCGGCCAGCACGTGCTGCCACAGCGGGACGGGACGGTGCTCGGAGACGATCACTTCGGTGTCGCCGCGGACCGTGTCGAGCCAGTCGCCGAACTCCTCCGCGTTGGACACGGTGGCGGACAGCGACACCAGCGTGACCGACTCGGGGAGGTGGATGATGACCTCTTCCCAGACGGCGCCGCGGAACCGGTCGGAGAGGTAATGGACTTCGTCCATCACCACATAGCCGAGCCCCAGCAGCGACTGGGAGCCCGCATACAGCATGTTCCGCAACACCTCGGTGGTCATGACGACCACCGGGGCCTCGGAGTTGATGCTGTTGTCGCCGGTGAGCAGGCCGACGCGGTCGGCGCCGTAGCGCTTGACGAGGTCGGTGTACTTCTGGTTCGACAGCGCCTTGATGGGCGTGGTGTAGAAACACTTGCGGCCCTGGGTGAGCGCCAGGTGGACGGCGAACTCGCCCACGATGGTCTTGCCCGAGCCGGTGGGGGCGGCGACCAGCACGCCCTTTCCGGCCTCCAGGGCCTTGCACGCCTCGATCTGGAACGGGTCCAGCTCGAAGTCGTACATCTCGCGGAAGGGGGCCAGCGCGGTGGCCTCCTCGGCCGCCCGCAGACGGGCCGCGGTGTAGCGCTCGGCGGGAGTTAGCTCGTCGGTCATCGTACGTACGAGACTACCGGCCGCCTCTGACAACGCACGCGATCTTTCTCACCGATCGGGACGGGCGGCAGGGGCGCCGCGCCCAGGGGCAGCGAGGACACCACGCTCGGGGGCGGCAGGGGCACGGCGACGGCCCAGGGCCGGCCCGGGTTCAGGCGCCCGTGCCCGGCCCGGGCGTCCCCAGCAGCCGTACGGCGCCGGGGACCGTCGTGGCGGTGAGCGGCAGCGGCCCCAGGCGCTCGCCGTCCGCGTACGCGGTCAGGCCCTCTGCGGCCAGGGACACCGAGGCGGCCCGGTGGGTGGTGACCACCCGGTGGCCGAGGTGGGTGCCGCGGTAGACGCGGGGGAAGACCGTCAGCAGCGTGGTGCGGCTGCACGGGCCGACGACCGTGATGTCGAAGAGCCCATCGTCGAGGAGCGCGCCCGCGCAGATCCGCATGCCGCCGCCGTACGAGGTGGCGTTGCCGACGGCGATCAAGGTGGCCTCGACCTCGCGCCGCGGCCCGCCGTCGAGGCTCATCCGGTAGCGGACGGGCTTCAGGGCCGCCAGTTCGGCGAGCATGGCCAGGTCGTAGCGGAGCCGGCCGCGCGGCCGGCGCATCCGGTTGCCGCGCTCGTTGACCCGGGAGTCGAAGCCGGAGGCGAGGACGGTGCCGAACCAGACGTCGCCCACCCGCCCCGGGTCGTCCACCCGCCCTGGGTCGTCCACGCGCCCCAGGTCGACCTCGCGGCCGCCGTCGCCCTTGAGCGACGCGGCGATGAGCCGGGCCGCGGCGCCCGGGTCCTGTATCGGCAGCCCGGTGGCCCGGGCGAAGTCGTTGCCGCCGCCGACGGCGATCACCCCCAGCGGGGTGCCCGTCCCGGCGACCGCCTGGAGGGCGAGCGAGACCATGCCGTCGCCCCCGACGGCCACCAGCGCGCCGGTGCCGCCCGCCACCGCCTCACGGGCCCGCCGCAGGGCCTCCGCGGCGTCGGCGCCGACCACGGTCCGCACGGTGAATCCGTAGCCGCGCAGGGTCTCGACGGCGGGCCGGGCGGCGCGGGCGCCACGGCCGCGGCCCGCCGTCGGGTTGACGAGAAGGGTGATGTCGCAGGTCACCCGCGGACCCTACCGGCACAGGCACCGGCACCGGCCCGGTCGGCTCAGGTGATGTCGTCGTAGCCGTTGCGCCGGGTCGGGCCCGGGTCATCCGGATCGTCGGGGCGGGGCGTCGGGGACACCTGCTCGATGTCACCGACGGGCGCGGGGGTCAGATCGAGGTCGGAGGCCTCGTCGTCGCTCAGCCCGGCGTCCGGGTTGCCGCGGCGGCGCCGGCGGTCGTTGAACAGGCAGATGCCCGTGGCGCCGAAGTACAGCACCACGATGGGCGCCGCGAGCAGCGACATGGTCAGCGGGTCGCCGGTGGGCGTGGCGATGGCGGCGAAGACGGTGATGCCGACGACCATGCCCCGCCACCAGCCGAGCATCCGGCGGCCGGTGATCACCCCGCCGAAGTTCAGCAGCACCAGCAGCAGCGGGAGTTCGAAGGCGAGACCGAAGACGATCACCATGCGCGTGACGATGTCGAAGAACTCGTCCGCGGGGAACAGGTTGGTCCAGTCCTCGGGAGTGAGGCCGACCAGGGCCCCGGCCGTGGTGGGCAGCACGGCGTAGGCGAGCCAGGCGCCGGCCAGGAACAGCGGCACGCCCGCGGCCACGAAGCCGAGCGCGTACTTCTTCTCGTGGTTGTGCAGACCGGGCGCGAGGAAGGCCCACAGCTGGTAGAGCCAGACCGGGCTGGAGATGACGACGCCGGTCATCAGGCTCACCTTCAGCATGATCGTGAAGGGGGCGAGAAGGCCGTTGGCGGTGATCTGCGCACAGGGCTTGGGGTCGGCGCCGCCGCCGACGGCCTCGCCCTTCTTGCAGCCGACGCTGTCCATGACGGGGCCGGTCAGGAACTCCGCGATCTGCTTGTAGTAGATCAGCGCGACGACCGTGACCACGATGATCGCGACGACCGCCTTCAGCAGTCGGTTGCGCAGCTCACGCAGATGCTCCGCGAGAGGCATCCGCCCCTCAGGGTCCTTCTGCTGTTTGCGGGCAGACTTGAGCAACCCACGTCCTCGTCTCGTGCGAAGGCCGTCGCGGGCTCAGCGAGCCGCGGCGGCACTCTCGGCTTGCGTCGGCTCCGTCAGCTCTGGGCGGTACGGTTCGGCTCGGTGACCGGGCGGGAGCTGGTCACATCGCCGGGGGCCGCCTGGATGGTCCGCGGCGCGGCCTGCGGGGTGGGGTCGGCGGGCGCCGACGCGGTCGTCGGAGCTTCGGCGGTCTTCGCCGCCTCGTCGTCCTTCTTCATGGCCTTGGCCTCGCTCTTGAGGATGCGGGCCGACTTGCCGAGGGACCGAGCCATGTCCGGGAGCTTCTTGGCGCCGAAGAGCAGCAGGATGACAACGAGGATCAGAACGATCTCGGTGGGCCTCAGATTGCCGAGCATGTGCGACTACCTTCTCGCCGGGGCGGCGTAACTTTCATGCCTGCCGTATGGGATCGGACTGGCGTGCTAGTGCTGGCAGCGATCGTAACCCGCAGGAGTAAACCCTGGGCAATGCCCATGCATACTCCCCGTTGCTTCCACGGCGCCGCCGTCACAACTGCGCCAAGCAGCCTACCCCGCTGACCCGTGCGTCAGTCCCTGGCCTCGGTCAGCCGCCGACTCTGACGAAAGTACGCCGTCGGACGACAGTCCTTCGTCCGACGCGAGTACGTCGTCCCGGCCGCGGCGCAGCGCGTCCACGTGGCCGCCCAGCGGGGCCGTGGCCCGCTCCAGGTCCTCGGCGGCCCGGGTGATCCGCCGCGAGCTCTCCCCCACCTGCCGGGCCAGCCGCCGCACTTCGACGAAGACCCGTACGGCGGGCACGGCGAGCACCGCGATTCCGGTGACGGCGAGAGCGAGGGCGAGCATCGGCCAGAGCATGCGGCAGAGCCTAGAGCAGCCTAGACCTTCGAGTGCAGCCGCAACGTGCTCACCCCGCCGCCGGTGAGCAGCTCCACGATCCGCTCCCCCGCCGGTTTGCGCACCGCCGATCCGCAGTCGGGGCAGGTGAAGGAGTAGAACGTGGTGCGGTCGCTCCCCCCGATCGCCAGCCGCAGGGCGGTGGCCGCCAGCTCGAACCGGCCACGGCAGTCCGGGCAGGCTGCCTTGAAGATCACCGAGGTGGGATTCCCCCCAGCGGTCACTGTGCGTGTCCCTTCACTCACCATAGGCCGCGAGCGCCCGCTGCGCCGCGTCCCGCGCGCTGTCCGCCAGCCCCCGCGGGGAGACGATCCTGCCGTCCCTGCCCAGCCGCAGCGCCAGGCGGCGCAGCGAGCCGGGGTCGGGGGTGCGCAGCGTGATCCTGAGGCCGCCGTCGGGCAGCTCCTCCGCGCTGTCGTGCGGGTAGTACTCGGCGACCCAGCGCCCGCCGGGGCCGACCTCGACGACCACCTCGGGGTCCTCGGCGCCGGTCTGCACCAGCCCGGCGGACAGGTCCGACAGATCGCGCAGCTCGATCGGCGGCGGGTCGGCGGGCGCGTCGAGCAGCTTGATCTCCGCGACCCGGTCAAGCCGGAAGGTGCGCCGCGCCTCGGAGAGCCGGCACCACGCCTCCATGTACGTACGGCCGACGGCGAACAGCCTGATCGGGTCGACCTCGCGCTCGGTGAGCTCGTCCCGCGCGGGCGAGTAGTAGCGCAGCCACAGGCGGCGGCGCTCGGCGATGGCCCGGTCGACGTCGGCGAAGACCCCGCCCTCGGACTCGAAGGTGACCGACAGCCGGGAGCTGGCGCCGGCCGCCTCGCCGGCGGCCGCCTCCAGCTTGGCGGTGGCGCGCAGCAGGGCGTCCCGGTCGCCCTCGCGCAGCCCGGGGAGGGTGGCCACGGCGCGGGCGGCGACCAGCAGCGCGGTGGCCTCGTCGGCGGCGAGCCGCAGCGGCTCGGCGACATCGTCGGGGTTGTGCCACCAGATGCGCTCGCCGTCGGTGTCGATGTCCAGCAGGTCGCCGCCGCGGAAGCTGGTGCCGCACAGCGGCAGTACGTCCAAGTCCGAGATCAGCTCGTCCTCGGTGATGCCGAAGGCGCGGGCGACATCGGCGATATGGGCGCCGGGGCGCTCGCGCAGATACGTCACCAGGGACAGCATCCGGCGGGTCTGGTCAATGGCGTTTCCGGCCATGTGGAATCCCCCCTCAGCCCTTGGCCACGGCGCGCAGCCGGTCGATGACATCGGCCCGCAGTTCGTCGGGCGCCAGGACGACCACGTCCGGCCCGAACTCCACCAGCCAGGCGTCGAGCCCGTGGCCGTACGGGACCTCCAGCTCGTCCCAGCCGTCGCCCAGCGGGTGGGTGTGCAGCGCCCTGGCCCGCAGCGGGTAGCCGTGGCCGGAGCGCAGTTTGATCCGGGCGGTACGGGTGGCGGTCTCCCCCGACCACCGCTCCACGGTCTCGCGCACGGTGACGTGGTCGGGCACCTCGGCGGCGTAGGCGCCGGCCCGCAGGCGCACCTTGCCCGTGATCCGGGAGAGCCGGAAGACCCGCTCGGCCGTGCGCTCACGGTCCCATCCGGCCAGATACCAGTGGCCGCGCCAGCACTCCAGCGCCCACGGCTCGACATGGCGCTGCTCGGGCCGGGCGGCGTTCGACTTGCGGTAGTCGAACATGACGGGGCGGCGGTCGCGGCAGGCGAGCATCAGCGGCTCGAAGGCGGCCTCGTGGACCGGGATCCGCGGTTCCAGGGCGCCGGCCGGCTGGGTGTCGTACGGGTCCTCGGCGACCGGCATCCCGGCGGCGCGCAGCTTCTGCAGCGCACCGCTGGCGGCGCCCGCGAGCCGGGCCTGCTGCCAGACCTTCGCGGCCAGGCCCAGGGCCGCGGCCTCCTCGGCGTCCAGGGTGATCGGAGGGAGGCGGTTGCTGTCGCGGCGGGCGAGATAGCCGATTTCGCCGTCGACGCTCTCCACGGTCTCGATGATCAGGCCGAGTTCACGCAGATCGTCCTTGTCCCGCTCGAACATGCGATTGAACGCCTCGTCGCCGCCCGAGCCGGAGGCCGAGTTGGTGGCCGAAGCAGCCGCGGCTGCTTCGATGTATGCCTCTATGGATTCGCGCAACTCGCGCTTCGTCAACGGGCGCCGGGTTCCCAACAGGCACAGCGCCAGATTCATCAGCCGCTCGGCCTTGGCAATCGCCATCGACGCCCCTTCTTTGTGACCTTCCGACCGTGACCGTACCGCTACCGGGACGCGGGACAAAAGCCGAGGGCCCCTGCCGGGCGGCAGGGGCCCCACGAGGGCGCTCGGGCCACGGGTCAATGCTCACCCGCGGGCCTTGACCGCGCCTGCCTCAGGCGGGCACGGACCTTGACCGCGCCTGCCTCAGACGGCGACCAGGTCGCAGACGAAGATCAGCGTCTCGCCCGGCTTGATCCGACCGCCACCGGCGCCCCGGTCGCCGTAGGCCAGGTGCGGCGGGATGGTCAGCTGGCGGCGGCCGCCGACCTTCATGCCCTGCACCCCCTGGTCCCAGCCGGAGATGACCTGGCCGGCACCGAGCTGGAACTGCAGCGGGGTGCCACGGTTCCAGCTCGCGTCGAACTCCTCGCCGGTGCTGAAGGCGACGCCGACGTAGTGGACGGAGACGGTGGCTCCGGCCTTGGCGACGGGGCCGTCGCCCTCCCAGATGTCCTTGATCTCCAGGTCCTTCGGCGGCTCGCCGCCCGGGAAGTCGACCTCGGGCTTGTCGATGCTCACGAACTTGCTCCTCTTACGTGGTGGGCAACCTGCCCAGTCTTACAGAACCGCCGTCTTACAGAACGGCCAGGATGTCGACGGAGAAGACCAATGTGGAGTTGGCCGGGATGCCCTGCTGGGCCTGCTTTCCGTAGCCGAGGTCCGGCGGAATGACGATCAGCACCCGGCTGCCGACCTTCTTGCCGGTCAGCCCCTGCGCCCAGCCCTTGACGACCTGCTGCAGCGAGAACTGCGCCAGCTGGCCCTTCTTATAGGTCGCGTCGAACTGCTTGCCGCCGTCCCACAACACGCCCTTGTACTGGACGAGCAGGGAATCGGTGGCCTTGACCTTCGGCCCGTCGCCCTCGATGACATAGGCGGAGACGAGCTTCTTGGGCGCGGCCTTCTTGGGGACGTCGATGGACGGCGCCTTGCCGTCGGTCCCGGTGCCGACCTTGGGCAGATCGGGGTTGCTCTGCGCCACCGTGTCGCCCTTGGCCGAGCTCTTGCCGTTGAAGGCGTTCTTGATGTCGACGACGAACACCATCGTGTCCGTCCCCTTGATCCCCGCCTGCGGCTGGCCCTGCTTGCCGTAACCGAGGGCCGGCGGGATGGCCATCTCCACCCGGCTGCCGACCTGCTTGCCCACGAGCCCCTTGTCCCAGCCCGGGATGACCTGGCCGACGCCGATCGGGAAGACGGCGGGCTGCCCCCGGTCGTAGGAGTTGTCGAAGACCTTGGCGGTGTTCCAGATCTGGCCGAGATAGTGCACCTGGAGATAGTCGCCCGAGGCCACCTCGGCCCCGTCGCCCTTGATGACCGTCTTGACGGCCAGGTCCGAGGACGGCGTACCCGTGCCCTTGGCGACCTTCGGCTTCTCACCGAACTTCGTACCGCCGGTGATGGCCGGCACCGGCCCGCTCACGATCTTGCCGGTGGGCTCGGCGGCCTTCGGGCTGCTGGTCTCCGGCGACGGCGAGGCCTTGGACGACTTTTCGGATCCTGATTTCTCGCTGCCGCAGCCCGCGGCGGTGAGCAAGCCGGCGGGCACGGCAAGAAGTACGGAACGTCGGCGCACGAAAGTCCTCGTTGGGTAGATCCTGCGGGGGCAATGCGCGCCACTCTACGACGTGCCGGAGACCCCGTACGCGAAACGTACGGGGCCCCGCGCCGGACATGGGCCGTCCGGGCGCCGTCGTCACATTCCGGCGATCAGCTTCTCCACACGGTCGTCCACCGAGCGGAACGGGTCCTTGCACAGCACCGTGCGCTGCGCCTGATCATTGAGTTTGAGGTGCACCCAGTCGACGGTGAAGTCGCGGCGCTGCTCCTGGGCACGGCGGATGAAATCACCGCGCAGCCGGGCACGGGTGGTCTGCGGCGGCACCGACTTGCCCTCGAAAATCTTCAAGTCGTTGCACACCCGGGCCGCCTGACCCCGCTTCTCCAGGAGGTAGTACAGCCCTCGGCGGCGGTGGATGTCGTGATACGCGAGGTCTATCTGCGCGACCCGCGGATGGGACATGGTGATGTTGTTCTTCGCCCGGTACCGCTCGATCAGCCGGTATTTCATCACCCAGTCGATCTCGGTGTCGATCCGGTCCAGCTCTTCGGTGCGGATCGCGTCCAGAGTGCGGCCCCACAGTTCGAGGACGCGCTCGACGGTGCCGGTGCGGATACCGCGGCGCTCGCAGAAGTCGACCGCCTTTTCGTAGTACTCCTGCTGGACCTCGAGGGCGGACGCCTCGCGCCCACTGGCCAGCCGTACCTTGCGCTGTCCGGTGATGTCATGGCTGACCTCACGGATGGCCCGAATGGGGTTCTCCAGGGTCAGATCGCGCATCACCGTGCCCGCCTCGATCATGCGCAGCACCAGATCGGTGGCGCCGACCTTGAGCAGCATGGTCGTCTCGGACATGTTGGAGTCGCCCACGATGACGTGCAGCCTGCGATAGCGCTCGGCGTCGGCGTGCGGCTCGTCGCGGGTGTTGATGATCGGCCGGGAGCGGGTGGTCGCGGAGCTGACGCCCTCCCAGATGTGCTCGGCGCGCTGACTGACGCAGTAGACCGCACCGCGCGGCGTCTGCAGCACCTTGCCGGCGCCGCACAGCAGCTGCCGGGTCACCAGGAAGGGGATGAGAATGTCGGCGAGGCGGGAGAACTCACCGTGTCGGGCCACCAGATAGTTCTCGTGACAGCCGTATGAGTTCCCCGCCGAGTCGGTGTTGTTCTTGAAGAGATAGACGTCGCCCGCGATTCCCTCCTCGTGCAGGCGGCGCTCGGCGTCCACGAGCAGACCTTCGAGAATGCGCTCGCCTGCCTTGTCGTGGGTGACCAGCTCGGTCACGTTGTCACACTCGGGAGTTGCGTATTCCGGGTGCGAGCCCACGTCGAGATAGAGGCGGGCGCCGTTGCGCAGGAAGACATTGCTGCTGCGGCCCCAGGAGACGACACGGCGGAAGAGGTAGCGCGCCACTTCGTCAGGAGACAACCGGCGCTGTCCCCTGAATGTGCACGTGACGCCGTACTCGTTCTCCAGCCCGAAAATGCGGCGGTCCATGCCTGAACATTACGCCTGATGGCCTGCTCTGAAACCGGGTTCGACGGCACGGTTGCGATCATTTTCCGCCTGAGGTTCACCCGGCGTCCCCCCTGGTGTGCCGGTTGGCGCACCGGTTGGTGTACCGCCCGGCGTGCCGGTGAGGAAGCGCGCGGTGGCCAGCAGCACGGCCAGCGCCACCGCCCCGGCAGCCCCCGGAACGGCGAAGCCCGCCGCCACCCCGCCGTGCTCCATCACCGGCCCCGCGGCGGCCGTTCCCGCGGCGTTTCCGACCACGAAGGTGGTCACCAGCCAGGAGAACGCCTCGGTGACCGTGCCGCGCGGGGCGTGCCGGTCGACGACCACGAAGACACAGGCGAGCGCGGGAGCCAGAAAGAGGCCGGAGAGCCCGGCGAGAGCCGTCATCGCGGCCACCCCGGGCACCAGAACCAGCGGCAGATAGCCGAGCGCCAGCGCGGCCACCAGGACCCGCAGCCGCCGCTCCGGCGGACCGGCCCAGGGCCGCGCCCCGTACGCGAGACCGCCCACCAGCGCGCCGACGCCCAGCGCGGAGAGCAGATAGCTGGACACCATGCCGCCGCCGTGCTCGTCCGCGTAGCCGACGGCCGCCACGCCGATCGAGCCGAGAGCGATGCCGACGAAGAAGAACGTGCCGAGCAGCACCAGCAGCCCCGGCGAGCGCAGCGCGCCCAGCCAATGCGCCTCGCGCGGCGCCGAGCGCCACTGGCGGGAGGGCGGCGAGACGACGACCGACAGCGCGCCCGCGACCCCGATCACATTGATGACCAGCAGCGCCGCCGCCTCCGACCACAGCGCCACCAAGGCGGTCACCAGCAGCGGCCCGACGGAGAAGATCACCTCCTGCGCGACGGCGTCCAGCGCGTACGCCGCATGCACCCACTCCTCCCGCCCGAGCACCCCCGGCCACAGCGCCCGCAGCCCGCCCTCCAGGGGCGGGGTGAACAGACCGGCAGCCAGCATCGAGGCGTACGCGACGGGCAGCGGATCGAGCCCGACCACGGCGAACACGGCCATGGCGACCGCGGACGCCACCGCCGCGGGCAGCATCACCCGCGGCTGCCCGTAGTGGTCCACGGCCCGGCCGAGCAGCGGCTGACCGACCGCGTTGCCCACGCCGTAGACGGCGGACAGCACACCGGCCAGGGCGTAGCTGCCGCCCTCGGCACGCGTGAAGAGCACGACGGCGAGGGCAGCGGTGGCGTTCGGCAGCCGGCCGACGAGCGTGCCGATGAGGAGGCGGGCCGCGTGTTTGCTGCGCAGCAGGTCCCTGTAGCCGGCGGCCATCGCCTGCCCTTTCTGTTCGGGGTTTCTGATTCATGTGCTCCCTCGGGCGAGTCCGCCCGAGGTTTTACGTATAACGTCCGCCGTTATACGTACCATGGCTGCCGACCGCGGTCCACCTCACGGTGGGCGACCGTGATGACCATGGCGAGGGGAAGGCGATGGTGGCGAGCGCGAATGGCGACGGGGCGCGCGCTCCCGGCGCACGGCGCGGGGGCGCGGGCGCGCTCGCGAGTCCGGCCGCCCTGGAGAGCCACGGCCCGGCGAAGACCGAGGCCGAGGCCGACGCGAGCGGCGGGGCGCCGGGCCGGGACCACGCGGGCGGCGCGGCTGGCGCGGGTCGTGGGGGCGGCATGGACGGCGCAGCCGACGCAGGCGGCTCAAGCCACGTGGGCGGGCGGACGGCGCGCGGGACCGGTGCCGGCCAGGGACCAGGCGCGGGGCGCGGGGGTGGCGTGGGCGGCACGGACAGCTCAGGCGATGCCGGCGGCTCGGGCCACGTGGGCCGGCGGACGACGCGCGAGACGAGTGCCAGCCGGGCACCGACCGCGGGACGCGGCGCCAGCGCGGGCGGCCAGACGACGCGCCAGACGAGTGCCGACCGGGGACTGGGCGCAGGGCACGCGGGCGGCACGGACAGCGCGGCCGACGCAGGCGGCTCGAGCCACGTGGGCAGGCGGACGGCACGTGCGACGAGTGCCAGTCAGGAACCAACCGCGGGACGCGGCGGCAGCGCGGGCGGGCGGACGGCGCGCGAGACGGGCGCCGACCAGGGACCGGGCGGGGGGCACGCGGGCGGCATGGACGGCGCGGCCGACGCAGGCGGCTCGGGCCATGTGGGCGGGCGAGCGGCTCGCGAGACCGGTGCCGGCCAGGGACCGGGCGGGGGGCGCGGGGGGCGGCGGGTGGCCGGGGGTCGGGCGACCAGTCGGGATGTGGCGCGGGTCGCGGGCGTGTCGCAGGCGACCGTTTCGCTGGTCCTGGGCGACAAGTGGGCCGGACGCGTGTCGGAACGCACCGCGGCGGCGGTGCGCGCCGCCGCGCGTGAGCTCGGCTACCGCCCGAACCTCGCGGCGCGCAGCCTCCGCCTCGGCCGGACCAGGACCGCGCTGCTCGTCGTCCCGGCGCTCACCACGGAGTTCTTCGCCCGGGTGTACACCGGCGCCGCGCGCGTGGCCGCCGAGGGCGGCTTCGGGGTGGTGCTCTACCCGTCCCCGGAGGGCGTGGGCCCGGCGCGCGACCCCTTCGACTCGGCGCGGGCCTCGCTCGACGGCGTGATCGCCTCCTCGATGGCGGCGGACGCGCTGGCCGCGGTGCGCGGCGGCGGGCTCCCGCTGGTGATGCTCGACAGCTCCCCCGATGAGACCGCCGCGGCCGCCACGGTCAACCTCGACATCGCCGACGGCATGCGACAAGCCGCCGGGCACCTCCTGGGCCTGGGACACCGCCGTATCGCCCATGTCGCGGCGGCCGTGGACACCTGGACCTTCCGGGTCCGCGCGCGGGCCCTGGCGGCGGCGGTGGGCGCGGTCCCGGGCGCCTCCCTGCACACCGAGGCGGCCCCCCTGACGGTCGACGAGGGCCGCCGCGCGGCCGAACGGGCGCTCACCCGCCCCGGCCCCCGCCCCACGGCGCTCGTATGCGACGACGACATCCTGGCGGCCGGCGCCTGCAAGGCCGCCCGGCGACTGGGGTTGCGGGTGCCGGACGACGTCTCGGTCACCGGCTTCGACGACCTCGCGCTGGCCACGGCGGTCGACCCGGAGCTGACGACGGTACGGCTGCCGGCGGAGGCGGTCGGTGCGGCCGGTATGCGGGCCCTGATGGCGGTCCTGGCCGGCGAGCCGGCACGCGACACATCGCTCCCAGTAGAACTCGTCCCCCGCGGCTCCAGCGCCCCGCCACCACGCTAGCCCCGCACCAGCCACGGCTTGCCCGCACGCCGCTCCGGCACTCCCCCAGCCACCCTTGGGGGTGGCCCCTGCCGCTTCGCTTCGCCAATCATGCGCCGGTGGCATGCCCGAGGCCGACTGCCGGGGCCGCAGACGCCTCGGCGCGCCTCGGCTGGGGCCGGGGCGCGCCATGGTGGGTGAGGCGGCGGGGAGGGTTACTCCTCCGTCTCGGAGGACTCCTCGGCCGACGTCTCGGCCTCGGAATCCGCCTCGGAATCGGTCGCGGCCTCGCCCTCGGCCGTGGCGCTCTCCAGGAGGCGGGTCAGCTGGCTGCCCACCATCCGCTTGAACTTCCGCTGCTGCGGTCGCGTCCGGTCCAGCACCGCGACCTCGAGCTGCTCGGCGGTGAGGCTGCGCTCGCCGCCGTTGCTGTCCCGGGCGAGGGATTCGACGGCCAGTTTCAGCGCCTCGGCGAGGGTCATGCCGTCCACGTGGCGCTGGTCGAGATAGCTGCTGATCTGGTCGGCGTTGCCGCCCACCGCGACCGAGCCGTGCTCGTCGACGATGGAACCGTCGTGCGGCAGCCGGTAGATCTGGTCGTCCTCGGGGCCGTCCCCGACCTCGGCGACGATCAGCTCGACCTCATAGGGCTTCTCCGCGGCGCTGGAGAAGATGGTGCCGAGCGTCTGGGCGTAGACATTGGCGAGGCCGCGAGCGGTCACATCGTCGCGGTCGTACGTGTAGCCGCGCAGGTCGGCGTAGCGGACACCGCCGATGCGCAGATTCTCGAACTCGTTGTATTTGCCGACCGCCGCGAAGGCGATCCGGTCATAGATCTCGCTGACCTTGTGCAGCGCGCGGGACGGGTTCTCCGCGACGAAGAGGATGCCGTCGGCATACTGCAGCACGACCACGCTGCGGCCGCGCGCGATGCCCTTGCGGGCGTATTCGGCGCGGTCGGCCATGGCCTGCTGGGGCGATACATAGAACGGCGTCGTCACCGGCTATCCGTCCCTTTCTGTCAGTGGCGAATGCATTCCGGGTCAACCGTCCCCTCAGAGCAGCGAGGCCCGCGGGCCGTCCGGCTCCTCGAGCCGCCGCTCGTGGATGGTGCGGGCGATCTCGGAGACCTCCGGCTCGGTGAGTCGCTTGAAGCCGTCCTCGGTGATCACCGTGACGATGGGGTAGATGCGCCGGCCGAGGTCGGGGCCGCCGGTCGCGGAGTCCTCGTCGGCGGCGTCGTACAGCGCCTGGATGACGGCCGTGGCGGTGTCGGATTCGGTCAGATCCTCGCGGTACAGCTTCTTGAGCGCGCCGCGGGCGAACAGGGAGCCGGAGCCGGTGGCGGCGAAGCCGTGCTCCTCGGAGCGGCCGCCGGTCACGTCGTAGGAGAAGATGCGGCCCTTCTCGCGGTCGACGTCCCAGCCCGCGAAGATCGGGACGACGGCCAGGCCCTGCATGGCCATGCCCAGGTTGCCGCGGATCATGGTCGACAGCCGGTTGGCCTTGCCCTCCAGGGAGAGGGTGGTGCCTTCGACCTTCTCGAAGTGCTCCAGCTCCAGCTGGAACAGCTTGACCATCTCCACGGCGAAGCCGAGCGTGCCCGCGATGCCGACGGCCGAGTACTCGTCGGCGGGGAAGACCTTCTCGACGTCGCGCTGGGAGATCAGGTTGCCCATCGTCGCGCGGCGGTCACCGGCGAGCACCACGCCGCCGGGGAAAGTGGCCGCGACGATCGTCGTGCCGTGAGGGGCCTCGATCGCGCCCTGCACCGGGGGGAGCGGGCGCTTCCCCGGGAGCAGCTCGGGCGAGTGGGCACCGAGGAAGTCCATGAACGAGGCCGACCCAGGCGTCAGGAAGGCAGCTGGTAGACGCCCGGTGCTACGAGAATTGGCTTCCACGCGTTTCCTTCCAAGTATGTCGCAGCCCGCCTTATCACGTCGGGCCGATCCTTGAACTGCCCCAGTGCCGCGTTGCAGCTGAAGCACAGTACGCCACGGACCCTACCCTTCTCATGGCAGTGATCCACATGTGCGGCCGGAGCGGCAAGGCATATACAGCAGACGCCTTGCTGCTCGGCGACCAGCGCGTCCAACTCCGCTGGCGTGAGGCCGTACTTGCGCTTGAAATAGCTGACCCGGTTCCGCTCTGCCCTGCACGCACGGCAATAACTCGCCCAGCCGTCCGACGAGGACTTGTTGCGCTCCCACTCGGAGTGCGGTCTCACCTGTTCGCACTGCGGACACCGCTTGTGTCCCAGCGGGTCCGGGACCTTCTCCCGGACCCTCTTCCCCTTGGCCTCCTGGCGTTGCCGGTAGTACTGGGCGTAGCACTCCCGGCAGTACGCCTGGAGACCATCGGGCATGGACCTGTTGCTCGCAAAGGCAGTCCGCGGGAGGTCCTGCTTGCAGCGCGAACAGCGCCTCGCTTCCGTCTCTTCGTTCACTCCACGCAACCCTCGACCTCGCCTTGGAATCGAAGGCAAAAGCAGCCTACTGGCCACCCTTTTGAACGAAGGACCTCACGAAATCCTCGGCATTAGCCTCGAGTACGTCGTCGATCTCGTCCAGAACGTCGTCCACGTCATCCGACAGCTTCTCGTGCCGCTCCTTGAGATCTTCGGCTGCCTGCGCGTCCTGCGCCTGCTCCTCGACCTCCTCGGTCGTGCGCGACGCCTTCTGCTGTCCGCCGCCGGTGTCCTTTGTCGCCATATCCCTCACCCCGCTCGGTTCGCCCCAGCTTGATTCGATCGGTCAAGATCAGACCCTACAAGCCGGGTCCGACATCGGCCTCGCAGTTGTTACAACGCACCGAGGCCACCTCGATGATTCCCGGCCGCGGCCCATTTCAGCCCCCCGAGAGCACCCGGACCAGGTCTTCGGCCGTGCGGCAGCGGTCCAGCAGCTCCTTGACGTGGTTCCTGGTGCCGCGCAGCGGTTCCAGCGTCGGGACCCGCTGGAGGGAGTCCCGGCCCGGCAGGTCGAAGATCACCGAGTCCCAGGAGGCCGCGGCCACGTCGTCGGCGTACTGCTCCAGGCAGCGGCCGCGGAAGTAGGCCCTGGTGTCCTCCGGCGGCTTGCTCCGGGCCCGGGACACTTCGTCCTCGTCCAGTAGCCGCTTCATCTTGCCGCGGGCCGCCAGACGGTTGTACAGACCCTTCTCGGGGCGTACGTCGGCGTACTGGAGGTCCACCAGGTGGAGCCGGGCGGCGTCCCACTCGAGGCCGTCACGGCGCCGGTAGCCCTCCATCAGCTCGCGCTTGGCGACCCAGTCCAGCTCGCCGGACAGGCTCATCGGGTCCCGCTCCAGCCGGTTCAGGACGTCCTCCCAGCGGGTGAGCACATCCCGGGTCTGTTCGTCGGCGTCGGCGCCGAAGCGGTCCTCGACGTACTTGCGGGCCAGCTCGAAGTACTCCATCTGGAGCTGCACCGCGGTGAGTGTGCGGCCGCTGCGCAGCGTGACCAGGCGGCGCAGCGTCGGGTCGTGGGAGACCTGGTGCAGGGTGCGTACGGGCTGGTCCACGGCGAGGTCCACGGCGATGAAGCCGTCCTCGATCATCGACAGCACCAGGGAGGTGGTGCCGAGCTTGAGGTAGGTCGAGATCTCGGAGAGGTTGGCGTCGCCGATGATCACATGCAGCCGCCGGTACTTCTCGGCGTCGGCGTGCGGCTCGTCGCGGGTGTTGATGATGGGGCGCTTGAGGGTGGTCTCCAGGCCCACCTCGACCTCGAAGTAGTCGGCCCGCTGACTGATCTGGAACCCGTGTTCATGGCCGTCCTGGCCCAGGCCCACGCGGCCGGCGCCGGTGACGACCTGCCGGGAGACGAAGAAGGGGGTCAGGTGGCGCACGATGTCCGAGAAGGCGGTCTCCCGCTTCATCAGGTAGTTCTCATGCGTGCCGTAGGAGGCGCCCTTGTTGTCGGTGTTGTTCTTGTAGAGGTGGATCGGCTGGGCTCCGGGCAGCTGGCCGGCGCGCAGGGCGGCCTCGGCCATGATGCGCTCGCCCGCCTTGTCCCAGAGCACCGCGTCCCTGGGGTTGGTCACCTCGGGGGCGGAGTACTCGGGGTGTGCGTGGTCGACGTAGAGCCGCGCCCCATTGGTGAGGATCACATTGGCCAGGCCGATGTCCTCGTCCGTGAGCTGGCTGGCGTCCGCGGACTCGCGGGCGAGGTCGAAGCCGCGGGCGTCCCGCAGCGGGTTCTCCTCCTCGAAGTCCCAGCGGGCGCGGCGCGCCCGGTGCATCGCCGCCGCGTACGCGTTGACGACCTGGGATGAGGTGAGCATGGCATTGGCGTTCGGGTGGCCCGGGACGGAGATCCCGTACTCCGTCTCGATCCCCATTACTCGCCGTACGGTCATGCGGCCCTCCTTGCCCGGCGCCGCCCCTGGGCGGGTTCGGCGCTCAAGTACCGCTGTGCTTCCGGTCCGTGCGCGGCCCCCGATCCCCCGCACCGCGCTGCCGCGGTACCGCAGAGCCTAGAGCCGCTGCACGGCCCTGAGGCGATCATTTCAGTCATTGCTCCGGTCCGGCTCGTAGGTGCCCGCTCGCTGTGCTGACAGGTCCGACATACACATCCGAAATCACGGTCCGAAAAGCGCATCCGGCTGCGGATGCCCCGTCCAGGACATCCGCAGCCGGACCGCGGTGTTACAGGTACTGACCGGTGTTCGCCACCGTGTCGATGGAGCGTCCCGTGTCCGCGCCCTGCTTTCCGGTGACCAGGGTGCGGATGTAGACGATCCGCTCGCCCTTCTTGCCGGAGATCCGGGCCCAGTCGTCGGGGTTCGTGGTGTTCGGCAGGTCCTCGTTCTCCTTGAACTCGTCCACGCAGGCGGCGAGCAGATGGGAGACCCTCAAGCCCTTCTGGTTGTGGTCCAGGAAGTCCTTGATGGCCATCTTCTTGGCCCGGTCCACAATGTTCTGGATCATGGCGCCGGAGTTGAAGTCCTTGAAGTAGAGGACTTCCTTGTCACCGTTGGCGTAGGTGACCTCGAGGAAGCGGTTCTCCTCGGACTCGGTGTACATCTGCTCGACGACCGACTGGATCATGCCGCCGACGGCGGCCTTGGGGGATCCACCGTGTTCGGTGAGGTCGTCGCCGTGGATCGGCAGGGTTTCCGTCAGGTACTTCGAGAAGATGTCCTTCGCGGCCTCGGCGTCCGGACGCTCGATCTTGATCTTCACATCGAGGCGGCCGGGGCGCAGGATCGCCGGGTCGATCATGTCCTCGCGGTTGGAGGCGCCGATGACGATCACATTTTCCAGGCCCTCGACACCGTCGATCTCCGAGAGCAGCTGGGGGACGATGGTGTTCTCCACGTCCGAGCTGACACCGGAGCCGCGGGTCCGGAAGAGGGAGTCCATCTCGTCGAAGAAGACGATGACCGGTGTGCCCTCGCTGGCCTTCTCCCGCGCCCGCTGGAAGACCAGCCGGATGTGCCGCTCCGTCTCGCCGACGTACTTGTTCAGCAGCTCGGGGCCCTTGATGTTGAGGAAGAAGCTCTTCCCCGCGGGCTTCCCGGTCACCTCGGCGACCTTCTTGGCAAGGGAGTTGGCCACGGCCTTGGCGATCAGCGTCTTACCGCAGCCGGGCGGGCCGTACAGCAGCACACCCTTGGGCGGCCGCAGTTCGTGCTCCTTGAACAGGTCGGGGTAGAGGTACGGGAGCTCGACCGCGTCCCTGATCAGCTCGATCTGGTTGCCCAGGCCGCCGATCTTGGTGTAGTCGATGTCCGGGACCTCTTCGAGGACGAGCTCTTCGACCTCGCTCTTGGGCACGACCTCGTAGACGTAGCCGGAGCGGGGCTCGAGCAGCAGGGCGTCGCCGGGGCGGATGGTGATGTCCAGCAGCGGCTCGGCGAGCCGCACCACGCGCTCCTCGTCGGTGTGCCCGATCACCAGGGCGCGCTCGCCGTCCTCAAGGACCTCCTTGAGGGTGACGATGTCCCCGGCGCGCTCGAACTCCATGGCCTCGACCACGTTGAGCGCCTCGTTGAGCATGACCTCCTGGCCGCGCCTGAGGTCCTCGAGATCGACGCTCGGGCTCACGTTCACCCGGAGTTTCCGTCCTCCGGTGAAGATGTCGGCCGTGCCGTCCTCGTTCGCCTGCAGAAACACCCCGAAGCCGGCCGGCGGCTGCGCGAGCCGGTCGACCTCCTCCTTGAGGGCCACGATCTGGTCGCGGGCCTCACGGAGAGTGTTGGCGAGCCGCTCGTTCTGCGCGGACACGCCCGCCAGGTTTGTCTGCAGCTCGACGATCCGCTCTTCGAGAATCCTCGTGTGCCGCGGAGAGTCGGCGAGCTTGCGTCGCAGGACGGCGATTTCCTGCTCGAGATAGGCAACCTGGCCGGCTGGGTCGTCAGACCCCCGCCCCGGCCGGATGCCGCGGTTGATGTCGTCGTCGTGGGCTGCCACGGTCCTCACCTCCTCCAAGGGGAGCTGGACGCTTCCTGACCCTACCTGGGCCGGTGCGGGTTGAAACCCCTAGATCACAAACCCGGTCGGCGTGTGTCCGATCTTCACCCTTGCGCACTCCCTCACGCCAGGTGAATACCCACCCAACAACATCGGAAAGCGACCGGTTGTATCGTCGAGATGGTCAACACCCGCCAAGGCTGGCGCTATTTAGTCAATGTTGAATCATGTATCAGGGGACGGCAGATCGTGACTGTGCGGAACGAGGAGCTCGGTGACCTTGAGGTCTGGATCGACCAGGATCTGTGCACGGGCGACGGGATCTGCGCCCAGTACGCACCCGAGATCTTCGAACTCGACATCGACGGTCTAGCTTACGTCAAGAGCGCCGACGACGAATTGCTGCAGGACCAGGGCGCGACGACACGCGTCCCGCTGCCCCTGCTCACCGAGGTCGTGGACTCCGTCAAGGAGTGTCCCGGTGAGTGCATCCACGTACGGCGAGTGTCCGACCGGGTCGAGGTGTACGGGCCCGACGCCGAGTGATCGATCAGACGGTGATCGATCAGACACTGCCCGGAACCGGCAGGGCCTTGAGGACGAACTTGCCGTCCTTCCACTGCCAATTGACTTCGCGCTGAAGGTCCGGACAGCAGCGCGCCACCTGCTCCGAGGAGTAGCCGAGCAGAGTGGCCGAAACCTTGGTTCCGCGCAGCGCGAAATCCTTGATGCTCATCCCTTCCTTGGGATCCAGGAAGGTGGCGACGATCCGCGGCCTCGCCGGGCCGCTGCCGCCGCTCTTGCCGGCCTTCCCGCTGTCGTTGCCGCCCTCGCTGTTCTTGCCGTCCGGCTGGGCCAGCACATACATGCCGCTGGGCGGGGTGCCGGTCTCGGAGTGGCAGCGCACCACGGCCACCGTCTCCGGCCGCCCGTCACCGTCCAGATCGCCCGAGGCGCGGTCCGTGACGTCCAGTTTCGCCGGGCCGCAGTCCACGGGGTAGTCCGCGGCGGTGGGGTCCGGGGCCTTGACCACCGGGGCGCCCGATCCCGGTGCGGAGGCCGTGGAGGTGTCCGTCGTGGCCTTGGCGTCGGAGGGCTGGAGCACCGCGGCCCCGGCGACGACGGCGGCGAGGGCGGCCGCTGTCGCGAGCCAGTGCACCGGCCGGGGGTGGGTGTGCGGGAGGTCCGGGCCCAGAGGCAGCACGCGGCGTGACTCCTGTGAGAGCGGTGGCGTCGGGGGGTGCCCCGCATAGTGCCACATCTCACAGCGCGCGGCCACCGCCTCCCCGGGCAAATCCCGGCGGAAGTCGGTGGCCGCGCCCAGGTGTTGGTGCGGGGTTGGCGGTACGGGCTGGGTCTGTCGTCAAAGGGGGCGTCCGGCCGCGAGCGGCGTCTGGTGCGGTACATCGCAAGGCGGAGCGTCGCCCTCGTACTGGGCGTACTTGGGCGATGCGACAACGCAGCGAGGTGCCGTGCCGGGCGTCGGGAGCAGGGCGCTCCCTTTGACGACAGGCCCTGGGTCAGCCGCGGTCGGCGGAGCCGTTCGTGGCGCTGTCCGCGCCCGCGGCCGTCCCGCCGCCGTTGCCCCAGCCCGCGTAGTCCTCGCCGTAGGCGCCCTTGGCGGGCCTGCGGCGGCGCAGCGGGGGCTCCACGCCGTCCGCGAGGCGGCGGGCGGTGAGCAGGAAGCCGGTGTGGCCGATCATGCGGTGGTCGGGGCGCACCGCAAGGCCCTCGACGTGCCAGGTGCGGACCATGGTCTCCCAGGCCGCGGGCTCGTTGAAGGTGCCGTGCTCGCGGATGGCCTCGACGGTGCGGGCCAGCTGCGTGGTGGTGGCGACGTACGCGCACAGGATGCCGCCGGGGACCAGCGCCTTGGAGACGGGGCCCAGGCACTCCCAGGGGGCCAGCATGTCCAGGATGACGCGGTCGACGTCGGTGTCGGAGAGATTGTCCTGAAGGTCGCCGACGGTGAGCCGCCAGGCGGGGTGCGGGGCGCCGAAGTAGCGCTCGACGTTCTGCTTGGCGATCTCGGCGAAGTCGGCCCGGCGCTCGTAGGAGTGCAGCATGCCCTGGTCACCGATGGCACGCAGCAGGAAGGTGCTGAGCGACCCCGAGCCGACGCCCGCCTCGACGACGCGCGCGCCGGGGAAGATGTCGGCCATCGCCAGGATCTGCCCCGCGTCCTTGGGGTAGACCACGGCGGCACCGCGTGGCATGGACAGGACATAGTCGGGGAGCAGGGGGCGCAGCGCGAGGTACGCGACGTTTCCCGTGGTACGCACGACGGTTCCCTCAGGGGCACCGATCAGCTCGTCGTGGGGGAAGGAACCCTTGTGGGTGTGGAAGTTCTTCCCGGCCTCGAGCGTGAAGGTGTAGTGGCGTCCCTTGGGGTCGGTGAGCTGGACCTGGTCCCCGACCTGGAAGGGCCCGCGACGGCGGGCGGCACCGGTCGGTTCGGACATGTGGCCAGCCTACCGGGCCTGCGGGGACGCTCCGACCGCCGGTCCGGTAAGGCTCGATCCGGTAAGCCTCAAGAAGGCGTCCGCGCCATCGCGGCCACGAAGGCGCGCTCGACGTCTGCCGTCGACAGGACGCCGTAGATCTCCCCGGTGTCCTCGACCACCAGGTACTCGGTGGCCGGGGTGGCACGCAGGGTGTCCAGCAGCTCCTCGCCGGTGAGTTCGGCGGAGACTCGCATGCCCTCCTTGAGGTCCTGGGCGAGGCCGCTGACCGCGACCCAGGGGCGGCGGTGCTCGGGGACCCCGACGATGGCCGCCTCGCGCACCACGGCGGTGGGTGCGCCCTGGCCGTCGACCACGACGAGGGCCCGCGCCCCGGCCTCGTTCGCGCGGCGCAGCGCCTCCGAGAGGGGGGTGTCCGCCGCGACCGGGACGGCTCGCCGGGTGAGCGTACGGGCCCGCAGGTCCGGAAGGCGCTCGCGCAGCCGGGCCATGCGCAGGCTGTTGCCGGCGCCGGTCCAGATGATCGCGGCGAGTATGGCGGCGAGCAGCGCGTCGGTCAGCGAGTCGACGCTGCCGAAGCCCTCGGCCTCGTCGCCGAACCCGCCGGTCTGGGTGGCCAGCGGCAGGCCCACCAGCACGGCGACCGCGAGCGCCCGGCCGGTCCAGGCCGCGGCGATGGTGCCCGTCATGGGCTTGCCGCTGATCTTCCAGACGACGGCCCGCAGCATCCGGCCGCCGTCCAGGGGGAGGCCCGGCAGCAGGTTGAAGGCGGCCACGATGAGGTTGGAGATCATCAGCCCGGCCAGCAGCACCCCGACCACCGTGTCCGGCTCCACGAGCAGCATGCCCAGGTAGAACAGGCCGGAGAGGATCAGGGAGAGCAGCGGGCCGACGAAGGCCAGGACGAACTCCCGGCCGGGCGTCTCGGACTCCTTCTCGATCTCCGAGACGCCCCCGAAGAACTGGAGCTGGATCCGGCGCACCGGGAGCTTGAAGCGCAGCGCCGCGACGGTGTGGGCGAGCTCGTGGACCAGCACGGAGGCGTAGAAGGCCACCGCGAAGAAGAGCGAGACGATGTAGCGCGCGGCGCCCAGTTCCGGCAGCACCCGCTCCAGTTGGCCGCCGAAGACCCAGGTGATGAGCGCGGCGACCAGGAACCAGCTGGGCGAGACGTATACGGGCACACCGAACGGCCGGCCCATCAGGAAGCCGCCGCCCGCCTCACGGGGGCGCTGCGGCTTCTCGCCCTCGGGCTCGGTCGTCCGGTCCGATCCCCCGCTGTCGGACTGCCGCTGCCCGCTGTTTTCCACGGTGTCCCCTCGTCGGATGCGCGGTTCGCACCCCTTCTTCGGTATGGTCCCCACGATCATGCAGTGCGAGGACCTCGGACGTCGATGGTATGCGTCCGGCTGTCGGTGGCGGGCCGTAGGGTCTGCGCCATGGGAACCTCCACCGGGAAGGCCGAACGGGCCGATCGGACGCCGCAGTCCGGTCGGTCCTCCGCTGTGCCGCCGGCCGCGTCGCCGTCGAAGCCGTCCTTGTCGCCGTCGCGCGCGGCGGACTTCATGCAGTGTCCGTTGCTGTACCGCTTCCGAGTGATCGACAAACTGCCGGAGAAGCCGAGCGCCGCCGCGACCCGGGGCACGGTGGTGCACGCGGTGCTCGAGCGTCTGTTCGACGCCCCGGCCGCGGAGCGCACCGCCTCGCGCGCCCGCTCGATGGTGCCGGGCGAGTGGGAGCGGCTGCTGAAGGCGCGGCCGGAGCTGACGGAGCTGTTCCGTACGGAGGACGGCACGGAGCAGCCGGAGCGGCTGGAGCAGTGGCTGGCGGATGCCGAGCGGCTGGTCGAGCAGTGGTTCTCGCTGGAGGACCCGACGCGTCTGGAGCCCGCCGAGCGGGAGCTGTATGTGGAGACGAAGCTGGAGGGCGGGCTGACGCTGCGCGGCTATATCGACCGGGTGGACGTCGCGCCGAGCGGCGAGGTGCGGATCGTCGACTACAAGACCGGCAAGGCGCCCGCCCCGCAGTACGCGGCGGGGGCGCTGTTCCAGATGAAGTTCTACGCCCTGGTGCTGTGGCGGCTGCGGGGGGCGGTGCCGCGCCGGCTCCAGCTGGTCTATCTGGGCAGCGGGGATGTGCTGACGTACGACCCGGACGAGTCGGATCTGCTGGCCGTGGAGCGCAAGGTGCGGGCCCTGTGGGAGGCGATCTCGGAGGCGATGGAGACCGGCGTCTTCCTGCCGCGCCAGACCAAGCTGTGCGGCTGGTGCGACCACCAGGCGCATTGCCCGGAATTCGGTGGGACTCCCCCGCCTTATCCGGCGGCCACCGTGCCCGCGCAGTCCGGCAGAATGGGGCAGGTCTAGCGGTCCAGCGAAGGAGAACCTGTGGCTATCCGCGTCCTACTGGTCGACGACCAGCCGCTGCTGCGCACCGGCTTCCGGATGATTCTCGAGGCGGAGCAGGATCTCGCGGTCGTCGGCGAGGCGGGGGACGGTCTGCAGGCCCTGGATCAGGTGCGGGCGCTGCAGCCGGATGTGGTGCTGATGGACATCCGCATGCCGCGGATGGACGGTGTGGAGGCGACCCGGCAGATCACCGGCCCGGGCCGGGACGGTCCGGCCAAGGTCCTGGTCCTGACCACCTTCGACCTGGACGAGTACGTGGTGGAGGCGCTGCGCGCGGGGGCCAGCGGCTTTCTGCTCAAGGACGCGCCCGCCCATGAGCTGGTGCAGGCGATCCGGGTGGTGGCGGCGGGCGAGGCGATGCTGGCGCCGAGCATCACCCGGCGGCTGCTCGACAAGTACGCCGGGCATCTGCCGTCCGGCGAGGAGCCGGTGCCGGACACGCTGCACACCCTCACCGAGCGCGAGGTGGAGGTCCTGAAGCTGGTCGCCAAGGGGCTGTCCAACGCGGAGATCGCCGCGGATCTGTTCGTCAGCGAGACGACGGTGAAGACCCATGTGGGGCATGTGCTGACGAAGCTGGGGCTGCGGGACCGGGTGCAGGCCGCCGTGTACGCGTATGAGAGCGGGCTGGTGCGCCCCGGCGCGCAGTAGCGTGCAAGCCCTCCGCTTCGCTTCAAGACGCGTCTGCGCACACCGAGGCGCCGAGGCGCACCGACGTACGCAGGGCAAGACCGAGGGCCGTATCCCCCGCCGCCTCCTGGCGGTGCGGGATACGGCCCTCGGTGCTGCTACCCGGGTCCGAGTCGGCTCAGCCGTCGCTGGTGCGGCCGAGCTCCCACAGCTGGAGCATGCTCGAGGCGTCGAGCAGGTACTCGGTCCCCACGACGCCGTCGCGGGCGGCCACGTACTGCTTGCCCTGCCACAGCGGCAGATACGGCACATCGCCGGCGACGAGGTTCTGGATCTTCTGGAGATCCTTGACCGCGAGGGCCCGCTGGGCCTCCTGCCGGGTCCTGGGGATCAGCTCGTCCTCGATGGTCTTGTTGTGGTACGGGGAGTTGAGCCAGTTGTCCTTGGTGAGGAACGGCGCGACGTAGGTGTCCGCGTCCGGGAAGTCGGGCAGCCAGCCCATGCCGTAGACGGCGTACTCCCGCTTGACGACGGCCGGGCGGAACTCGGTCCACTTGACGCCCTTGATCCTGACCGAGAACAGCCCGCTGGCGTTCAGCTGGGCCTGGAGTTTCTTGAACTCCAGGGCCGTCTCAGGGCCGTAGTGGTCGGTGGTGTAGGCCAGCGTCAGCTGCACCGGGGTCTCGATGCCGGCCTGCTGCAGCAGATCGCGCGCGGCGCCGACGTTCGGGTCGCCGTACTCGTTGTGGAACGAGTTGGTGTGCGAGGTGATGTTGTTGGGGACCATCGAGTACAGCGGTTCGGCGGTCCGCTTGTACACATCGCGCACCAGCGCCTGGCGGTCCACGATGCGCGCGATGGCCTGGCGGACGGCCTTGTTCTTCACCACCGGGGCCGAGGTGTCGAAGACGAGGTAGCGGATGCCCTGGCCGGAGGTCTCCTGGAGCTGGATGCCCTTGATACCGGTGGTGTCCATCCGCTCGATCTGCTCGGGCGAGAAGCCTCGGTTGACGACGTCGACATCGCCCTTGGTCAGGGCCTTCTCCATGCTCTTGGCGTCGTCGAAGAAGCGCATCTCGAGCTTGTCGCTGCGCGGCTGGATATCGCCCTGGTACTCGGAGTTCTTGGTGAAGACCACCTTCGTCAGCCGGTTGTTCTCCACCTCGGTCTTCGCCGTGTACGGGCCGGAGCCCACCATGTCGAAGCCCTTCTGCACCGCGTCCTTCTTGTAGACCTCGCTGTCGAGGATCGCCGCGGCGGGCGTGGTGAGCTTCGACGGGAACGTGGCGTCCGGGCTGGAGAGGTGGATGACGACCTCGCGGTCGTTGGGGGTCTCCACCTTGTCCACGTTGGACAGCAGGGACCACACCCCGCTCTGGTCCTTGATCCGCAGCACCCGCTCCAGCGAGAACTTCACATCGGCAGAGGTCAGATCGTGGCCGTTGGAGAACTTCAGCCCCTTGCGCAGCTTGCAGCGGTACTGCTCGCTCTGCCGGTCCTGGAAGCCGCACTGTTCGGCGGCGTCGGGGATGGGGTCGGTGCCGGAGCGGGGCAGTCTCATCAGCGTCTGGAAGGTGCTGTGCAGCACGCTCCAGGAGGCGAAGTCATACGCCTGGGCCGGGTCCAGCGGCGCGGTCGCAACTTTCGAGGCCTCGATGCGGTCGGTGCTCCCCACGACGATCGCCCCGTCGTCCGACCCTGCGCCGTCGGTACCGCCGCACGCGGCGAGCGTGGAGGTCATCAGTCCCGCCAGGACCGGCAGCACCAGCGACTTACGGTTCATTCTCGGGAGTCTCCCTGCGATCGATCAACTACTCGCGAAGAGATTAGTCCGCGGCGCCAGCCCTACTGGAACACAACGAAGTTGAGGCGTTATCACGCCCCGATAACATGTAACGGTTCACCGATATCCGGACGCCATCACGTTTCCACTGACATGCCATCAATCCGGACACATGGGTCCGCACAAATCGGACCAGACGGGACTCGAAGCAGACCCCTCGCCACCCCGTCGACGGCCGGCGCGGTGAGAAACATCACTTCTCCCGCCATGCCGCTGGGTAAGCGGAATTAGGGCCGTCTATTTCCCGGCCTGTCCTTAACCGAAATACGCTCGGTGCGCGATCAGTGCATTCCGGTGATCAGAGTGCGCAAAAACGGGACGTCGACTTCTTCCAGCGAGCCGACGACCGTACGCCCCACGGCAGGCTCGATCATCACCAGCGACGGCACGGCCACCACCTGGCATCCGGCCGCCTCGGCCGCCGTCACGCCGGTCACCGTGTCCTCCACCACCACACAGCGCGCCGGGTCCGCGCCCAGCCCCGCGGCGGCGAAGAGATACGGGTCCGGGTGCGGCTTGGTCCGGCCGATGTCGTCGCCCGCGACCGTGAGCGCGAAGTGCTCCGGGCCGATCGAGCGCAGCACCGACTCCATCACCCGCCGGTGGGAGGCCGAGACCAGCGCGGTGGGCACGCCGTGCGCAACCAGCTCGGTGAGCAGCCTGCGGGCGCCCGGGAGCAGCGGCACGGTGCCGTCGATCAGCTCGGTGAAGCGGCTGTTCAGCAGTCCGGTCAGCTCGGCGAGCGCGATGTCCGCACCGGTGGCCTGGATCAGGAAGGAGGCGCTGCGGGTCATGGGGCCGCCGACGACCACCTCGCGGTACTCCTCGGCGAGCGCATGGCCGAGCTCGGCGAAGATGGAGACCTCCGTGTCCCACCAGATGCCCTCGGTGTCGACCAGGGTGCCGTCCATGTCGAGCAGGACGGCTTGCAGGGCGGAGCCTTCGGCCGTACGAGGGTCGACGGCGGGGATGCTGCTGGTCATCCGATCACCTCCGGGAGAGGGGCACGGAGGCCGGCCGTCTTCCGCGGTTCTCGCGACTCTCGCGGTTCTCGCTGGCTTCGCGGTTCTCGCTGGTTTCGCGGTTCTCACGATGCGGAAGACGACCGGCCTCTACCGGATCGACCAGTGTACGACGGCCCGCCGCGCGACGCCCGACGGCTTCCCGCCGATCGCCGCGGAGCGCGACGGGCCCGTCACCGTGCGTTGAAGTACTTGGCTTCCGGGTGGTGGATGACGATCGCGTCGGTGGACTGCTCGGGGTGCAGCTGGAACTCCTCCGAGAGCTTGACCCCGATGCGCTCCGGGCGCAGCAGGTCGGCGATCTTCGCGCGGTCCTCCAGGTCGGGGCAGGCCCCGTAGCCCAGGGAGAAGCGCGCGCCGCGGTACTTGAGGTCGAACATGTCGGTGACGTCCGCGGGGTCCTCGGACGCGAAGCCCAGCTCGGCGCGGACGCGGGCGTGCCAGTACTCGGCAAGCGCCTCCGCCAGCTGCACGGACAGCCCGTGGAGCTCGAGGTAGTCGCGGTAGGAGTCGGCGGCGAACAGCTCGGCGGTGGCCTCGCCGATCTTCGAGCCGACGGTGACGACCTGCAGCCCGACCACATCGGTTTCGCCGGACTCCTCCGGGCGGAAGAAGTCCGCCAGGCACAGCCGCCGGCCGCGCCGCTGGCGCGGGAAGGTGAAGCGGGTCAGCTCGCTGCCGTCCTCGCCCAGCAGGACCAGGTCGTCGCCCTTGGACACACACCGGTAGTAGCCGTGGACGACGGCCGCCTCCAGCAGGTTCTCGGTGTGCAGCTTGTCGAGCCAGCCCCGCAGCCGCGGCCGGCCTTCGGTCTCCACCAGCTCCTCGTAGCTCGGCCCCTCGCCGGTACGGGCCTGCTTGAGGCCCCACTGGCCCTTGAACAGCGCGCCCTCGTCCAGCCAGGACGCGTAGTCCGCCTGCTGGATGCCCTTGACCACGCGGCTGCCCCAGAAGGGCGGGGTGGGCACCGGGTTGTCGGTGGCCACGTCGGAGCGGACCGGCCCCTCATCCGGCTCCGCCACCTCGACGGCCGCCGCCGCGCGCTTGGGGACCCGGCGCTGCTTGAGCTCGGGCAGGGTCGCGCCCGGTACGCCGCGCTTGACGGCGACCAGCGCGTCCATCAGCCGCAGGCCCTCGAAGGCGTCGCGGGCGTAGCGGACCTCGCCCTCGTAGATCTCGTGCAGGTCCTGTTCGACATACGCCCGGGTCAGCGCCGCCCCACCGAGGATGACGGGGTATTCGGCGGCCAGCTTGCGCTGGTTCAGCTCCTCCAGGTTCTCCTTCATGATCACCGTGGACTTCACCAGCAGCCCGGACATTCCGATCACATCGGCGCGGTGCTCCTGCGCGGCGTCCAAAATGGCCGAGACCGGCTGCTTGATGCCCAGGTTGACCACGTTGTAGCCGTTGTTGGACAGGATGATGTCGACGAGGTTCTTGCCGATGTCGTGGACGTCGCCGCGGACCGTGGCGAGCACGATGGTGCCCTTGCCCGCCCCGTCGCTGTCCTCGGACTTCTCCATATGCGGCTCCAGATGGGCCACCGCGGTCTTCATCACCTCGGCGGACTGGAGGACGAATGGCAGCTGCATCTGCCCGGAGCCGAAGAGGTCGCCGACGACCTTCATGCCGTCCAGCAGGGTTTCGTTGACGATGTCCAGGGCGGGCCGCTCCCGCAGGGCCTCGTCCAGGTCGGCCTCCAGGCCGTTGCGCTCGCCGTCGATGATGCGGCGCTTGAGGCGCTCCTCCAGCGGCAGTGCGGCCAGCTCCTCGGCCTTGCCGGCCTTGAGGGACTTGGCGGTGGCGCCCTCGAACAGCGCCATCAGCTTCTGCAGTGGGTCATACCCCTCGCTGCGGCGGTCGTAGATCAGGTCGAGGGCGGTGGTGACCTGCTCCTCGTCGAACCGGGCGATCGGCAGGATCTTGGAGGCGTGCACGATCGCCGAGTCGAGGCCCGCCTTGACGCATTCGTCGAGGAAGACGGAGTTGAGCAGGATGCGGGCGGCCGGGTTGAGGCCGAAGGAGATGTTCGACAGGCCCAGCGTGGTCTGCACGTCCGGGTGGCGGCGCTTGAGCTCGCGGATCGCCTCGATGGTTGCGACGCCGTCCTTGCGGGACTCCTCCTGGCCGGTGCAGATGGTGAAGGTCAGGGTGTCGATCAGGATGTCCGACTCGTGGATGCCCCAGTTGCCGGTCAGATCGGCGATCAGCCGCTGGGCGATCTCGACCTTCTTCTGCGGGGTGCGGGCCTGGCCCTCCTCGTCGATGGTCAGCGCGATCAGCGCGGCGCCGTGCTCCTGGGCCAGCCGGGTGACCTTGGCGAAGCGCGACTCGGGGCCGTCGCCGTCCTCGTAGTTGACGGAGTTGATGACCGCGCGGCCGCCCAGCTTCTCCAGGCCGGCGCGGATGACGTCGACCTCGGTGGAGTCCAGCACGATGGGGAGGGTGGAGGCGGTGGCGAAGCGGCCGGCCAGCTCCTCCATGTCGGCGACGCCGTCCCGGCCGACGTAGTCCACGCACAGGTCGAGCAGGTGGGCGCCCTCGCGGATCTGCTCGCGGGCCATCTCCACGCAGTCGTCCCAGCGGCCTTCCAGCATGGCCTCGCGGAACTTCTTCGAGCCGTTGGCGTTGGTCCGCTCGCCGATCGCCAGATACGAGGTGTCCTGACGGAACGGCACGGTCTGGTAGAGGGAGGCGGCGCCGGGCTCGGGGCGCGGGGTGCGCTCGGTGGGGGTCAGCTCGCGGACCCGCTCCACGACCTGGCGCAGATGCTCGGGCGTGGTGCCGCAGCAGCCGCCGACCAGCGACATCCCGTACTCGCGCACAAACGTCTCCTGGGCGTCGGCCAGCTCGCCCGGGGTGAGGGGGTAGTGCGCCCCGTCCTTGCCCAGCACCGGCAGGCCGGCGTTCGGCATACAGGACAGCGGGATACGGGAGTGGCGGGCCAGATAGCGCAGGTGCTCGCTCATCTCGGCCGGGCCGGTCGCGCAGTTCAGACCGATCATGTCGATGCCCAGCGGCTCCAGCGCGGTGAGCGCGGCGCCGATCTCCGAGCCGAGCAGCATGGTGCCGGTGGTCTCCACCGTGACCGAGCAGATCACCGGGGCGTCGGAGCCCGAGGCGTCCAGGGCGCGGCGGGCGCCGAGGACCGCGGCCTTGGTCTGCAGCAGGTCCTGGGTGGTCTCCACCAGCAGGGCGTCGGCGCCGCCGGCGATCAGGCCCTCGGCGTTCGCCTGGTAGGCGTCGCGCAGCACGGTGTACGGGGCGTGGCCCAGTGTCGGCAGTTTGGTGCCGGGGCCCATGGAGCCGAGCACCCAGCGGGGGCGTCCGTCGGCCGCGAATCCGTCGGCGACCTCGCGGGCGACCCGGGCGCCGGCCTCGGACAGCTCGTAGACCCGGTCGGAGATCTCGTACTCCCCCAGCGCGGCGTGGTTGGCGCCGAAGGTGTTGGTCTCCACGCAGTCGACGCCGGCCTCGAAGTACTCCGTGTGGACCGAGCGGACGATATCGGGGCGGGTGATGTTGAGGATTTCGTTGCACCCCTCGAGCTGCTGGAAGTCCTCGAGGGTGGGGTCCTGGGCCTGGAGCATCGTCCCCATCGCGCCGTCGGCGACCACCACGCGGGTGGCGAGGGCCTCGCGGAGTGCGCGGACCCGGTCGGCGGGGTCGGTGGCTGCGGACATAGGCGTATGCGAGGCCATGGGTGAACTCCCTGGGTGCGACGGCTGTCGGCTTTGCGCCCTCCTCGGCGGAGGGCGCACCAAGCCAGAGTAGCCGCCGGGGAGCTTTCGGCGAGTGGTGTTCCACGTGACGGGACAGCTCGCATGGGGCGGGATGGGCGGCGGATGGGTGCCGCCCGCGGAGGGTCTGTGATCGTTTACCCTTTCCCCGCTGTACCACGGGGTCGGCATGGACCGATAGTGTTCAGCATTGTCGAACCGTAGTGTCAGGAGGGGTGCGCGATGGCACGGACCATCCAGTCGCTCGAGCGGGCTGCCGCGATGCTGCGTCTGCTCGCCGGGGGCGAGCGCCGTCTGGGGCTGTCAGACATCGCCTCGTCGCTGGGGCTCGCCAAGGGCACCGCGCACGGCATTCTGCGCACGCTCCAGCAGGAGGGCTTCGTCGAGCAGGACGAGGCGTCGGGCCGCTATCAGCTGGGCGCCGAGCTGCTGCGCCTGGGCAACAGCTACCTGGACGTGCACGAACTGCGCGCCCGCGCCCTGGTGTGGACCGACGACCTGGCGCGCTCCAGCGGGGAGAGCGTGTATCTGGGCGTGCTGCACCAGCAGGGCGTGCTCATCGTCCACCATGTCTTCCGCCCCGACGACAGCCGCCAGGTGCTGGAGGTCGGCGCGATGCAGCCGCTGCACTCCACGGCGCTGGGCAAGGTGCTGTCCGCGTACGACCCGGTGGCGCACAGCGAGGCGGCCGAGGCCGAGCGCGAGGCGTTCACGCCCCGCACGGTGACCTCCATGGCGGGCTTCGAGTCGGTCCTGGACCTGACCCGGGCGCGCGGCTGGGGCTCGGACGTGGAGGAGACCTGGGAGGGCGTGGCGTCGATCGCCGCCCCGATCCACAACCGGCGGCGGATGCCGGTGGGCGCGGTGGGTGTCGCCGGAGCGGTGGAGCGGGTGTGCAAGGAGGGCGAGCTGCGCTCCGATCTGATCGCCGCGGTGCGGGACTGCGCACGGTCGGTTTCCCGCGATTTGGGCGCCAGTCGCTTCTGAGAGTTACCGGCCGGTATCGGTCGGTTCACCCCCGCTCATCCCGGTACGAGTTTTCAGTCACACGACCCTTGACCTCAACCTTCACCGTGCAGAAAACTGCCGTTCGTCGGTCGGCATTGTCGAACATCTGACGACAATATTCGCTAAGGTGTGACTCGCCGCGGGCCGACCAGCCCTCACCGAGGGGGCGCGGACCATCGGTTGATTCCCGTGGTACGGCGCTTCCCGGTGTCCATCTGGACGAAGGACAAAGGAGTCGCGGGTGTCCAGCTCCGACATCTTCATTGGCGAGACCATCGGTACCGCCGTACTCATCCTGCTCGGCGGTGGTGTGGTCGCCGGCGTTGTCTTGAAGCGCTCCAAGGCGTTCGGCGCGGGTTGGCTGGCCATCACCTTCGGGTGGGGCTTCGCCGTACTGACCGGCGCGTATATCTCGGCCCCCCTGTCCGGGGCACATCTCAATCCCGCTGTGACGCTGGGCCTCGCGATCGAGGGCGGCACCGAGTGGAGCGATGTGCCGATCTATGTGCTCGGTCAGATGACCGGCGCCATCATCGGGGCCACCTTGGTGTGGGTCGCCTACCTGGGCCACTTCCAGGCCCATCTGACCGACCGCGAGATCGTCGGCGGCCCCGGCGCCCAGGACACGGCCAAGGCCGCCGCCCAGGCGACGTCGGACGCCGGCCCGGTGCTCGGCATCTTCTCCACCGGCCCCGAGATCCGCAACACGGTGCAGAACCTGGCCACCGAGATCATCGCCACGACCGTCCTGGTGCTGGCCATCCTCACCCAGGGTCTGAACGGGGACGGCCACGGCCTGGGCGTCATCGGCGTGCTGATCACCTCGCTGGTCGTGGTCGGCATCGGCCTCTCGCTCGGCGGACCGACCGGCTACGCCATCAACCCGGCCCGTGACCTCGGTCCCCGTATCGCCCACGCCCTCCTGCCGCTGCCCAACAAGGGCGGCTCGGACTGGGGCTACGCCTGGATCCCCGTCGTCGGCCCGCTCATCGGCGGCGCCATCGCCGGCGGCATCTACGAGATCGCCTTCGCCTAGCCCTAACCCCATTCCACCCCCTCTTGACGCGCAGGAGAGCCGCACACCATGACCGACACCCACTCCACCGGCCCGTTCATCGCAGCGATCGACCAGGGCACCACCTCGAGCCGTTGCATCGTCTTCGACCGGGACGGCCGCATCGTCTCGGTCGATCAGAAGGAGCACGAGCAGATCTTCCCCAAGCCCGGCTGGGTCGAACACAACGCGACCGAGATCTGGGAGAACGTGCAGGAAGTTGTCGCCGGAGCGATCAGCAAGGCCGGTATCACCTCCGCCGATGTGAAGGCGATCGGCATCACCAACCAGCGTGAGACCACGCTGCTGTGGGACAAGAACACCGGCGAGCCGGTGCACAACGCCATCGTCTGGCAGGACACCCGCACCGACGCCCTGTGCCGCGAGCTCGGCCGCAACGTCGGCCAGGACCGGTTCCGCCGGGAGACCGGTCTGCCGCTCGCCTCGTACTTCGCGGGCCCGAAGATCCGCTGGCTGCTCGACAACGTCGAGGGGCTGCGTGAGCGCGCGGAGGCCGGCGAGATCCTCTTCGGCACCATGGACTCCTGGGTGATCTGGAACCTCACCGGCGGCACCAACGGAGGCGTGCACGTCACCGACGTCACCAACGCCTCCCGCACGCTGCTGATGAACCTCCAGACCCTCGACTGGGACGAGCGCATCCTGTCCTCGATGGAGATCCCGGCGGCCGTGCTGCCCGAGATCCGCTCCTCCGCCGAGGTGTACGGGACCACCGCCGAGGGCGTCCTCGCGGGCGTGCCGGTGGCCTCCGCGCTCGGTGACCAGCAGGCCGCCCTCTTCGGCCAGACCTGCTTCTCCGAGGGCGAGGCCAAGTCGACCTACGGCACCGGAACGTTCCTGCTGATGAACACCGGTGCCAAGCCCGTCAACTCGTACAACGGCCTGCTGACCACCGTCGGCTACCGCATCGGCGACCAGAAGCCGGTGTACGCCCTCGAGGGCTCGATCGCCGTCACCGGCTCGCTGGTGCAGTGGATGCGCGACCAGATGGGGCTGATCAACAGCGCGGCCGAGATCGAGACCCTGGCCAGCTCGGTCGAGGACAACGGCGGCGCCTACTTCGTGCCGGCCTTCTCCGGTCTGTTCGCCCCCTACTGGCGGGCCGACGCGCGTGGCGTCATCGCGGGTCTGACCCGCTATGTCACCAAGGCCCACATCGCGCGCGCCGTGCTCGAGGCCACCGCCTGGCAGACCCGCGAGATCGTCGACGCGATGACCAAGGACTCCGGCGTCGAGCTCACCGCGCTCAAGGTCGACGGCGGTATGACCTCCAACAACCTGCTGATGCAGACGCTCTCCGACGCCCTGGACGCGCCCGTGGTGCGGCCGATGGTCGCCGAGACCACCTGCCTCGGCGCCGCCTACGCCGCCGGTCTGGCCGTCGGCTTCTGGCCGGACACCGAGGCGCTGCGCGCCAACTGGCGCCGCGCCGCCGAGTGGACCCCCCGTATGGACGCGGATGTCCGCGACCGCGAGTACAAGAACTGGCTCAAGGCCGTTGAGCGGACCATGGGCTGGATCGAAGACGAGGAGTAAGCAATGACCACCCTGCAGAGCGTCCCGGCCCTCGGGACGCACCCGGCTGCCGGCTCTCTTCCGAGCCGCGCCGAAACCCGGGAACAGCTGGCCAAGGCAACGCACGACCTCCTGGTGATCGGCGGCGGCATTCTGGGCATCACCACTGCCTGGCACGCGGCCCAGTCGGGACTGCGGGTGGCCATGGTGGACGCCGGCGACTTCGCCGGCGCCACCTCCTCGGCCTCCTCCAAGCTGCTCCACGGCGGTCTGCGCTATCTGCAGACCGGCGCGGTCAAGCTGGTCGCCGAGAATCACTTCGAGCGGCGCGCGGTCTCCCGCAGCGTCGCCCCCCACCTGGCGAATCCGCTCACCTTCTACCTGCCGGTCTACAAGGGCGGCCCGCACGGCGCGGCCAAGCTCGGCGCGGGCGTGTTCGCGTACTCGGCCCTCTCCGCCTTCCGGGACGGCGTCGGCCATGTGATCAGCGCCGACAAGGCCGCACGGGACGTCCCCGAGCTGCGCACCGACGGCCTCAAGGCGGTCGCGGTGTACGGCGACGGCCAGATGAACGACAGCCGTATGGCCCTGATGACGGTGCGGGCGGCCGTCGAGGCCGGCGCGACCGTGCTCAACCACGCCGAGGTGGTGGGGCTGCGGAAGACCGACGGCCGGGTCACCGGCGCGGAGCTCCGGGACCGCCTGGACGGGACCGAGTTCGGAGTGAACGCCCGTCTGGTGCTGAACGCCACCGGTCCGTGGGTGGACCACCTGCGCAGGATGGAGGACCCGAACGCGGCCCCCTCCATCCGGCTCTCCAAGGGCGCGCACCTGGTCCTCAAGCGCACCGCGCCGTGGCGGGCGGCGCTGGCGACCCCGATCGACAAGTACCGCATCACCTTCGCCCTCCCCTGGGAGGACATGCTGCTGCTGGGCACCACCGACGAGGCGTACGAGGGCGACCCGGCCGATGTCCGGGTGAACGAGCAGGACATCGCCCAGATACTCGACGAGGCCGCCTTCTCCATCCGGGACCAGCAGCTGTCCCGCGACCTGATCACCTACTCCTTCGCCGGTCTTCGGGTGCTGCCCGGCGGCCCCGGGGACACCGCCAAAGCCAAGCGGGAGACGGTCGTCACCGAGGGCCGCGGTGGGATGCTCTCCATCGCGGGCGGCAAGTGGACCACCTTCCGCCACATCGGCCGCACCGTGATGAACAAGCTCGCGCAGCTGCCGGGCCACCCGCTCGCGGACGATATGGAGCCCATATCCCAGCTGCCCAAGCACGTCCCGCTGCCGGGCCTGGCCAACCCGCACGCGGTCGCCCACCGGCTGCTGGTGGACGGCGGCACCCCCGGCCCGCGGATGGCCGCGGACACCGCGCGCCACCTGGCGACGCACTACGGTTCGCTCTCCTTCGACATCGCGCGGCTGGCCAACGAGGACCCGGCGCTCGGTGAGCGGATCCACCCGGACGCGCCGGAGATCTGGGCCCAGGTCGTCTACGCCCGCGACCACGAGTGGGCGCAGACGGCGGACGATGTGCTGCGCCGCCGCACCACCTTGACGATCCGCGGACTGGACGGCGACGAGGTGCGCGCCCGGGTCCAGAAGCTGCTGGACCAGCGCGCGGTCTGACGAACCCGGCCCGTACGTCGCCCGTAGGCCCGTACGCCCGTACTCCCGAGGGGGAGGCTCCGCCGTGGAGCCTCCCCCTCGGCCGCTGCGCCAACTGACTCGCCAGTAAAAAATCAATGAATCGCTCTTGCGTTCTTCGATGGCGCGCGCATCAATAACAGCGCCCCGCCTGACGTCACGTCAGGAACGGTGGCGGTCTGCGCGAGGCCCGAGCCGCAGCCCCGCGTGATCTCACCCCCCGCACCGCGCACACGTACGCAGCGACGCGCCCTCGGGCGCGCCCGGGATCCCGCCGTGTCTCATGTGCGCCGCTCCACGCAACAAGTCAACAAGCAACAAGCACTGACGCGGCTAGGCAGGCACTTCCCCCACACCGGAAGGCAATCCCATGAGACGCATGAAACTCGGGATCGGCACGGCACTGGGAGCAGCGGGAATGGCCATGGGCGCGCTCGCGCTCGCGCCGAGCGCGAGCGCGGTCGACCCGACCACCGCGACCCTCACGGCCGAGTGCGGAACTTACGGCTCCGGCCTGGCCACCCTCACGGCCACGCAGAGCGGGACCTCCGCGACGATCACCCTGTCCTCGGGCGCCATCAAAGCTCCCATCGACGTTCCGGCGAACTCGGTCAACTCGACGCTGACCCTGTCGAAGAACGGCTCCGGAACCACGACGTTCACCGGCAACTCCAACCCGGCCATCAAGACCGGGGCCGACGTGACCACCGGTCCGCTCAAGGGCACGGTCGCCGCCGGTGACAAGCTCGAGGCCAAGTCGCTGAAGCTGGTGATCTTCGGTCTCATCACGGTGAACTGCACCGCCACCTCGGCCCAGTCGCCGGGTCCGTTCACCTTCTGATCGCGTACAGCGCACCCCAGGCACCCCATGTGATCGCCAGCGGACCGGCGTCCACCCCGGCAGGGGACGCCGGTCCGTTCGGCGTGCCATGCTGCCCTCGTCGACGAGCAGCCGACGTCAGGCGCCATAATGGGGGCAGACATCGGATGTCTGAACCGGGGAGGTCCATGATGGCGGTCACCGACGAGGCGATCGAAAAGATCAAAGGCATGATCGTCTCGGGTGCGCTGCGCCCGGGTGACCGGCTTCCCAAAGAGAGCGAACTCGCCGCCGAGCTGGGCCTGTCCCGCAACTCGCTGCGCGAGGCGGTGCGCGCCCTGTCGCTGATCCGGATCCTGGACGTGCGCCAGGGCGACGGTACGTACGTCACCAGCCTGGACCCGCAGCTGCTGCTGGAGGCGCTGAGCTTCGTCGTCGACTTCCACCGCGACGACACGGTGCTGGAATTCCTCGCGGTCCGGCGCATCCTGGAGCCCGCGGCCACCGCGCAGGCCTGCGCCCGGATCAGCGACGCCACGCTCGACGCGCTGGCCGCGCAGCTCGACGCGCTCGGGCCGGAGCCGTCGGTGGAGGAGCTGGTCGCCTGCGACCTGGAGTTCCACCGGGGCATCGTCCAGGCCTCCGGCAACTCGGTGCTGTGCTCGCTGCTGGACGGCCTGTCCGGGCCCACCACCCGCGCCCGCGTCTGGCGCGGACTGACCCAGGAGGACGCGGTCAGCCGCACGCTGCACGAGCACCGGGCGATCCTGGGCGCGCTGCGGGACCGCGACGCGGAGGCGGCGCGGTCCTGGGCGACGGTGCATGTCGCGAGCGTGGAGCAGTGGCTGCGCTCGACGCTGTGACGGGACGCTCGGGCCGTACGCGGTGAGGCTTGGGCGTTCGGGCCGTACGCGCCTGGGCGTCCAGGCGGCGCGTACGCGGCGCTACACCTTCAGACCGTACGCACGGGCCGCCGTGCCCCCGAACACCGCCGCCCGCTCCGCCTCCGTGAGGCGGAGCGTGGCGCGGCCGGCCAGGTCGACCACCTGGTCGTAGGACGCGGCCAGGGTGCACACCGGCCAGTCGGACCCGAAGAGCACCCGGTCGGGGCCGAAGGCGTCCAGCACATGCCAGGCGTAGGGCAGCACCTGCTCGGGCTGCCAGCCGTCCCAGTCGGCCTCGGTCACCAGGCCGGAGAGCTTGCAGACGACGTTCGGCAGGGCCGCCAGCTCGGTCAGCTGCCGGTCCCACGGGTCGCGGGCGCCGCTCGCGACGGGCGGCTTGGCCGCGTGGTCGAGGACGAAGCGCACCTCGGGCAGGTCGCGGACGACGTCGATGGCCGCGGGCAGCTCGCGCGGGGTGACCAGCAGGTCGTAGGCGAGGTCCGCCCCGGCCAACTGGGTCAGCCCCCGGCGGACGTCGGGGCGGTCCAGCCACCGCTGGTCCGGCTCGTCCTGCACCTGGTGGCGCAGGCCGGCGAGGCGGTCGCCGCCGGGCGCGGCGCGCAGGGCCGCGAGCACCTCGGGCAGGCCGGGGTCGGTGAGGTCGGCCCAGCCCACGACGCCCGCGACACGGTCCGACGCCTCGGCTGTGGCGAGGAGTTCCAGCGTCTCCTCGTGCGAGGAGCTGGACTGGACGACGACGGTCGCGTCGACGCCGTGCGCGGCGAGGTGCGGCTCCAGGTCGTCGAGGGTGAACGTACGGCGGATCGGGTCGGCCCAGGGGCCGTCCATCCACGGCTGTTCGCGGCGGTCCAGGTCCCACAGGTGGTGATGGGCGTCGATGCGCGGCACGGAGGGGCGCTCCTCGGGATCGGCGGCGGGTCGGCGGTCGGACAACAGGCGGTCGGTCGGTGCGGTTCAGTCAGCGGGCGGCCGGCAGGGGGACATCCTCGTCGAGCAGGCCCCGGTCCACCAGGGCCGGCCACAGCTCGTCCGGGATGTCGTGGCCGAACATCTCGGCGTTGTCCCGCACCTCCTCCGGCGAGGCGCAGCCGACCACCGCCGCGGCCACGGCCGGGTGGCCGAAGGGGAAGCGCAGGGCCGCCGCCCGCAGCGGTACGCCGAACTCGCCGCAGACCGCGGCCAGCTGCCGGGCGCGCTCCAGCATGTCGGGGGGCGTCCGCTCGTAGTTGTAGTGCGCGTCCGGGCTCGGGTCGGCGAGCAGCCCGGAGTTGTAGACGCCGCCGACCACCACGGAGGTGCCGCGCCGCTCGCACACCGGCAGCAGGTCGTCGTAGGCGGTGCGCTCCAGCAGGGTCCAGCGGCCGGCGCACAGCACCACGTCGACGTCGAGGTCGGCCACGAACCGGGCGAGCACATCGCTGTGGTTCATGCCGAAGCCGATGGCGCGTACGCGCTTCTGGTCGCGCAGCTCGGCCAGGGCCGGGAAGGCGGTCTCATAGACCTCGCGGATGTGGTTTTCCACATCGTGGAGGTAGACGATGTCCACGCTCTCCAGGCCGAGGCGGTCCAGCGAGGACTCCAGGGTGGCGCGGATCCCGTCCCGGGTCAGTCGCCACTCGCGGACGCGGTCCGGGGTGTCCACAAAGCCCTGGGCATCGACCGGCTCCTCCGGCTTCCGGGGCCGCAGGGCGCGCCCCACCTTGGTGGAGACGGTGTACGAGGCGCGGTCGCGGCCCGTCAGCGCGCGGCCAAGGCGCTCCTCCGACAGGCCGACCCCATAGTGCGGCGCGGTGTCCATATAGGTGCATCCGGCCTCGAAGGCGGCCTGGACGGTGGCCAGGGCGCGCTCGTCGGGCATGGTCGTGTACAGATTGCCCAGGGGCGCGCAGCCGAGCCCGAGCGCCGGTACGTACACGCCCGTGCGCCCGAGCTCACGCGGCCCTCCGGCCCCAGGTGGCTGCGCCATGGGTCACCCGTCCTTCTGGTCAGTCCTGCTTCTCGCCGCTGGCGTAGCGGGAGATGATGAGCGCGACGATGATGATCGAGCCGTTGATGAACTGGTTCCACAGGGGCGGTACGCCACCGAGCGTCATCACATTGACCACCAACTGCAGCGTAAGCACACCCGTGAGCGCCCCGAAGAGCGTGCCGCGCCCGCCCTTGAGGCTGATGCCTCCGATGACCGCGGCGGCGAACACCTGGAAGATCCAGCCGTTGCCCTGGGTGGCGGCCACCGAGCCGTAGTGGCCGGTGTAGAGGATGCCGGCGAAGGCGGCGAGCAGCCCGCCGACGGACAGCACGATCCAGGTGATCCGGTCCACCCGGATGCCCGCCGCACGGGCGGCCTCCGGGTTGCCGCCGATGGCGTACAGCGCGCGCCCGTGCCGCAGATAGCCCAGCGCCAGGCCGCCGATCGCGTACAGCCCCAGGCAGATCCACACGGCCGCCGGGGCGCCCATCCAGTCGGCCTTGCCCAGGTAGCGGAAGGACTCGGGGACGTTGATGATCGACTGGCCCTCGGCGACGCCGACCTGGAGGCCGCGCAGCATGGTGAGCATGCCGAGGGTGGCGATGAACCCGTTGACGCGCAGTTTGAGGATGAGGAAGCCGTTGGCCGCCCCGATCGCGGCGCCGACGGCCAGGCACAGCGGGATCGCGGTCCAGGTGGGCAGCAGGCCCAGGCCCTCGAACCGGGCGCCGTGGGCGGGCAGCACCAGCCACAGGGCGATCACGGGCGCGACGGCGATGGTCGACTCCAGGGAGAGGTCCATCCGCCCGCAGATCAGGATCAGCGCCTCGCCCAGCACCAGCAGCCCCAGCTCGGTGGACTGCTGGACGACGCCGATCAGATTGTCCTGGGTGAGGAAGGCGGGCGAGACGATGAAGCCGATCACGCCCAGCACGAAGATCACCGGGACCAGTGACAGATCCCGCCAGCGGGCGATGTCGATCTTCGGTCGCGCCCGTCCGGCCGTCGCCGCCGCTTCGCCGGCCGCCACCACTTCGGCGGGGCGCTGCCGTGTGGTATCGGTCATGACTGGCTTCCCTCTTTCCCCTCGAACGCGCGGTTTCTGCCGTCTCCTGCTGTGCCTGCTGCTTTCTCTGCGCCGTGCTCCGTCTCCGGTCCCGCCATCCCCTCCATCGCGGCGACCAGCCCGCGGTCGCTCCAGTCGCTGCCGAACTCGGCCACGACGCGCCCGTGGAAGAACGCCAGAACGCGGTCGCACACCCGCAGGTCGTCCAGTTCGTCGGAGACGATCAGCGCGCCGCTGCCGGCCGCCGCCACCTCCCGTACTACGCCCAGCAGCGCGTCCTTGGACTTCACGTCCACGCCGGCGGTCGGGCGGATGGCCACCAGGACGCTCGGCTCGCGCGCCAGCGCCCGCGCGATGACGACCTTCTGCTGGTTGCCGCCCGAGAGGCCGGAGACGACCTGCCCGGGGCCCGAGGTCTTGATGTCGAGCGAGGCGATCATGCGGCCGGCGAAGGCCCGGGTCCGGGAGGGCAGCACCGTGCCGAAGGGGCCGAGCTGGTCGGCCACCGTCAGCGTGGCGTTCTCGGCGACGCTGCGGCCCAGGACCAGGCCCTGGCGGTGCCGGTCCTCGGGTACGTACCCGATGCCCGCGTCGATGGCGTGCGGCACGCTTCCGGGGCGCACGGCGTGGCCGCGCACCACCACCCGCCCGCCGTCCTGCTTGCGCAGCCCCACCAGGGTCTCGCCGACCGCGGTGTTGCCGCTCGCCGTCGCCCCGGCCAGGCCCACCACCTCGCCCGGCCGCACCACCAGGTCGAGTGGGTCGAACTCGCCCGCGCGGGACAGCGCTTCGGTGCGCAGCACCGGCTCCGCGCCGGGGCCGGTCTCCTCGCCCGGCACGGCCGCGGGCACCGCGCCCCGCACCCCCTTGGGCGGCCCGGCCTCGGCGTCCCCGGTCATCGCCGCGACCAGTTCGTCCTTGGGCAGCTCGGCGACCGGGGCGGTCACCACATGCCGGGCGTCGCGGAAGACGGTGACGGTGTCGCAGAGTTCGTAGACCTCCTGCAGATGGTGCGAGATGAACAGGAAGGCGACGCCCTGGCGGCGCAGTTCGCGCAGCTTGCTGAAGAGCCGTTCGATGCCCCCTGCGTCGAGCTGCGCGGTGGGCTCGTCGAGGATGATCAGACGGGCGCCGAAGGACAGCGCCCTGGCGATCTCGACGAACTGCCCCTGCTCGACGGTGAGGTCCTTGGCGCGGGTCTGCGGGTCGACATCCACCCCGTACTCGGCCAGCAGGGCGCGGGCGTCCTGGCGCAGCGCGCGCCAGCGGATCCGCGAGGTGCCCTGGAAGCGGCCGAGGTAGAGGTTTTCGGCGACCGTCAGGTCGGGCACCACCATGGACTTCTGGTAGACGCAGGCCACCTTGCGCTGCCAGGCGGCGGTGTCGCCGTAGCCGGGGGCGGGCTCGTCCGAGAAGGTGACGGTGCCCTCGTCGGGGCGCTCCATGCCGGTCAGCACGGACACCAGCGTGGACTTGCCCGCCCCGTTGCGCCCGACCAGCGCATGGGCCTCCCCCGGCCGTACGGCCAGATGCGCGCGGTCCAGGGCCAGGGTCGGCCCGAACCGTTTGACGATGCGCTCCGCCCGTACGACGGTGGGCTCCGCGGAGGTTGGCTGGTCAGCGGCGGCGGGCTGGTCAGCGACGGCCATGGCTACTTCTTCTCGAGCTGGTTGGCCCACAGCTTCTTGTCGTCGACGTTCTCCTTGGTGACCAGCGGCGCCGGGAGCTGGTCCTCCAGGCCGTTCTTGATCTTGACGATCTCGGAGTCGTGGTCGGTCTTGCCAGGTTTGAACTTCTTGCCGTCCAGAGCCGCCTTGGCGTATTCCAGCGCGTACTTGGCGTACAGGTCGGCGGGCTGGGAGAGGGTGGCGTCGATCTTCCCGGAGCGGATCGCGTCCAGCTCCTCCGGGATGCCGTCGTTGGAGATGATCGTGATGTGCCCGTCGGACCCGGCGGGCTTGAGCAGCTTCTTCTGCTCCAGCAGCGCGAGCGTGGGCTGCAGGAATGCGCCGCCGGCCTGCATGTAGATGCCGTCGAGGTCCTTGTGCTGGGCCAGCAGGCTCTGCAGCTTGGCGGAGGCGACGTCGCCCTTCCAGTCGGTGGGCAGCTCGTGCACCTTGATGCCCGGGAACTTCTCCTTCATACAGGAGGCAAACGCCTCGGAGCGGTCGCGGCCGTTGATGGAGCTGAGGTCGCCCTGCAGCTCGGCGACCCGGCCCTTGCCGCCCAGTTGCTTGCCCAGGTACTCGCAGGCGTTGGTGCCGTAGGCGCGGTTGTCGGCCCGTACGACCATGTAGACCTCGCCCGCGTCCGGGCGGGTGTCCACGCTGACGACGGGGATCTTCTTCTCCTTGAGGTCGTCCAGGGTGGAGGAGATCGCGCCGGTGTCCTGGGGGGCCATGATGATCGCCTTGGCGCCTTGGTCGGTCAAGGCCTGGACGTTGGCGACGAGCTTGGCGATGTCGTTCTGCGAGTTGGACAGCGGCAGCGCGTTGACCGTGCCGTCGTCGATGCCCTTCTCGAGGTACTGCTGATAGGAGTTCCAGAAGTCCGTGTCGGTGCGCGGCATGTCGATGCCGACCTTGCCACCACCGGCGCCGTTGCTCTCGCGGTTGCAGCCCGCGAGAGCGGCGGCGGCGAGCAGCACGGCACAGGCGACGGTGCCGGTCGTGCGGAGTCTCGTCATCGAATCCCGTCCTTGATCGAGTGGTGCGGCTCTGTGCTCCAGGGCTGTGGGGGCGGGGCGTACACCCCGGGTCCGTCAGGTGGCGGGGCGCAGGCGCAGGCCCTGCATCCCCCCGTCGACGGCCAGCGCGGTGCCGGTGACGGCCGCGGCGGCGGGGCTGGCCAGATACGCGACGGCCGCCGCCACCTCGTCGGCGGCCACCAGCCGTCCGGCCGGCTGACGGGATTCCAGGGCGGCGCGTTCGGCCGCGGGGTCGTCGGCCCGGCCGAGCAGCCGGCCGACCCAGGGGGTGTCGACGGTGCCGGGGTTGACGCAGTTGACGCGGATGCCCTCGCGTACGTGGTCGGCGGCCATGGCCAGGGTCAGCGCGAGCACGGCGCCCTTGCTGGCGCTGTAGGCGGCGCGCTGCGGCAGCCCCGCGGTGGCCGCGATCGAGCAGGTGTGGGTGATGGAGACGCTGCCGGGCCGCTCGGCCGCGGCGGCGCGCAGATGGGGCAGCGCGGCGCGGGCGGTACGGACCAGGCCCAGGACGTTGACGTCCAGTACCCGGTGCCACTCGTCGTCGGCGTTGTCCTCGACGGTGCCGATGGCGCCGATCCCGGCGTTGCCCACGACGGTGTGCAGCGCCCCGAACTCGGCGACGGCCTCGGCCACCCCGCTCCGTATCGCCTCGTCCGAAGTGACGTCGGCCTTCACCGCCAGGGTGCCGGCGGGGGCGCCGGCCGGGTCGCGGTCGAGCACCGCGACCCGCGCTCCGCGATCGCGCAGCAGGGTGGCGATCGCGGCGCCGATACCGGAGGCGCCGCCGGTGACCAGCGCGGCCAGCCCCTCGAAGTCGCCGGTCGGGTGGGCCTGGTTCACGAGGTTCCCTCCTGTGGTGCGACGTTCCGGGCCTGCCACTCGGGCCCGTCCGGGTAGCGGTAGGCGGCGATGGACTCGGGGTGCATCCGGGCGGAGAAGCCGGGCGCGGCCGGGGCGAGATAGCGGCCGCCCTCGACGACGGCCGGGTCGGCGAAGTGCTCGTGGAGGTGGTCGACGTACTCGATGGCCCGGTCCTCCCAGCTGCCCGAGACCGCGACGAAGTCGAACATCGCCAGATGCTGGACGAGTTCGCACAGGCCCACCCCGCCGGCGTGCGGGCAGACCGGCACGCCGAACTTGGCGGCGAGCAGCATGATCGCCAGGTTCTCGTTGACGCCGGCCACCCGCGCCGCGTCGATCTGTACGAAGTCGACGGCGCCGGCCTGGAGCAGCTGCTTGAAGACGACGCGGTTGGCGACATGTTCGCCGGTGGCGACCTTGACGGGCTGTCCACTGCGGATGGCGGCGTGCCCGAGGACGTCGTCGGGGCTGGTGGGCTCCTCGATCCAGTGCGGCTCGTACGGCGCCAGGGCGCGCATCCAGCGCAGCGCCTCGGCCACGTCCCAGCGCTGGTTGGCGTCGGCCGCGATCCGCACGTCGGGGCCGACGGCCTCGCGGGCCAGGCGCATCCGCCGCAGGTCCTCGTCGAGGTCGCCGCCGACCTTGAGCTTGATCTGTTCGAAGCCGTCGGCGACGGCCTCCTGCGCGAGCTTGATCATTTTCTCGTCGGAGTAGCCGAGCCAGCCCGGGGAGGTGGTGTAGGCGGGGTAGCCCCGTTCGCGCAGCTGGGCGGCCCGCTCGGCGCGGCCCGGCTCGGCGGCGCGCAGGATCTCCAGCGCCTCCTCGGGGGTGAGGGCGTCGGTGAGATACCGGAAGTCGACCAGCTCGACGAGGTCTTCGGGCGGCATGTCGGCGAGGAACTGCCACAGCGGCTTGCCCACCTGCCGGGCGGCGAGGTCCCAGGCGGCGTTGACCACCGCGCCGGCCGCCATATGCATCACGCCCTTCTCGGGGCCGAGCCAGCGCAGCTGCGAATCGTGTGTCAGATCCCGGTAGAGGGCGCCGAGGTCGGCGGCGGTCAGCGGGGCGGGGCGGCCCACGACGTGGGGGCGCAGCGAGCGGATCGCGGCCGCGGTGACATCGTTGCCACGGCCGATCGTGAAGACGAACCCGTGCCCCTCGGCCCTGGCGCCGCCGGTCTCGTCGGCCGCGTCCCCCTCCGCGCCCTCCGCCGCGTCCGTGCGCAGCACGACGTACGCCGCCGAGTAGTCGGGGTCGGGGTTCATGGCGTCCGAGCCATCAAGCTGTTCGGAGGTGGGAAACCGGACGTCATGGACCTCGATCTCGGTGACGGTCGGGCGCAATCTCAATGGGGACTCCCTGTACGGCGCGATAGAACATCGGACCTTTCGCGGTGATCCGATGTATAGCGCCGCATGGGCCCGTCCGTCCAGAGGGGTGCACGAAATTTCCTCAGAGCGGCCGGAGAACAGATCGGATGAATCTCTGCTCGCCGCTCCGTTACTCCCCCTGCCTGGCCCTCTGGCTCGCCTCTGTCCCTTGCTCCTCCCCACCCCCACATGGGGGCTGCGGCGGGGGGCCCCGGACGCCGTAGGCTTGGGACGATGCGAATGGAACTGCAGCCGGAGGCGGTACGGACCCGTCCGCCCCGGTCGGAAGGAGGCGCTGGGTGATCGAGCTTGAGGGGGTTCCCGAGCTGATCGACCCGGTCATGATCTGTGCCTTCGAGGGCTGGAACGACGCCGGAGACGCCGCCTCCACCGCGGTGGGGCACCTGGATCGGGAATGGAAGGGCGAGGTCTTCGCCGCGCTCGACGCCGAGGACTACTACGACTTCCAGGTCAACCGGCCGACCGTGGCGCTCGAAGGCGGCATCCGCAAGGTCACCTGGCCGACCACCCGGCTCTCGGTGGTCCGCGCGGGCGGCGGCGACAAGCCGCGCGACCTGGTGCTGGTGCGCGGCATCGAACCGAGCATGCGCTGGCGGTCGTTCTGCAACGAGATCCTCGGCTATGCCCATGAGTTGGGCGTCGAGATGGTCGTGGTCCTCGGCGCGCTGCTCGGCGACACCCCGCACACCCGGCCGGTGCCGGTCAGCGGCGTCACCTCCGACCCGGATCTGGCCCGCAGCCTCGACCTGGAGGAGTCGCGCTACGAGGGGCCGACGGGCATCGTCGGCATCCTCCAGGAGGCGTGCACCCACGCCGGGGTCCCGGCGGTCAGCCTGTGGGCGGCCGTACCGCACTACGTCTCGCAGCCGCCGAACCCCAAGGCCACCCTGGCCCTGCTCAACCGCCTCGAGGACCTGATCGGCGTGCGCATCCCGCTCGGCGAGCTGACGGAGGACGCGCGCGCCTGGCAGCTTGGGGTCGATCAACTCGCCGCCGAGGACAGCGAGGTCGCGGAGTACGTCCAGTCTCTGGAGGAGGCCCGCGACACGGCGGAGCTGCCGGAGGCGTCGGGCGAGGCGATCGCCCGCGAATTCGAGCGCTATCTGCGGCGCCGGGACGGCCAGCCGGGCCCGGGCGGCCATGCGACGGACGCGGGCGGCGGGATCGCGGACGGACGCGAGGGCGGCACGGGCGGCCCCGGCTCGTATCTGCGCGACTCCTCGGCCCCGGGTGCCGGCACCGGCCCTGGCACCGGCACCGGCTCCGGCTCCACGCGGCCGCGGAGACCTTCGGCGAAGGACGACACGGCGGAGGAGCGGGACGAGAACGGCGAGAGCGGCGAGGGCGACGAGAGCGGCGGCGAGCAGAGCGGCGGCCGCGAGCGCCCCGACGGCGACCAGGACGGCTGAGCGCGCCCTGGCCCTGGCCCGGGCCGAGCCGGGCCGCCCCGGGCCGGACCCGGAGGCTCAGGCCGGGCCTCCGGCCCGAGCCACAGAGCAATGCCGCTGCGGGTGCCGCTACGGGCCCTCCCCCGGACCCCAGTAGCCCCCGCATGGCGCCATCGGCGTACCACAAGGCAAGCAACGGCCGTGGGGGCGGGGGGCGCCCCCCGCGCGGGGGGCGGGGCCCCGCCCCCCGGGCCGGGGGGGGGGGGTATTGGGGGCGGCCCCCCCCCCCCCGCCCCCCCCGCGGGCCCCCCCCCCCCCCCCCCCCCGCCCCCGCCCGCCCGCCCCGCCGTGGTGGGCACTCTCCGCCCCCCCCACCACCCGGCCGGGGGGGGGGGGGGGGCCCGGGCCCGGGGGGGGGGGCGCCCCCCGGGCCCCCCGGGCCGGGGTCGCTCTTCTAGAGCGCGACGCCCAGCAGCGCGTCCACCGCGCGGGACACCAGACCCGGCGCCCCCTCGTCCGTACCGCCCTCGGCCGCCTGCGCCGCCGCCCAGCGGTCGACCGCGGCCAGCGCGGCCGGGGCGTCGAGGTCGTCGGCCAGGGCGGTGCGGATCTCGTCCAGGAGGGCGTCGGCCGGGGGGCCGTCGGGGCGGGAGACGGCGGCGCGCCAGCGGGCCAGGCGCTCCTGGGCCTCCTGGAGGACGCCGTCGGTCCACTCCCAGTCCTCGCGGTAGTGGTGCGCGAGGAGCGCCAGGCGGATGGCCGCCGGGTCCACGCCGTCGCGGCGCAGCGCGGAGACGAAGACGAGATTGCCCTTGGACTTGGACATCTTCTCGCCGTCGAGGGCGACCATGCCCGCGTGGACGTACGCCTTGGCGAACGGCCGCTCCCCCGTGAGCACCTGGGCGTGCGAGGCGCCCATCTCATGGTGGGGGAAGGCGAGATCGGAGCCGCCGCCCTGTATGTCGAAGCCCATGCCGAGGTGGTCCAGCGCGATGGCCACGCACTCTATGTGCCAGCCGGGGCGGCCGCGCCCCAGGGATCCGCCGTCCCAACTCGGCTCGCCCGGGCGGGCGGCCAGCCACAGCATGGGGTCCAGGGGGTTCTTCTTTCCGGGGCGGTCCGGGTCGCCGCCGCGCTCGGCCGACAGCAGCCGCATCGCCTCGGCGTCGAGCCCGGAGACGCCGCCGAAGGAGGGGTCCGACTCGACGGAGAAGTAGATGTCGCCCTCGAGCTCGTAGGCGGCGCCCGCGTCGCGCAGCCGCTCCACGAGGGGCACGATGCCCGGGATCGCCTCCACGGCGCCGATGTAGTGGCGCGGCGGCAGCATCCGCAGCGCCGTCATGTCCTCGCGGAACAGGGTGGTCTCGCGCTCCGCGAGGGCCGTCCAGTCGTCGCCGTTCGCCACGGCGCGCTCGAGCAGGGGGTCGTCGATATCGGTGACGTTCTGGACGTAGTGCACCTGCCGCTTGGTGTCGAGCCACACGCGTTGTACGAGGTCGAACGCGTTGTAGGTCGCCGCATGCCCCATGTGGGTGGCGTCGTACGGGGTGATCCCGCAGACGTAGATGCGGGCGACGGGGCCGGGGTCGAGGGTGAGCGGTCCCCCGGTCGCGGTGTCGTGGATCCTCAGGTCGCGGCCTCTGCCAGGCAGGGCGGGCACCTCGGAAGCGGGCCAGGCATACATGTGTCGAGCGTAACCGGACGCAGCTTCCGGATACGAACCGGATGGGGCCTAGTTGGCTTGATAGGCGGTCTTGCGGAATCGCCCGTGACCTGCTGTGTCTGCTCCGTCCGACCGGTACGCGGTCAGACCGGGGGCCAGGGGATGGCGGGCCACTGTCCGCTGGGCTTGGGGTGGCACCCGGACCGCAGCAGGGCCGCGACCCGGGCGCGCAGCGCCGCGATCTCGGCTTCGGTGATCAGCTCGGCCAGCCGGGCGGTGAGCGGATCGCCGTCGGCCAGCCGGTCCGCGAGCCCCCGCAGTACGGTCAGCGCCTCGTCGGACAGCGGCTCGCCCGCCCAGCCCCACAGCAGGGTGCGCAGCTTGTCGTCCGCGTTGAACGTCACACCGTGATCAATCGCATAGATCTGCCCGTCGGCGGTGGGCAGCAGATGGCCGCCTTTGCGGTCGCCGTTGTTGATCACGGCGTCGAGGACGGCCAGCCGGCGCAGCCGCTCGTCGTCGGCGTGCACCAGCAGCGCGGTGCGGCCCTCGTCCACCTCGGCGAAGGCGACGGCCTTCCACCCCGGGCCCGGCTCATCGCCGTCGACGAGCGCCAGCAGCTCCGGCGCGCCGTCGCCGTCCTCGCCGGTGGCCGCCTCGATCCACAGCTGGCACATGCCCTGCCCGTACGGCCCGTCCCGCAGCACGGTCGGCGGCACCAGGCCCCAGCCGGTGGCCTCGGAGAGCTCGTACGCCGCGACCTCGCGCTGGGCCAGCGTGCCGTCCGGGAAGTCCCACAGCGGGCGCTCCCCGGCCACCGGCTTGTAGACGCAGGCGGCGCTGTGGCCCTCGTACTCGACGGTGCAGTACAGCACCGCGTTGGACGCCTCCCGGACCCGGCCGCGCACCGTCAGCTCGCCCAGCGCCAACAGCTCGGACGGCTCGGGAGCCCCCGGAGGCCCGGCGGGCTCCGAAGGCCCGGCGGGCTCCGGAGGCGTCATGCCCCGCGGCGATATCCGTTCTGGCGCGGACATACGTGTCCCTCCGGGTCGAGCGGCAGACTGCACAGCGGGCACGGCGGCCGGCCGGCGTTGACGACCTCCAGGGCGCGCTTGGCGAACGCGCGCGCCTGAGGCCCGGTGAGCCGTACCCGAAGCATCGGCGGCCCGTTGACCTCGTCCTGGAGCAGCCGCTCCTCGGCCTCCGCGAGGTCTTCCTCCGACTCGGCCTCCAGCTCGACGAGGGCCTGCGCCTCCACGATCATGCGCTGTTCCTCGCCGTCCCAGGCGAGCGCCATGGTGCCGACCCGGAACTCCTCCTCCACGGGGACTTCCAGCGGCGCGGTGTCACTGAGCTCCTGAGGCGCGACGGCCGGCACCGGGGCGTTGCCACCGGTGCGCCGCACCACCTCGTCCAGCAACTCGTCTATCCGCTCGGCGAGCGCGGCGACCTGGGTCTTCTCCAGCGCGACGCTGGTGGTCCGGCCGCCCCCGGACGCCTGCAGGAAAAAGGTGCGGCGCCCGGGCAGCCCGACCGTGCCGGCGACGAAACGGTCCGGCGGGTCATAGAGGAACACCTGACGGGACAACGTCCTGCTCCATTTGGTTCGGCGTGGTTTGCGACGTGGTTTTCAGGGTTTTGGCTGTCGACTGCTGGGACGCACGTATGCCCGGCCACGGCTGTGCGCGGCCCGGCGGCTCCGCGGCACCACCCTACTGCGCTCGGCGATCACGGTGCCCCCGCGCCGCCACCCACCTCCGCGTCCCCGGTCCGGCCCGCGTCCGCGCTCCCGCCCGGGCCCTCGTCCGCGCCCTCCTCACGGGGCGCGACGGGCGCGAGGGAGCCGAAGTCGCCGGTGTCGCCCAGCCGCACGACGAAGGGGCGCAGCTGGGTGTAGCGGACGGCGGTGACCGAACAGGGCTCGACCGAGATGCGCTGGAAGAGGTCCAGATGCATGCCGAGGGCGTCGGCGATGAGCGCCTTGATGATGTCGCCGTGCGAGCACATCAGATACACCGCGTCGGCGCCGTGCTCCTCCTCGATCCGGGCGTTCCAGTCGCGCACCGCGTCGACCGCGCGCGCCTGCATCGACCGCATGGACTCGCCGCCCGGGAACGCGGCGGCGGACGGGTGCTGCTGGACAACTCTCATCAGGGGTTCGTCGGCGAGCTCGGCGAGCTTGCGCCCGGACCAGTCGCCGTAGTGGCACTCCCCGATCCGCTCGTCGGTGTGCAGGGGCAGCTCCGGCCGGGCGGCGAGCAGCGGGGCCAGGGTCTCCTGGCAGCGCTGCAGCGGGCTGGTGACGGCGGCGGCGAGCGGCAGCGCGGCGAGCCGTCCGGGCAGAGCCGCGGCCTGGGCGGTGCCGCGCTCGTCGAGTGCGACGCCGGGCGTCCAGCCCGCGAGGACTCCTGCGGTATTGGCGGTGGACCGGCCGTGCCGTACGAGGATGAGCGTGGGCATGGCTGCCACCCTACGGCCCCCGAACAGCGCTCCCTGGCTCGCCCAGGAGCCGCCCGTGCGCTTTCGTCGCAAGCGGGGCAGAATGCCCCGCGTGATCGTGGACTGTGGCATCTACCAAGACGGGCGGCGTACCGAGGGGCCTGCCGACTTCTCCGACGCCCTCGACCAGGCGCGAGCGGAGGGTGACTCCTTCCTCTGGATCGGCCTGCACGAGCCGACCGAGAAGGAGTTCGAGCTGGTCACCAGCGAGTTCGGGCTGCACCCGCTGGCCGTCGAGGACGCGCTCAGCGCCCACCAGCGGCCCAAGCTGGAGGTCTACGACGACTCGCTGTTCCTGGTGCTGAAGCCGGTCGAGTACGACGACACGGCCGATACCGTCAGTACCGGCGAGCTGATGGTGTTCGTCGGCGACTCCTTCGTGGTGACCGTACGGCACGGCCAGGCCAATCCGCTGAGCGCGGTGCGCGAGCGGCTGGAGAAGATGCCCGAGGTGCTGCAGCACGGGCCGACGGCCGTGATGTACGCGGTGTCCGACGCGGTCGTGGACCACTACCTGGATGTCGCGGACGCGCTCCGCCTCGACCTGGACGAGCTGGAGACGGAGGTGTTCAGCCCGGTCGGGTCGGCGATGAACACGGCCGGCCGGATCTACGGCTTCAAGCGCCAGGCGCTCGAATTCCGGCGGGCCACGGGGCCGCTGGCGGAGCCGATGGCGCGGCTCGCGGGGGCGGGGGTGTCGTTCGTCCACGAGGGGTCGCGGCCGTTCTTCCGCGATGTCAGCGACCATCTGACCCGGGTGAACGAACATGTCGAGGGGCTGGACCGGCTGCTGTCGGACATACTCGCCGCGCATCTGGCACAGATGGGCGTGCGGCAGAACGACGACATGCGGAAGATCTCGGCGTGGGCGGCGATGGCCGCGGTGCCCACGCTGATCGCCGGGGTCTACGGCATGAACTTCGACCACATGCCCGAGCTGTCGTGGACATGGGGCTATCCGGCGGTGCTGCTGCTCATGGCCGGGGTGGTCTTCGGGCTGCACCGCTTCTTCAGGCGACGCGGCTGGCTGTGACCGGGCGGCTCGGCCTTCGGGCGTAGCGCCGCGGCCCTCGGGCGTAACGCCGGGGCCCTCGGGCGAACCGGGTCAGCCGAACCTGGGTCAGGCGAACTCGGGAGCGGGCGTCGCGCGCCCGCCGAGCGCGTCCCGCCGCTCCGGCATCCGCAGCGTCACCATGCGCCGCCAGCCGCCCAGCCACTCGAACAGATACAGCGCGTGGATGCCGGCCGCCAGCAGCGCGGCCCTGGCCCTCGACCAGCCCAGGATGCGGCCCATATGGGCCATGACGGCGAGGCTGACGTCGCGGTGGACCCGCGCTTCGACGAGTGCGCACTCCTTGAGCGCCCGCTGGATGGTCGGGCCGTGCCCGGCGGCGGCAAGGCGCAGCAGTTCCTCGTGGCAGTAGGCGAGGTGGTTGTCCTCGTCGTCCGAGATCATCCTGACCGCGCGGCCGACGAGCGGATCGTCCCCGAAGTACCGGCACAACATCGCCATCTGGGCGGAGGCCCGCTGCTCGGTGACCCGGCTGTGGACGAGGTAGGTGATGATGTCCTGCTCGGTCAGCGGCTCGTCGCGGCGCAGCTTGTCGTGGCCGAGGCCGATGCCACGCGCTTCGAGCAGCATGGTGTAGTCGGTCTCGCGCGGGACCTCGACCGGTTCGAGGCCGCGCCGGCGCAGCAGGGCGTTGAAGATCCTGCCGTGCTTGTCCTCGTCCGCGCCATGCCGGGTGATCTTCGGGGCGAGGGCGCGCCGACTCTCCGGTACGAGGGCGGCGATCCTTCCGTTCTCCCAGCCGCCCTGGGCCTCGCCGCCGGCGGCGATGGAGCAGAAGAGCCGGAAGGATTCATCGTTGTCGATGATCTCCTGGAACAGCCTTTTCGCCGACAGCATCTCCGCCACCTCCGTGCCCGGCGTCGCACGACCTCCGCGCAGCAAAAGTCAAATGCCGTGCGTCGGCGGCGGCAACAGGTGGGGCGTCCGGCTGCGCCGGACGAGGGACCCGGCGGGCGG
>NZ_JBHWES010000060.1:0-21728 GCF_042734105.1 Streptomyces sp. NPDC059679 | reverse complement strand
TCCGCGCGGTCGCGTAACCGCGCGGACGCCGGGGCGTTGTGCTGGGTGACGGCCGTGGCGGGGAAGACACCCCGAGCCCCCACCACGGCCGTAGGCCTTCCCGGACGCCCGGAGTGCTTCTTCCTCCGCCCGGGGTGCTTCTTCCTAGGCCAGCCCCGCTCGCTCCAGCGCCTCGACGCCCGTACGGAGCCCCGCGATCCGCTCTTCGAGGGTGAAACCCGCGGGGGACAGCGACAACGTGGTGACCCCGGCCTCGGCGTACGCCTGCATACGGTCGGCGATGCGCTCGACGGGGCCGAGCAGCGCGGTGGAGTCGATCAGCTCGCGCGGAATGGCCGCGGCCGCGCCCTCCTTGTCGCCGGCCAGGTACTTCTCCTGGATCTCCGCGGCCTCCTTCTCGTACCCCATCCGCTGCGCCAGCTTGTTGTAGAAGTTCTGCTTCGCGCTGCCCATGCCGCCCACGTACAGCGCGGTGTAGGGGCGGAAGATATCGGCGAGGGCGCCGATGTCCTCGCCGACCGCCATCGGGACGGTGGGCACCAGGTCGAAGTCGTCCATGCTCTTGCCCGCCTTCTCCCGGCCGGCGCGGAGCGCGCCCAGGGTCGTCGCCTCGGCGTGCTCGGGCGAGAAGAAGACGAGCAGCGCGCCGTCGGCGATCTCACCGGTCTGCTCGAGGTTCTTGGGGCCGATGGCCGCGATGTACAGCGGGATGTGCTCGCGCACCGGGTGCACGGTGAGCTTGATGGGCTTGCCCGGGCCGCCGGGCAGCGGCAGGGTCCAGTTCTCGCCCTCGTGCGTCAGGCGCTCGCGCGACATGGCCTTGCGGATGATCTCCACATACTCGCGGGTGCGGGCCAGCGGCTTGTCGAACCGCACGCCGTACCAGCCCTCGGAGACCTGCGGCCCGGAGACGCCGAGCCCGAGCCGGAAGCGGCCTCCGGAGAGCGAGTCGAGGGTCGCGGCGGTCATCGCCGTCATCGCGGGCGTACGGGCCGGGATCTGGAAGATGGCGGACCCGACGTCGATGCGCTCGGTCTGTGCGGCCACCCAGCTGAGCACGGTGGCGGCGTCGGAGCCGTACGCCTCGGCGGCCCAGCAGACCGCGTAGCCGAGGCGGTCGGCCTCCCGGGCGACCGCGAGGTTGTCCGCGTCCATCCCGGCGCCCCAGTAGCCGAGGTTGATTCCGAGCCTCATGCCGCACCCCTTACCGATCAGTAACGTCCTTGTTGCCCGGACTCTAGCGCGCCGCGTCCGGGTACGTCAGGACCGGGTTATCCACAGGCCGACACGGTTCGATCTCCGGCCAGTAATCTCAACGTTCATGGAGCTAAGGCACCTCGGCCGCACGGGCCTGCGCGTATCCCGGCTCGGGCTCGGCACGCTCACCTGGGGGCGGGACACCGAAGAACACGACGCCGCGGATCAGCTCAAGGCGTTCTGGGAAGCGGGCGGGACACTCGTGGACACCGCCGATGTGTACGCGGACGGCGGCGCCGAGTACCTTCTGGGCCAGCTGATGGAGGGCCTTGTGCCGCGCCGCGATCTGCAGATCGCCACCAAGGCGGGCAGCGTCCCCGACCCCGACCGCCGCTTCGACTGCTCACGGGGCCATCTGCTGGCCGCGCTCGACGGCTCGCTCGCGCGGCTCGGCACCGACTATGTCGATGTGTGGCAGGTGCACGCCTTCGATCCGGTCACCCCGATCGAGGAGACGCTTCAGGCGCTGGACATCGCGGTCAGCAGCGGGCGGGCGCGGTATGTGGGGGTGTCCAACTTCTCCGGCTGGCAGCTCGCCAAGGCGGCCACCTGGCAGCTCGCCTCGTCCGGCACGCACACCCGGCTCGCCAGCACGCAGATGGAGTATTCGCTGCTGCAGCGCGGAATCGAGCGGGAGGTGCTGCCCGCCGCCCTGGACCTGGGCCTGGGCATACTGCCCTCCTCCCCGCTGGGCCGCGGGGTGCTGACCGGCAAGTACCGCCACACGACCCCGGCCGACTCGCGCGGCGCCTCCGAGCAGATGGCGGCCTTCGTCGCCCCGTACCTCGACGAGGAGGCGAGCCGGATCGTCGAGGCGGTCTCCACCGCGGCCGACGGCCTGGCGACCACCCCGCTGCATGTGGCGCTGGCCTGGGTCCGCGACCGCCCGGGCGTCACCGCGCCCATCGTCGGCGCGCGGAACGCGCAGCAGCTCAGGGCGGCCTTGTCGGTGGAGGCGCTTAGTCTTCCGGAGGAAATCTGCCAGGCGCTCGACGATGTGTCGGCGCCCGTGCACCGCTATCCCGATCAGGACTGGAGCACGCTGTGAGTACCGACCGCCTCGCCGGCGAGGCCGCCTCCGCACCCCAGGAGGAGCCCACCACCAGCACCCCCGCGGCGCGGACGGATACGGACGCGGACGCCGCCGTCCCGCCGCGCGCTGAGGGCGGCGCCGACACGGACACCGACGACGGCGCCGACAGCGCCGAGCCCGTGAGCCCTGCGGGTCTCGCTCCCAGTGGTCCCTCGGCAGCAGGCGATGACGCGGCGGCCGGTGGCCCGGCCTCTTCCGACTCGGGGAGCGAATCGGCGGCGGGCGGACAGCAGGCCGCCGGCACTGCGGGCGCGGCATCCTCAGGGGGCGCCGGGGCTCCGGGCGACCGGACGTCGGCGGGCGGCGAGGGAGCCGGTGGCGACCGGGCCGGGGGCGGTGGCGGTAAGCGGTCCGCCGCCGCGGAGGCGCTGGCCGCGGCGGTACGGGCCGTGGAGAGCGGTGAGCGGTCGGCGGCCTCGTTCTTCACCGAGACGCCCGCGGCCCGCCAGGGCCGTGCCGCGGCGCGGGGCTCGGGAAGCGGCGGGGCCCGCCCGAGTGGCGCTCAAGATCGGACGGACGGGCCCGGGCGCGGACAGCCCGGGGCGGCCGGGCCCGGCGGGCCCGCCCCGGCGCGCGGGGTTCCCGCCGCACCGGGCGCCGGGCAGCCCGTCCGGACCGTGGCCGGGCCCGGGGCCGGGGCCGGGGCTGCGGATGGCCCAGGAGCCGCCGAGGTCCGCCGGGTGCTCGCCGAGGGCGGGGCCCCCGAGAGCCTGGCCGGTGCGGTTGTGGTCGCGTTGGGCGAAACGGCCGCCGAGGTGCTGCGTGAGGACCCCTGGCAGCTGCTGGCCGTGTCCGGCGTGCGCCATGACCAGGCGGACGGCTTCGCCCGTGCTCTGCTCGGGCCGGACTGCGGGCCGGACGACGAGCGCCGGGCGCAGGCACTCACGGTCTGGCTGCTCGAGCGCGCCGCGCTCGAAGGACACACCGCGCTGGAGTCCTCCGCGCTGCGCGCCGGGCTCGCCAAGCTTTCCGTGCCCGATCCGGACGCGGCGCTGCGGTCCGCGATCGCGGACGGCCTGGTGCTGGTTTTCCAGGACGCCGCCGACACCCCCGGGGCCGCCGCTCGCCCGGCGTCCGAAGACGCGGACGGCGCCGACCACGAGCAGCCGGTGCGGGTCCTGCTGGGGCTGGACCGCTTCGCCCTGGCGGAGGAGAGCCTGGCCGACGGCCTGGCCCGGCTCGCCGGCACCTTCGCCGACCGCTCGGGGGGCTCGGCGGCCGGTGCGCCCGGCGGCGAGGCCGGTGACGACGGAGACAGCAGCGACAGCGGCGGTGCGGGCGCCGATTCCGATGACGGCTCCGCGGACGTCTCCGGCCATGGCGAGGCGGACGCCGCCGGTCCGAGTGCGGCCGACTGGGAGGCCGCGGCAGCCGCCGCGCCGAGCCCGTCCGGGGCGGAGCTCATCCGTACGGCCGCGGGCCACGGCCTGGTCGCACACAGCGGCGGCGAGGCCGCCCGCGCCGAACCGGCCGCGCTCGTCGCCGCGGCCAGGTCCCTGGGGCTGCGGGCGTACGCGGCGGCGCACACCGAGGACGGCAGGCGGCGGCTGGCCGAGCTGATCGACGCCGCCGCGGCCGCCTCGGCCGGGGAAGGTGCCGACGGCCCGGTCGGCCACTCCGACGGCGTCAGCGGCGCCGAGAGCGACGCCGGCCACGCCTCCGGCGTCCACCCCGGCGGCACCGGCCTCGGCGGGTCCGACGCGGCGGTCACCCTCGCCGGGCTGCTCTCGGGCCACGAGGGCCCGGGCCGCGACGAGGACGGCGCGCTCGCCCTCGATGTGATCGCCGTGCTGGACGCCCCGCAGCTGGACGTGGAAACCGCGGCGATGCTCGTGGAGTCGCTGCCGGACGGTGCGCGGCTGGTGCTCAGCGGCGACCCCGGTGTGCTGTGGTCGGCGGGCCCCGGCAAGGTCTTCGCGGATCTGCTGGCCGCCCGCCGCTGCCCCCAGGTCGTCTCCCGGACGCCGGACCCCGGGCCGATCGGCGAGCTGGTCTCGGGCATCGGGATCGGGGAGCTGAACCAGGTCGAGGCCCCCGGCAAGGAGGTCGTGATCGTCCCGGTGCGGGACGCGGGCGAGGCCGTGCACCGCACGGTCCAGCTGGTCGCGGACTCGGTGCCGCGCGCGCTCGGTGTGCCGCCCGAGCATACGCAGGTGATCACCCCGGGCCACGGCGGCGCCGCGGGGACGCGCGCCCTCAACGCCGCCCTGAAGGAGCGGCTGAACCCCGGGCCCGGCCGGTTCGGCGGCTTCGACCCGGGCGACCGGGTCGCCTACGTCCCGGCGCCGGGCCGTGCGCTGCCGGGCACGGTGGTCTCGGCGGACGCCGAGGGACTGCACCTGGACTGCGCGGGCGCGGCCGTCGTGGTGCCGCGCGAGCAGGTCGCCGACACGGTCCGCCACGGCTGGGCGCTCACGGCCCACCAGGCAGTCGGCGCGCGCTGGCCTGCGGCGGTCGTGGTACTGCCCGGCGACGCGGCCGCGGGGCTGACCCGAGCCTGGGTGTACACCGCGTTCGGCCGTGGCGAGCGCCATCTGTCCGTGGTGCACGGCGCGGACGCGGCGCTGGCGCGGTCGGTGGCGGAGATCCCGGCGAAGGACCGAACCACCCGGCTTCGGTCCCTGCTGCAGACGCAGGTCCCGTCCGCCGGGTAGGGCAGTGGGCGCCCGGCGCCCCGGCCACGGGGGCGTGGATTCCGGCTCCCGCCGGCGGTCCGCCCAGGCACGGCCCCTGCCGCCCGGCAGGATCGCCGGCCGCCAGGAGCCGGCCTGGCCTGGCAGACGCTGAGCGCCGGGCGGGCCCGGTGGCCCGCCCGGCGCTCAGGGACGGTCGGTGGGAGGCCCCGACGAGGCCCCGGTGGGGCTCAGTTCCCGGGGCCCAGTACCTCCAGGTCCTCCTCGTCCGCCTCTTCTACCTCGTCGGCAACGTCAACTTCGTCGTCCTCGTCGTCGTCCAGCTCCTCGTCGAAGACCGTGCTGACGTCGAAGCGACAGACGACCTGGTGCGGATCCGGCTGGTCGAAGGGGGTGGCCAGCCACTCCCCCGGCTCGGCGAGCTCGTCTCCGGCCGCGACCCACAGGGTCGAGTCGCCCTCCTCCAGCCCGAACTCCTTGTGCCGGGAGGCGATCTCGTCCGGTTCGTATTCGCCGAAGAGCACCCCGATGGCGGTCTGGACGCTGTCGCCGACGGCAGCCGCACCGCCCGCCCCGCCGTTGTCGGAGTCGGTGCCCCCATCCAGCTCGGCGACGCGCCTGGCCTGCGAGAGCAGGCGCTGCGGTTCGACGACGGCGTAGTCCCTGCGGATCAGCACGCTCAGCGCGCTCGGTTCCTCGGGCCCGGCATAGGGGGGCAGGGTGTCGTCACCGGGGATCTCGAAGGGCGTCACCTCGTCGTAGGCGTCATAGAGCAGCTCGTCGTACACCTCGGCTGCCGCGGCCAGTTCGTTGAACGCGGCGTAGACAGCCGGGTCGTCTTCCCCGGACCGGCGTTCGACAGCGTCGAGGTGACGATCCAGTGCGGCTTTCACCGCTTCAGCGGCGGCGCGTACCTCGGCAGCGGATGGCTGCGCAGCATCAGACATAGTGCAGACGCTATCCGTAGCAGGCCCGGTCCCGCACAATAGATGCGATGCCGGAATACGAATTCTGTGATGTGTATGTGCCTCGCGGGGTCTCCCGCAAGGCCGCCACGCGCCTGCTGACCGACCATGCCGAGTATGGACACTGGGAGCTCGACCGCCTGAGACTCAATCCCGACGGCAGCCGCAGGGTGCGGCTGCGCCGTCGGATCATCCGCCAGCTCCGCGCCACGTGGTGAGCCGCCGCTGAAACGCCGGGCGGGCCCCGCCGGTGTGCGGGGCCCGCTCGACGCCGCGCCGTAGCGCAACGTACCGGTCTCAGTGCCGCTCAGAGCTGGTCACTGCGGCTCAGCGCCGCCTCAGTGCTTGCCGGCCCGCGCCCTGCGGTAGAGCACGGTGCCCGCGAGCAGCATGCCCGCGGCGGCCGGGATGGCCAACGCGACCGGCCCGGCACCGGTGTGCGCGAGCTGCTCGGTGCCCGTCAGCCGGGAGCCCCCCAGGTTCGAGGAGGCGTCGGCGCCGTGCGCGCCGATCTGCTGCGCGCCCTGGCCCGCCGCGTGGCCGCCGCTGTGGCCCGGCGAGGAGGGGGCAGGCGTGTGGCCGCCCGGCTTGCTGTCCCCGGGGTGGTGCGGCTTGCCCGGCTCATGCGGCTTCCCGGGGTCGCCCGGCTCTCCCGGGTCACCGGGGTCACTCGGGTCACCGGGGTCGCCCGGCTCGTTCGGGTCGTTCGGGTCGTTCGGAACGACATTCACGACGCCGCCGCACTCGCCGCCCATGTCGGTGTTCCCGACCGTGCCGACCCCAAGGCCGTTCCCGCAGGCGTTCACCGGCACATGGACCGGGACCTGCACATTGTTGCCGGAGGCGGTGCCCGGCGAATTCTCGGTGCTGCCCTCCGCGCTGGAACCGGTGTGCTGCGAGCTCCCGGACCCACCCTCGTGGACCACATTGCCGCAGCCGCTTCCCCCACTCCCATTGAGCACCCCAAGAACGGTCGCGGTGTTTCCGCAGACGTTCACCGGGATGTCGACGGGCGCCTGGACCACATTGCCGGAGCCGATGCCCGGCGAGTGCGCGGCACCGCCGGTGGCCCCCGTGCCCGCGTGGGCGTAGCCGCCGGTCATGGCCAGTACGCCGCCCGCCGCCGCGATGGTGATCAGGCCCTTTTTCGCAACCTGTCGCATAACTGTCTCGCTCCCCTGCCTTCCGTCCTGCGGAATGCGCGCGAGCGGAAGCGCCCGCCCCCCATCCCGGTCTCCCCGAGGCACCTCACCGGCCTCCGGGGATACCCGGGATCGCACCCCTCTGGACTGTGACTCCACGTCACGTGATCGATGCAACGGCCCCCGTTGGGGGCCGCACACCATGTAACGAGGAAGGAGCAATCGAGCTATGAATCTACGACACCATTCACCCTTATTGATTCAGTCAGTATGTGTGATCGATATGCGCGCTCGATTAAATGCCCGCCAGGGAGGTCGGCGCGCGGGCATGAGCGCGGTCAGCACGCGTCGATGAACCGGTCCAGCACCCTGACCCCGAACTTCAGCCCCTCCACTGGCACCCGCTCGTCGACGCCGTGGAACATCCCGGCGAAGTCCAGCTCCGGGGGCAGTTGCAGCGGCGCGAAGCCGAAGCAGCGGATGCCCAGGTCGTCGAAGGACTTGGCGTCGGTGCCGCCCGAGAGGCAGTACGGCACGGCGCGGGCGATCGGGTCCTCGGCCTTGAGCGCCAACTGCATGGCGTCGACGAGCGCGCCGTCGAAGGTGGTCTCCAGGGCCTTGTCCGCGTGCACGTCCTCGCGCTTGACCCGCGGGCCGAGGACCCGGTCGAGGTCGGCCAGGAACTCCTCCTCGAACCCCGGCAGGAAGCGGCCGTCCACATGCGCCGTGGCCTGGCCCGGGATGACGTTGACCTTGTAGCCGGCGCCGAGCATCGTCGGCGCGGCGGTGTTCTGCAGGGTCGCCCCGATGAGCTTGGCGATGCCGCCGAGCTTGGCCAGCGTCTCGTCCATGTTCTCCGGGTCGAGCGGGGTGCCGAGCGCGTCGGACAGCTCGTCGAGGAAGGACCGTACGGTCTTGGTGACCCGGACCGGGAACTTGTGCCGCCCGAGCCGCCCGACCGCCTCGCACAGCTCGGTGATCGCGTTGTCGTTGTTGGTCATCGAGCCGTGGCCTGCGGTGCCGTCCACGGTCAGCCGCATCCAGTGCATGCCCTTCTGGGCGGTCTCGACCAGGTAGAGTCGCAGGTTCTCGTTGACCGTGAAGGAGAAGCCGCCGACCTCGCCGATCGCCTCGGTCACCCCCTCGAAGAGGTCCGGGTGGTTGTCGACGAGATGCCGCGCACCGTACAGCCCGCCCGCCTCCTCGTCGGCGAGGAAGGCCAGCACGATGTCGCGCGGGGGCTTGCGACCGCTGCGCAGCCGGTCGCGTACGACCGCGAGCGTCATCGCGTCCATGTCCTTCATGTCCACCGCGCCGCGGCCCCAGACGCAGCCGTCGGCGATCTCACCGGAGAAGGGGTGGTGGGTCCAGTCGAGGGCGTTGGCCGGGACGACGTCGGTGTGGCCATGGATGAGCAGCGCGGGACGCGAGGGGTCCTCGCCCTCGATCCGCGCGACCGTGGACGCCCGGCCCTTGTGCGACTCGAAGATCTGCGGCTCGAGCCCCACCTCGGCAAGCTTCTCCGCGACGTACTCGGCGGCCGCGCGCTCGCCCGGGCCGGAGTGGTCTCCGTAGTTACTGGTGTCGAATCGGATCAGGTCGCGGCACAGGTCGACGACCTCGTCCTCACCACTGACCGCACCGGTCGTCCTCGCGGCCGAAGTCGACTCGCTCACACTGCCTCCTCAAGTTCTGCTGCCACGGAGCACCCGCGCGCGGGCAGGACCCGCGGCAGGGGTCCCCCGCCATCCTCCCGCGCCTACCCGCCCAGCCCAAGGCGGAAATACCGCCGTCACATCCCGTCCACACTTCCAGCGCGCCGGACCGCCGCGGGACCACTCTGGGGCACGGGCACGCGTGATCGAGCACGTCCGGATGTTTGCTATGGTTTTCCCGTCGGAACGGCCGCGGGCCGGACGGCAGACACCTGGTCCGGGTGGCGGAATGGCAGACGCGCTAGCTTGAGGTGCTAGTGCCCTTTATCGGGCGTGGGGGTTCAAGTCCCCCCTCGGACACTCACTCCAAAAGCCTGGTCAGTGCGCTGACCAGGCTTTTTGCGTGTGGTGTCGACCAAGTGGCCGAAATGGGTGCGCGAGGTTGTCGCGCTGACAGGGCGCTGGCCTGGGGTTTCTCCCGATCTCATGGCGTGGGGGTTCGTGTCGGGTTCATGTGGAGATCGCGTGCGTTCAGGCTTGCGCTCGTGGACAGACCCTGGTCCACCCGGGCAGGTGAGCTCATCATCTGACCCCCATGCCCTCCTTTGGTCGTCGTTGTCGCGTACTCCGCACTCCAATGCCACCTCCGGTTCGTGCTTTGTGTCGTGCAGGATGAGTAGCCGCTCGGCCGCGGGGACTTTGCCGTCCCGTCCGAACGCCAGCGTCCCCGACACACCCCTGGCCGATCCAGTCGGGAACGGCTATCGGATTGACTCCGGTGTCGAGTGCAGCGCGATAGGGGGCCAAGCACCGGTCGCTGTCGGCGATGGCGCGGCGGGCTCCTTCAGATTGAGGGCTGCAGCCTGGGGTCGGCGCGACTGTCGCCCCCTCGATGCCGGCCAGGTAAGCCAAGGTAGTACTTGGCCGCTCGGCTCTGCCGACTTCACCGCTGAGGACCGTTCACGACTCGAGCGGCAAGTCCAGCATCGGAATCCGTTGCACCGGCAACAAACCTCCACGAGGTAATGGTTCCCAGGCGATGCTTTATGTGGCGCATATCATGCAAGGTTGATGGGGGTGTTGTTGTGAGATGTTACGTGTTGTGCCTTTGTGGTCGCCTGGACTGGTGTGCGATGCGATGCCTACTCTCGCGTTCGCGATTCCGTCGAGAGTCGTTCACAAATGAGCAGGGTCTGGGGAGGCCTTGTGGGGGGAGTTTGCTATGCCTTTGGCTGGTCGGCGCGGTGCTCGCATGCCCGGGGTGGTGTTAGCCGCTGCGGTTGTTTTGGGAGCGCTCCCGCTGTCTGACGTGCAGGTTGCCCAAGCGCACACAGCAGCAGCGGCCACTGACGCGCACGGCGTAAAGAGCGCCGTGCGCGAGGAGTTGGCACGAGCGGCGGCTGAGCGCGAGGGCGAGCCGGTGGAGATTGCCTCGCTGCGGGGTGAGAGCAGTGAGGTTTTCGCCATGCCTGATGGGAAGTTGGAGGCCAGAGAGCATCTGCGGCCCGTCCGGGCGCGAGTGGACGGTGAATGGAAGCCCATCGACACCGGGTTGGTGAAGACCGACGAGGGGACGGTTGCTCCGAAGGCGACGACGGTCGACTTGGCGTTCTCCGGGGGCGGTAGTACGCCGCTTGCGCGGATGAGGAAGGCAGGCCGCGAACTGGCGTTGTCCTGGCCGACGGTTCTGCCTGCTCCGCGATTACAAGGAGATACGGCCACCTATCCCGACGTGCTGCCGGGGGTGGACCTGCGCATGGGGGCCCAGGAGGACGGTTTCACACAGTTGCTGGTGGTGAAGTCGGCTGAGGCCGCAGCCAGTGAGGAGTTGGCGGAGTTACGGCTGAAGCTTGATGCCGGTGGCCTGAATGTTCAGGAGTCGGGCACCGGTGGGGTTGAGGCGGTCGACAAGGGTGCGGGTGCTGCGGTGTTTGAGGCGCCCCAGCCGGTGATGTGGGATTCCAGTCCGGGTCCGGGGGCACAGGGGGCAACTGGTGTGCGGGCACCCGCGGGCGCCTCGGGGTCCGGTGATGAGGGGGAGCCGTCGGCGGGTGAGTCGGGGAAGCTGGCTGCGGTGGGGGTGGAGGTTCCGGCGAGCCAGGATGAACTGGTGCTGAGGCCGGATTCCGGGGTGCTGAAGGGGTCGGGGACGGTGTATCCGGTGTTCATCGACCCGCAGTGGTATTCGCCGAAGGCTGCCGCATGGACGATGGCGTCGAAGTACTGGGCGTCGTCGCCGCAGTGGAAGTTCAACGGCGATTCCGATGCGGGCATGGGTTACTGCGGCTGGGTCTACTGCCAGCCGGAGGACACCAAGCGTCTCTTCTACCGGATTCCGACGTCGAGGTTCGCGGGCAAGTCGGTGCTGTCGGCGGAGTTCGTGGTACGTAACACGTGGTCCGCGTCGTGTGATGCGCGCGGTGTGCAGTTGTGGCGTACCAAGGGGATCTCCTCGTCGACGACGTGGAACTCGCAGAACGCGGATGGGTTTTGGATCGATCACCTGAAGACGGAGTCCTTCGCCTACGGCTATGACGGGTGTGCGGCGAAGGATGCGGAGTTTTCCGTGCGGTCCGCGGTCCAGGAGGCTGCGGACAAGAAGTGGTCGACGATGACGTTCGGGCTGCAGGCGTCCAGTGAGAGTGACAGGTACGGGTGGAAGCGGTTCTCGGATGACGCGTATCTGCGGGTGAAGTACAACCGTCCGCCGGGCCAGGTCCGGGTGTCGCAGCTGACCATGGAGTACGGAGGCGTCTGCAAGAAGCCGGGGGACGCGGCGCGGGTGCGTACGCTGGGCAAGATCTACGCGAACAACGTGACCGACCCGGACGGTGACAGTGTCGCGGTGCAGTTCCAGGCCAAGTGGGACGCGGGCGACGGCAAGGGCCTGATCGCACGCTGGAAACCCGCGTTGACATCGTCGAAGAGATCCGGGGCCGAGTTCGCCATCTCGTTGCCGTCCTCGATTCCGGCCAACAAGATCGTCTACTGGTATGCCCGCTCCTATGATGGTGCCCAGTACTCCCCCTGGTCGTATGCGGGGGGCGCGACGGGGTGCTACTTCGTCTACGACACCTCGGTGCCGAAGGCACCGGCGGTCGTGTCGGGCGAGTATCCGGCATCAAACCCGGCGGACCCTGAGGACCCTTGGCTGGACGGGGTCGGCCAGTACGGCACGTTCGAACTGGACTCTTCCTCCACTGATGTGACGCGGTACCGATGGGGTTTCAACGGCGATCCGATCTCGGCGAACCAGGTGTCCACGTCATCGGGAGCGGCCAGGTCGGTCAAGATCCTTCCGGCGAAGCCGGGCCTGAACTTCGTCACCGCGCAGGCGTTCGATGAGGCGGGAAACGGGTCGGAGATCCGTACGTACCAGTTCCGGGTGAAGGCGGGGCAGCCTGAACGGGCGACGTGGCAACTCGACGAGGGAGCGGGCGCGGCCGAGGCGGAGGGGTCGACTCCGCCTCGGACCCTTGGCCTGCACGGTGGCGCGACAACCGGCGCGGAGGGCGTGACCGGCAGAGGGCTGTCGCTGAACGGCACGGACGGATACGCGTCCACCGACCTGTCCGTAGCCGACACCGCGCGCGGATTCTCGGTCTCGGCGTGGGTGAAGTTGTCGGAGGTTCCTGATCACGCGGCGATGGTGGCTTCACAGATCGGCAACCACACCGCCGGCTTCGAGCTGTACTACTCCGCCTCCTACGGCCGGTGGGTGTTCAACACCTTCGCCGCCGATGAGCCCGGGGCCACGATCGTACGGGCGATGGCCGGCACGCCGGGCGGGGTGAAGGCCGGCGAGTGGACCCATCTGATCGGCACTTACGACGGCGTGGACAAAAGGCTTCAGCTGTTCGTCAACGGCAAGCTGGCAGGCACCGCCTCCCACGACATCGGCTGGAGTGCCCGAAGGGGCCTGCGGATCGGCGCGGGCGCTACCGACGGAGCCGCGAAGGACTTCTTCCCCGGCGCGATCGACGAGACGCAGATCTTCGACAAGCCCGTCGCCCAGGACGAGGTCGACAAGCTCTACGCCCGTCAGACGGTCGGTGACCCGGGGCGCCCGGCGGTGGCGGTCCTCCACTTCGACGAGAAAGCCGGCGCCACTGACATCAAGGGGTACGGCGGTGTAATCCCCGCGAAGTACGCGGGTGGTGTCACCACGGGCGTGGCCGGGATCGCTGGCAAGGCCACCCGTTTCAACGGCTCCACCGGCTACGCGAAGATCGGCCAGGAGCGCGCTCCTCATGTCAACACCTCCCGCAGTTTCACCGTCTCGGCCTGGGCGAAGCTGGACAAGAAGCCGGACGGCGCTGCGGTGATCACCGCCCAGGCCGGCCAGCACGCCCCGGGCTTCGAGCTGTACTACTCCAAGGCGTACGACCGGTGGGCGGTCAACCAGTATTCAGCCGACAGCGCGGATGCGACACCCATCCGGGCCATGCAGCCGGAGGGGACACAAGCGCGGGCGGGAGACTGGGTACACCTGGTCGGAGTGCACGACACCGTCGCCAACACGCTCACCCTGTACGTCAATGGGGCCAAGGCAGGTTCGACTGAGCTGGCCGGTGCGTTCTACGCGGACCAGTCCATGTATATCGGCGCCGGCTCCTACAGCGGCCAGGTCGCCAACTATTTCCCGGGCACGATCGATGACGTGCGCCTGTTCGATCGCCCGGTCTCGGCCGGTGAAGCGCAGCAGTTGTTCAAGCAGCGCGCCCTGGTCAAGGGCCGCTGGAAGTTCGAGCAGGCCAGTGGAACACCACTGACCACACCAGATGCCTCCGCGGCCGGGAACGACATGACCGTCAACGGCGGCGCACGGGTCGGATCCGGATGGGTCGACGGCGGCCTCCTGCTCGACGGTGTCAACGACTACGCCGCGACATCCACAGTACCGGTGGATACGAGCGCGAGTTTCACGGTGACGGCGTGGGCGCAAGCCGCAGCCGTGCCACAGGACAGCGTGACGCTGCTCAGTGCACCGGGTTCGGCACAGAGCGCGTTCGTGGTGCGGTATGTGCCGAGCGCGACCCCGGATACGGATCCGGGCCGGTGGCGGATAGCCATGGCGGACAAGGACAAGGACACCAAGGACGAGGACGTCACCATCACGCAGGTTGAGAACGGGCAGTTCTCCAGCCCTGCTGACTGGACGCATCTGGCGCTGGTCTATGACGGGTTCGCCAAGCAACTCAAGTTGTATGTGAACGGCGAGCTGGAAGAGATCGCCTGCGCGGACGCCGACGGCAACGGCGACGCAGACGACACGGCCTGCAGCGACCGATTCTCCTGGGTGGAGAACTCGCTGTCCTTCAAGACAACGCAGCCGCTGCAACTCGGCCGGGCCAAGACCGGTACCAGCTGGGGTGAGTACTGGCCCGGCGCGGTCTCCGACGTGTGGGCCTTCCAGGGCGCGCTCACTGACGCGCAGGTCTCACGGCTCGCGATCGGCACGCCGGGTATGGCCACGGACGTTCCAAGCGGCGACTGATTTCAACCATCGGTGGGCCGGGACCCCCGGCCCACCATGCCCCCGCACTTCCCACGAACCACCTTTCGCTCCACCGCGCGCGGCGTACTCGTCCGGCGGTGCACACAGTGACGGATGAAGGACAGGGATGAACGGCAGATCGAGCAAGCGGTTACGGACACTCCGGCCTTGGGTCGCGCTGGCCTCGGCTGTGGTCATGATCGCGACGCTGCTGCAGGGCGCGGCCCTTCCCGCCGTCGCCGCCGACGACGGGAAGGGCCGCCCTGACCTTCCCCGCGCGGAGAAGCCGGTGCCGGGCACGATCGCCAAGGTCAAACCGCGCACTGTCATGAAGGGGCCGCGCACCCCCAAGACCGCCCCTCGCGCCGCCTGGCCGAAGGCGGCATCAGCAGTGGTGAAGCTGACGGCTGCCGGTGAGAAGTCAGGGGCGTCGCCGGTGCGGGCCCAGGGGCTTCCCTTGGCACTGGCTGCAGATGTGCGGCGAGGCACAGCCACGGCTGGCGGAGAGGTCGCGGTCCGCGTGCTGGGGCGCAAGGCGTCCGAGAAGGCCGGCGTGAACGGGCCGTTGTTCACCCTGCAGCCCAAGGCAGGAGATGAGAGCCTGAAGGCCGTCGGGGCAGGCTCGGCGCGGGCCCGAGTCGACTACTCTTCCTTCGCCGGGGCATATGGCGGCAGCTACGCTTCCCGGCTCAAGTTGATCACCTTACCTGCCTGCGTCCTGACCACCCCGCATCGGCCGCAGTGCCGCACTGCCAAGCCTGTCGAGGCCATCAACGACACGGAGAAACAGACCCTCACCGCTTCCAAACTGGCCTTGCGTTCGGGTAAGCCGACGGTGCTGGCGGCTGTGGCCGGAGAGGACGGGGGGAAGGGGGACTACAAGGCCACTTCCCTCTCGCCTTCCGCGGCGTGGAACACCAACCTGAATACCGGGGACTTCACCTGGTCGTACGGCATGTCCGTGCCGGACGTGCCGGGCGGGCTGACGCCGACCGTGGGCCTGTCGTACTCCTCCGGTGGTGTCGACGGCCGTACCGCGAACACCAACAACCAGTCCTCGTGGGTGGGAGACGGCTTCGACCTGTGGCCGGGTTTCATCGAGCGCCGCTACAAGCCGTGTGCGGACGACGGGGTGGAGAACGCGGACGGCGGCAAGCCGGGTGACCTGTGCTGGGCGTACGACAACGCGTTCATGTCCTTCAACGGCAAGGGCGGGGAACTGGTCCCGAACGGGACCGACTCCTGGAAGCTGAAGAGCGACGATGGTACGAAAATCGACCGGCTCTACGGCTCGGCCACCAACGTGCGCGGCAATGACGCCAGGAACGACGAGTACTGGCGGGTGACCACGCCGGACGGTATCCGCTACTACTTCGGATACAACCGGCTGCCGGGATGGGCTGATGGCAAGGAGGCCACCGACTCGACGTGGACGGTTCCTGTCTTTGGGAACGGGTCCGGTGAGCCGTGCCACGGTGCGACGTTCGCCGACTCCTGGTGCCAGCAGGGCTGGCGTTGGAATCTCGACTATGTCGTCGACCCCCACGGCAACGCCCTCGCGTACTACTACGACAAGGAGACCAACTCCTACGACCGGAATCTCAAGGCCAAGGACAATACGCGCTATGTCCGCGGCGGCGAGCTGGACCGGATCGAGTACGGGCTGAAGTCGTCCTCGATGTACGGCACCAAAGCCCTGGCGAAGGTCGACCTCACCAGCAGCCAGCGCTGCATACCCGACACCCAGACCGACTGCGCATCCATCGACAAGGACGCGTTCTACTGGTACGACACGCCCTGGGACCTGAACTGCACGGCGGATGAGGACTGCGACGAGGGCAGGCTCTCCCCGGCGTTCTTCACTCGCAAGAGACTGACCAGCATCACCACCCAGGTCCACGACGGCAGCAGCTACCGGAGCGTCGACTCGTGGAAGCTGGAACACAGGTGGGGTAAGGCGGACACCGACTACCAGCTGGAGCTGGAGTCCATACAGCGCACGGGCCACACCGCCGACCCGGCCATCACCCTGCCGAAGACCACCTTCACGTACACGCAACTCGCCAACCGGCTGGACAAGGCAGGCGACGGCTACGCGCCCTTCATCAAGGACCGCCTGTCAACCGTCGCCGACGAATCCGGCGGCCAGATCGACATCGAATATTCCCCGGAAGCCTGCAAATGGGACGCACTGCCGACCCCGCAGACCAACACCACCCGCTGCTTCCCGCAGTACATCGGCGGCAGCACGAGCGACGACCCCGAGCGGCAGTGGTTCAACAAGTACGTGGTCGCCTTCGTGACCACCACCGACCGCACCGGTGGGGCGCCCGACCAGGTCACCGCCTATGACTACAAGGGCGGCGCCGCCTGGCACTTCGATGACGACGACGGGCTGACCAAGGAGAAGTTCAAGACCTGGTCGCAGTGGCGAGGCTATGGCCAGGTCCGGGTGCAGACCGGTGGCCAGGGCGGGACCGCGGCGATGAAGTCGCAGCAGGACACGTACTTCCTACGCGGCATGGACGGCGACCGTAAGGACACCAACGACGGCACCAAGAGTGTCACCGTCACTCTGGAGGACGGTGAGGGTGACCCGATCACCGACCACCAGTCGGCCGCAGGGTTCGCCTACAAGACCGTCAGCTACTCCGCGCCGGGCGGCAAGGTCCTGGCCAAGACGGTGAACCGGCCCTGGTATCACGAGACCGCGAAGAAGGTCCGCGACTGGGGCACGGTCACCGCCAACTTCACCGGAACCGCCCACACCAAGACCTTCACGTCTCTGGACGACGGAGCCGGAGCCAAGTGGCGGACCGTGTCGGGGGCGACCAGTTACGACACGGTGGCAGGCCGCGTCACGGAGGTCGATGACTTCGGCGACAACGACACCGCCGCCGACAACAGATGCACCCGCACCACCTACGCCACGAACACCGACAAGAACATCCTCACGCTCCCCTCCCGGGTGGAAGCAGTCGCCAAAGCCTGTGACGCGGCCGTCAGCCGGCCGGGGGATGTGATCTCCGACGCCCGCACGGCTTACGACGGCGGCGCCTACGACGCCGCCCCCACCGCCGGGGACCCCACCGGGACCGCGGTGCTGAAGAAGTACGACGGCACCACCGCCGTCTACACGGAATCCGGATCCACCTACGACTCGTACGGACGCGTCCTCACCAGCACCGATCTGACCGCCGACGTCACCGTCACCGCGGCCGGCGTGCTCAAGCGGACCGCCCGGAGCGACGGGCGCACCACCACAACCGCCTACACCCCCGAGAAGGGCATCCCCACCAGCGCGAAAGTGACCTCGCCGCCCGCCAAATCCGGTGACACGAGTACCGCGCAGACGACCACCACCACGCGCGATGTGCTGCGCGGCCTGCCGCTGACTGCAGCTGACACCAACGGCAAGGTCACCAACTACGCCTACGACGCCCTGGGCCGCTCCATCAAGGTGTGGCTCGCCGACCGGCTCACCGGCCAGACGCCCACCTACGAGTTCACCTACACCGTCACCGACAACCAGCCGGTGGCCGTGGGCACCAAAACGCTCGGGAACCGGGGCGTCCAGCGCACCTCCTACACCCTCTACGACGGGCTCCTGCGCGAGCGGCAGACCCAAGCCCCGGGTCCAGGTGGCGGGCGACTGCTCACCGACGTCTTTTACGACGAACGCGGGCTGAAGGCCGAAGAGTTCGCCGCCTACTACACGGACGGCAAACCGACCACCACCCTCTTCAAACCGGAAGACGCGCTGAGCCTCGAGACGCAGAACCGCTACACCTATGACGGCCTGGGCCGGCAGACCGAGGCGAGGCAGATCGCCGGAAACGGCGACGGCGGCACCGTCCTGGGCATGACGAAAACGATCTACGGCGGCGACCGCACCACTGTCATCCCACCCGTGGGCGGCACCGCCACCACCACCCTGACCGACGCCCGCGGCCAGACCACCGAACTGCGCCAGCACCACCAGCGCACCACCGACGCCGCCTACGACACCACCACCTACACCTACACACCCCGCGGCGAACTCAAGAAGGTCACCGACCCCGCCAAGAACACCTGGACCTACACCTACGACCTGCTCGGCCAACCCACCACGGCCACTGACCCGGACAAAGGCACCACCACAAGCGCCTATGACGACCGTGGCCAGCTGACCTCCACCACCGACGCGCGCGACACCACCCTCGCCTACGTCTACGACGGCCTCAGCCGCCGGACCGAACTCCACAAGGACTCACCCAGCGGCGAGCTGCGAGCAAGGTGGGTGTACGACACCGTCAGCGGAGCCAAGGGATACCTGGCCGAATCCACCCGCTACGACGCCGGCCAGGCGTACACCTCCAAAATCGTGGCCTACGACCGCCTCTACCGCCCGCTGCGCTCCTCCGTCACCATCCCCGCCACCGAAGGAGCACTGCAAGGAACGTACCTGACGACCACCTCCTACGAGGTTTCCGGCCTCGTCGAGGGCATCGGCTATCCGAAGGCAGGATCCCTGCCGGCCCAGTCCGTGGTCTACACCTACGAGGACGAAACCCTGCGCCCCATCGCGATCGACGGCAGTCAGGGCGTGAAATCGTCCGTCACCTATAGCCTCACCGGCAAACCCCTGCAATACGAACTGTCCAGCAGCGACGGCAAGAAGACGTGGTCCACCAACACCTACGAGTGGGGCACCCAGCGCCTGGCCACCTCCCGCGTCGACCGCCAGGACATCGCAGGCGTCGACCAGTACAGCACGCTGCGCTACGACGAAGCCGGCAATGTGCTCTCGGTATCGGACGTCTCCCGCTCCGGCACCGACAACCAGTGCTTCACCTACGACTACCTGCGGCGCCTGACCGAGGCATGGACCCAAGGCGACACCAGCTGCGCCACCACCCCCAGCGGCGGCGTGCTGGGCGGCCCGGCCGCGTACTGGCACTCCTACACCTACGACAAGGTTGGCAACCGCCGCACCGAAACCCTGCACGACACCACAGGCGACACCTCCAAGGACACCAAGCGCACCTACGGCTACCCCGAGCCCGGCAGCGCCCAGCCGCACACCCTGACCTCCGTCAAGGCCACTGGCCCCAACGGCACCTCACAAGACACCTTTGGATACGACAAGGCCGGAAACACCACCACCCGCACGCTCGGCGGCGACGCTCAGTCCCTGGCATGGGACGTAGAGGGACACCTGGCAAAGGTGACCGAACCGGTCGAGGGCGGCGGCGACAAAGTCACCGAATACCTCTACGACGCCGACGGCAACCGCCTCATCGGCCGCACCCCCACCGAGACCACCCTCTACCTGGGCAGCACCGAAATCACCCTGCCCAAGGGCTCCACCACGCCGAAAGCCACCCACTACCTCGACCTCGGCGGCGGCCACCAAGCCGTCCAGGAAGACGACGGAACCGTCTCCCTCACCCTCGCCGACCACCACGGCACCGCACAACTCGCCATCGACACAGCCACCCAGAAACTCACCCAGCGCCGCACCCTGCCCTTCGGCGACCTCCGCGGCGACCAGCCCACCGCCTGGCCCGGCACCAAGGGCTTCGTCGGCGGAACCGACGACACCAAAACCACCGGCCTCACCCACCTGGGCGCGCGCGACTACGACCCAACGACCGGCCGGTTCCTCTCGGTCGACCCCGTCATGGACCTGACCGACCCGCAACAGGTGAACGGCTACACCTACGCGAACAACAACCCGGTCACCGGCTCCGACCCCACTGGACGCTTCTGCGACGGCTGCAGCGCGGATGGCGCCAACAACAACTGGACACCCAGCCACGGCCCGGGCTGCACGACAGAAGGCTGCTACGACACCAGCGGCCGCATTCTCTACCCGACATCGAACACGCCGTCCCGGGCGCGGCACAGCAGCGGCGGCAATGCGCACGGCCCCGGGCGGGCGATCAACGTCACGCAGAAAAAGGGCGAGTTGTGGATCGAAGGCATCCGCGTCCCCTCCGCCCGCGAACTCCAGCATCGGTTCCCGCAATACGACAGCGACGAGCAACTCCAGACATGGGCGAAGCAAACGTGCTACCACCCGTCCAGCAAGCCCGAGGGCTTCTGCTCTGCCGCCGAGGCAATCGGTCTGGTGGACTACGAACAGAACGCCTTCGAGAAAACAGTGACCGCAATAGCAGTCAGCCTGGTCAAACCTGACATCAGTGCGTGGAAGCAGTGCCTGAGCGGCAAGAGCACCAGCGCCTGCGGCGCGGCCTCACTCGACCTGCCCTGGGCCCGTGTCTTCAAAGGCCTCAAAGTCCTCAAAGCCTGCCACAGCTTCATCCCAGGCACCAAAGTGCTCATGGCCGACGGCACTACCAAACCCATCGAAGACGTCAAAATCGGCGACAAGATCCTCGCCACCGACCCGAAGACCGGCAAGACCACAACCAAAACAGTCACAGCCGAGATCAAAGGCAAAGGCCTCAAACACCTCGTCAAAATCACCCTCGACCTTGACGGCAAGAAGGGCAACAAGACAGCCTCCGTCACAGCAACCGACAGCCACCCCTTCTGGGTCCCGGAACTCAACGAATGGATCGACGCCAAAGACCTGCAACCCGGTCAATGGATCCGCACCTCCACCGGCACCCCCATCCAGATCACCGCACTCAAGCACTGGACCCAGCAGGCCAAGGTCCACAACCTCACCACCACCGACCTCCACACGTACTATGTGCTGGCGGGACAGACACCGGTCCTGGTTCATAACTCAGGTCCCGGGTGTGGATCCGCATGGATCGATTCGAATAGGGTGCCTCATCACTTCCAGCATGCCGCTGACTTCGGAGTCACTGCGAAGGAGAGTAAAGCGAGCAAGCAGGAATTCGTGAACGCCTTGGAAGACTTCGTCAAGGATCCAGGAAACGTTCAAATCGCGGGAACGTATCGCGGGACGCCTGCCCGGCACTACGTGGATCTCAATACCGGGCGTCACGTCTCGGTGGACATTGATTCCGGCGAGATGCTTGGTGCCTGGAAATCGGACGTGACTTCAGACCAGTTCTGGTACCTGACCATGCAAGGGAAGCTGTAGATGGCGACTTTGGAGCCGTTCCTTGTACTCGCGGAAGCCGTTTCCGAAGGGAGGATCTCTCCTGCAGAGTTCTCTCTTGTCTGCCTTCCCCTGTACAAGGGGTACGGTGGCCCGTATCCGTCTGCCGAGCAGTATCAGGCGGCGACAGATCTCTTTTATGTCGCGCATGACTACGACTCGGCTGGCATCGGCATGCCGGACCTCCTGAACGATGACCAGGTTCGCCTGAAGGCGGCTGATATCGCACGGCGAATGAGGGTACTCCTGCAATAGTCAGATTCGAACAAGTCGCTTCGATGGAGAAATGGGTGGGTCCCTTGACTCGGAGGCCGAGGGACCCACCCGTGATCTTTTGACGGCAACGCTGACGGCAACGCAGCCGGACGCCGCCCGCCCCCCCCGGCGTCGAGTGGGGCCGGCGGGGGT
>NZ_JBHWES010000059.1:0-79196 GCF_042734105.1 Streptomyces sp. NPDC059679 | reverse complement strand
GTTCACAGGCCGGATCGGACCCGCAGCAGCGGCTGCCGTGCTTCCTGTGGCCGCCGTTGAATCGTCTCCCCGACTGACACGACCATCCCGACGACCGACGGCGACGCGCTGGTGGAGGCCGTCACCGCAGCTATCGCGCACCGGGCCGAGCAGTGACTGCACCAGATCCGCCCTGTTCTCGGCCCCGCGTCGTCCACGGCGGCGGACAGCTCCCGCAGCTCCACCTCCTGACCGACCCGCGAGTGGCCCGTCAGCACCACCTCGTCAAACTCGGCGAGCGCCGCGCCGAACTCGGTGCCGAACGACGACGTCAGGCCCGCCCTACGGTCGCCGCCCCTACCGGGGCCATGCAAATGCTGCGCTTCCTGTGCAGTGCTGGCGCCGGACAGGAAGAGGGAGTCGTCGTCGATGTCCTTTGGTCGGCCGTCGATGGCATCCCACTCTTTGTCCGGTACTGCGAAAGGGGCCTGCCAGACAATCCCCGGTCCAGAAAACTCAAGGTCAGGCGAGAAACGGCCGACCGGAGAAAGCCGGACGGCCGCGCCGTCGTACACGCCTTGGCCCGCGACATCACCATGCGCTGGTCAGCCAACGGAAGGAAAGACACACGTGCACACCCACATCCGGCTCCTAGGCGCCACCGCCCTCGGCGTTGTGCTCCTGCCGCTCGGCGTCGCCACGGATGCCGCCGCCGAATCAGCCTCGGGCGAACGGACCGCAGCATCGGCAGAGCTGTCGACGTCCACCACCGCATCAGGGAAGTTCCGGGACAAGCAACTGTCCCAGCTACGGCGCCTGACCTCTGCCGACCGTCGTGGCCTTGAGGCGTGGAGCATTGCATGGCAGCGCTCTCTCCAGGGAAAGAATCCTTACCGGTTCGACTGGTCAACCGACTACTGCTCCGGCTCTCCTGACAAGCCCGGCGGATTCAACTTCAAGGGTCCGTGCCAGCGCCACGACTTCGGGTACCGCAACTACAAGAAGCTCAACGCGTTCACCGGCGCGCACAAGGAACGCATCGACCTGGCGTTTCTCCAGGACATGCGGCGCATCTGCGCCATACAACCGGGTTTCTATGAGTCGCAGCGAGTCGGCTGCCGGAGGACCGCGAACACGTACTACAACACCGTGCGGCTCGCCGGAAAGCTATGAGCTTCCCACCACGACCCGACCTGCTCAAAGCGTCGACGTCGGCACACTGCCGAAGTTGAAGCAGCGTCGTGCACGAAGTGGATGTGACGGCCGATCGTGTCGCGTTCGTTGAGCCGACCGTTCAGTTGAAGGCACCACGGGCCCGGGGAGCTGTCATCCCGAGCCCACAGCCAGGCGGGTTCAACGCGAGCTTGGCTGTTCGCTGACCGCGCGACCACCGAACCCGCGGAGGCACTGCCGCCCCCTGGCGTTCCAGGGAGGGAAGACAATACTGCTGAACGGCGCTGGTTGAGACGTGGGGCTGCGCCCCCGGCGGCGCTGGGCCGGAACGAAGACGGCGCGGGGTGGGGCAGTGCCCCGACGCCGGCTGATTTCCCCGGGCCCGGTGCCCGGTCCTTGCCCGTGCATGGCGACGGCCTCGAACCAGACACATCTGGTCGGGGCCGTCGCGCATGCCGAGGTCAGTTTCCGGCGCGCAGGTGTTCCTGCCGGGCCTGGGCCAGGCCGTGCCATGCGGAGCGGACGTCGTCTTCGCTCTTGGTCCAGCGGGTGGTCGAGGGCTCCAGCAGGGGCAGGCCGGCCATGAAGTGGGCGATGTCGATGAAGTAGGCGAAGTCGCCGCTGGCGGTGAGTTCGCGCAGTCGGCCGATGACGGCGGTCAGGTCCTGGTTTTCGCCGCGGACGGCGTGGCAACAAGACCGCGGGCCAGCTCGTCGTGCTCTACGGCACCTCCACCGGCGTGTCGTCCGCCAAGCGCACGGTGCTCAGCCAGAACAGTGCCGACGTCCCCGGCACCGCGGAGGCCGGAGATGCCTTCGGTGGTGAGACCGCCTACGGTGACTTCAACAGCGACGGTTACGACGACATCGCCGTGGCCGCGGCCGGCGAGGACGTGGGCGGCGACACCGACGGCGGCACCCTCGCCGTGCTGTGGGGCTCGGCCTCGGGCATCACCGGCACCGGTGTCACGATCACGGACCCCGCCGTCTCGGCGCACGACTTCTGGGGCAAGAACCTGGCCGCCGGCGACTTCGACGACGACGGGAAGGACGACCTGGCCGTCGGCAACTCCTCCAGCACCGTCTACGTCTACAAGGGCGGCATCAGCACCTCCGGCACCTCCGGCGGCCGCTACACGATCAAGCCCCCGATCCAGTCCGGCGGCAGCGCCCGGGGACCGATGAACCTCACCGCCGGTGACGTCAACGGCGACAGCCGCACCGACCTCGTGGTCGACGGCTTCGAGACGCAGACCGACTGGGGCTGGAACACCAACTACTACGTGCCAGGCGCCGCGCGGGGCCTCAGCACCTCCTCAGCCACCGCCCTCAAGCCAGGCGTGATCACAGCCATCGGCGACGTCAACGGTGACGGCTTCGGCGACATCGTCAGCGGCGCCTACTGGAACAACACGACCGACGACGGCACGACCATCCCGAACTCCGCCCTGGGCGGCAAAGTCAACATCACCTACGGCTCCAACGAGGGCCCCGGCTCGACCACGGGCATCACCCAGAACACCGGCAACGTCCCCGGCGGGTCGGAGAAGAACGACCAGTTCGGCTACGAGCTCGACCTGGGCGACATCAACGGCGACAACTACCAGGACATCGTCATCAGCGCCGCCGGCGAGGACCTCAACGGCGTCGCCGACACCGGCGCGGTCACCGTCCTGTACGGCTCCGCGAGCGGCCTGAACACCAACTCCGGCGCCCAGTACTTCACGCAGAGCACCGCCGGCGTGCCCGGCGACGACGAGAAGTACGACGGGTTCGGCCTCGACACCAAGCTCGACGACGTCACCGGCGACGGCAAGGCCGACCTGCTGGTCAGCTCCTGGGAAAACTCCGGCAACGGCGCGGTGACGTACCTGCCCTCCAGCGGCACAAAGATCACCACGACCGGCGCCCGCTCCGTCTCGCCGAGCTCATCGGGAGTCTCCACCACCGGCACGCCCAACTTCGGCGCCAACTTCGCCGACTGACCACCACCCCAACCGCGCACCGGGCCCACTCCCCACCGGGACGCGGGCCCGGTCCGTCGTGATCCTGCTCGAAGAGGTCGGCAATGCGACCATCCGGCAGGGGCCCTGCGGGCAGGCCGACAGCCAGGCACCTTCTCCTCGGGCTGATCGGTTCCTGGCACGGGAATGTCTGGGGATCGGTGCTGGTTGGAGTATTCGCGGGTGCCGACCGGTGGGACAGTGTCCCCGGGCCTCACCTATTGCCTGTGGGGAAGATCGTTCGGCTGAAGCCCCACGGTGCCTTTCGCCGCGAAGGCGACCGCCACCGCCGGCAGCCCGCACCCCACAGTCCGGCGCCGGCCAGGTTCCCTCGTCCTGGCCGACGCCCTCCTCCACGCCTCTCAAAGGCCGGGTCATCAACCGACTTCCGCTCCAGCAGCTGGCACCTGCCCGCAGACGGCATCCGCGAGACCGGTGCGGCCATCGAAGCGCCGGACGACGTGACGAAGACGACCGGCAAGGCGGCAGCGAACACGGTCCTGCGCAAGCACCGGCTGGGCCTGGCCCGGAAACGCCTGACCCAGGAAAACGAACCTGGCCCGACGATGCCCCGGGCCCGCAGCGATGGCCTCAACCGCCGTTGGAGGCGATTGAGGCCATGTCCTCGCTGTGATGGTTCAGGCAGCTCTCACGAGCTGACGGCCTTCGTGCCGGCGGTTGTTGCCCTTGACCCACAACCGGTAGGCGTCCGCTCGCTCCCAGGCGTCCTCCCAAGCGGCGGTGGGTGCGCGGGAGACGCCGCATGCCTCCACGAAGTGGACCAGCAGCTTTTTCGAGGGCATCCGCTCACCGCGGAGTACCGCTCCGACGGTGCTGTGTGGCAGGAGAGTCACTCCGTGGGAGGTCGCCCTTGCCTCCAGTTCCCGCAAGGACAGGCCGCCGGCCTCGAGCTGTATGGCGCGCATCGCCTGGAGCAGCTGCGCTGGGGTGTGGATGAATTCCGGACGGAGGACCGGCTCGCTACGGCTGCCTAGTGCGGGCGAGCGGCTGGAGCGGCGCTGCTCGGCGGCAGCGGTCCACATCCGGCGAGCCTGGCCCAGGTCGCCACCGCAGGCGGTGGCGAATGCCTCGACGACGGGCCAGCGCGGCACCGTGGTACCGCGGGCAGCCCGCCAGAGCGTGGCCGACGCGAAGCCGGCCCGTGTCTTGTGCGCCATCTGCTGGTAGGTCAGTCCCGCCTGCTGGCGCAGTGACCGCAGCCACTGCGCCAGCTCGACGGCGAGATCAGCCTCCGCAGGAGCGCTTGGGGTGCGCCCCATCCCGGCTCTCCTTTAGAGGGTCCGGGAACGGGGGGCGAGCGCCGCGATCGTGCGGCGCAGGAGCTCCACCGCGAGGAGACCGCCGACGGTGATGGCGGTGACGACGGTCTCCAACGGCATCTGGCAGGCCACCATCACGGCGGTGAGGACGACCACCACGATCACGACGGCCACAGCGGGGACGGGCAGCAGCGTGCTGCCGGCCCGGCCGGGGCCCTCCACACATGACGCGTGCGCCAGAACCTTGTTGTTCAATTTTTTTCTCCCTCGGCTCGTTGCCACTCGACTCGGCCCCGGCACGGGATCCACCGCGTTGCAGCGCAGGTGAATCCAGGGACCTCAGGCAAATCGTCGGCTGTCAAGGGATGGGGCAGCAAGGCGCTAACGTGCTCCTATTTCACCTTGTCCCACCTGGAATTGAAATCCCATCAGGGATCCTGCCAGGTCACCGGGTGCCGGTACCACCGCTGCGGGGTCCGGCACTTGCATCTGTCCGACGTAGCGACCTTGATCAACATTGCGCGTCCCCCACCCTCACCTGCTTACTTATATCCGTAACCGGCCACCGCGCAGCGATTCCGGAGGGGAGGCGGAGATGACCTCAGCTGTCTACGGGGGAGATCCAGCACGAGCTCCTTCACGCCGCCCTGGCCATGCGCGCACAGGGCCCCGCACACGCATGAACGTGTGACGCCGGGCCCGGACATTTCACACAAGGCTTCCCCGGCCGTTGCCACTCGACGCAACAAGGGGAAAATCGGTCGTCAGCTGTTGCAGCGGCGACGGCCTTTGGTGTGGCCGTCCGCGAACAGCGGACGGCCACACAGGAACAGGAGACGATTCCGTCCACGCCCGCTTGTCGGCGGGCCTGTCAGCGGGCGGCGGCGAGTTCCTCGATGCGCTGGGCGAAGCCGTCCGTGGGGAGCGGCAGGTCGACGCCGTCGACGTACTCGATGACGGTGGGCACGTACCAGACGACCGCTTCGGGGAGCACGGCCATCCGTACGGTCGCGGTGGGCTCCTGGACCAGTGGGACCACATCCTCGAGGCCAGCCAACTGCCCGCGCTCCAGGACTGGCTGCGCGCGAACGGTATCGAGCCGAAAGACCTCGACCGCACGGCGCCCGTCACCATCGAGCAGCACAACGGAGAGCCCGTGATCCGGTGCACGGCCTACCTACTCACTGCGGACGGGCACAAGTACCGAGACCCGACCACCGACGGAGCCGCACAGGAAGAGCGCACCGTGCCGCTGGTGGCCGGACCGCCCGCCGGACCGCCAGCGGGGGGCCTGAGCGCAAGAGACGTGAACGCCCCACCCATCGCGGGTGGGGCGTCATGCTGTCCGGTGTCGACCGGTCAGGTATCGCAGCCGACACCGTCCCCGTCACGGTCCAGATGAGAGGCATACCCCGGCTCGCCGCGATGGATCGGCGCAGCTCCGGCCGCGCGAGCCTCAGAGCAGTTCCTGTAGTACACCGATCCGCCGCCCCCAGCACTGCCGCCCGAAGAGGACTCGTCGTCGTTGGACACGGCAGGCGCCTTCGCAGTCACCGTCACCTTCACCTTCACGATTTTGGTCTTCGTCACCGTGACGGTCGGCGCCGGCTTCGGCTTCGCAGTCACAATCTTGGTCACGGTGACCGTCGGACCCGGCTTCGGCGCGGCCTCCGCCTGCTTCGTCTCCTCCTTGGCGGTCTTGGTCTCGCCGCTGGCCGCCCCGGCACCGATGCCAATGCAGAAAACAAGGCCGAGCGCGGGCAGAACGAAGCGCTTCCGGGCCCACTTGGGTGCTGGCCTTCCAGGCGTGGGTGGCGCGGTATACGGGTTGCTCATGATCCCCCCTGGGATGTTCAGGTGGGATGACCGTAGTGCACCGTCTGAGGCTCTGTGGGGGATACGGGACGTAGTGATGGACATGTGACCGATGGGCCGGCCGAGCGTCGCGGTCACCACACCTCCGGCCCCGCCAGACGCATGGGCCGCCCCAGCCCCCCCAGAGCCGGAGAAGTCATGACTACGCGGTCAGACTGCTGAGTGTTCGACGCGCAGGAGCAGGGGGTTGAACACGGGGCCACCGGGAGCGTTGCGGTACAGGACGCCGCCCGGCGGCTGGGCGCCGCTCCCCTGGGGATGCGGTCGGACCCGGAAGAGGCGGATGTCGTCAACGCGGCGCTGATTTTGCGCCGTCCCCTTCTGGTGACGGGTCGCCCGGGGACGGGCAAGTCCACGCTGGCGTACCGCATCAGCAGGGAGCTGGGGCTCGGCCGGGTGCTGCGCTGGCCGATCACCACCCGCACCACCTTGCGGTCGGGTCTGTACGAGTACGACGCGGTCGGCCGCGTTCACGCCGCGGCGGCCGGGCAGGCGGTGGACCCGGATCGCCCCGAGCCCGGGCCTGAGGACATCGGGGGCTTTCTCCAACTCGGCCCGCTGGGCACGGCGATGCTGCCGTACCGGCTGCCCCGTGTCCTGCTCATCGACGAATTCGACAAAAGCGATATCGATCTGCCCAACGACCTCCTGGACATCTTCGAGGCCGGCGAGTACGCCATTCCCGAGTTGGTGCGCATCCGCAGCCGCCGCCCGGCCGTCCGGGTGCTCACCGACGACCCCGACCGCAGCGCCGTCATCGCCGGCGGGCGGGTGCGCTGCCGCGCCTTTCCGATCGTCGTCATCACCAGCAACGACGAGCGGGAATTCCTGCCCGCTTTTCTGCGCCGTTGTCTGCAGCTGCGGCTGCCCGACCCGGATGCCGACCGGCTCGGCTCGGTCTCCCCGCCGACCGCCGAGCGCGCCTTGTCCCGGGCGCTGCGGCCGCTGCGTCGCACCGCGCCCTCGCCGGTCGAGGTCGAGATCGACGAGGAGACCACGGCCGAGCGGGCGGCGCGCGACGGGTTGTGGCTGCCCAGTTGTGTGCCGGTGCGGGAGCGCTGGATGGACATGGTCCTGGTCGTGGACAGCAGCAGCTCCATGGTGGTGTGGCGGCAGACGATCAGCCAGTTGGTGACCGTCCTCGAGCGCACCGGCGCGTTCCGTACGGTCCGCGTGCAGCGGATCAACTTCGACCATCCGCTCCCCGCGGACCCGGCGGGCCACCACGACGGGGCAGCCCCGAGACAGGGCGGACCGGGGGGACGGGGCGGCGGGCGCTCGCCGGTGGACGGCATCGCGCCCCGCGGCAGGCGGACCGTGCTGGTTCTGACCGACGGCATCGGCGCGGCGTGGGGTGACGAGACGGGCAAGCTGGCACTGGCGCGCTGGGCGCGGTACGCCACGGTGGCCGTCCTGCACACGTTGAATCAAAGCCGCTGGCATCACACGGGGCTGATGCCCGAGCGCGTGCGGGTGCGGGTGCCCGAGCCGGGCGCGCCCAACGCCACCTGGCAGAGCGCCGACGGCACCCCCTGGCCCGGAGGCGAGCCGCCGGTCCCGGTGCTGGAGCTCGAAGCGCGATGGCTGCACCGCTGGGCGCAGCTGGTGACCCGGCCGTCCACGCGCGGCCGCCACACGCTCGCGCTGCTGCCGGGGGTACCGGCCGAGCGCTGGGAGCGGGAGCCGGAACCCACCGCCCGGGACCGCGTCTTCCGCTTCCGCGCCACCGCGTCGCCGAGCGCTTTCAAGCTGGCCTCCCGGCTGGCGGCGGCGCCGCTGAACATTCCGGTGATGGAGTTCGTCCAGGGCATGCACGAGCCGCAGGGAAGCCCCGGCGATCTCGCCGAGATCCTGCTGGGTGGACTGCTGCGCAAGGTCGGCGCGACCGACCCGATGGACGAGACCGGGGTCGGCTACGAATTCCACCAGGGAGTACGGGAGTTACTGCTGTCCGCCGGGATGCGCGACGAGTCGCTGTACATCCTGCGCAGCGTCCTGGACCGGCTCGGCCGCCGCTGGAAACCCCTGCACGTGCTGCGGGACGCGCTCAACCACCCCTCGGAGGCGCTGCCCGACCTTCCCGAGACCGAGCGGCTGCTGCCCTACATGCGCGTACAGGAACAGGTCTACCAGGCGCTCTCCGGTCCCTACCTGGAGGGCGCGCGGACGTTCCACGCGCGCGTGCTCGCGCACCAGGCGCTCGGCCGGTCGAGGGAACACCGACACAAACCAGCTGACATCGCATAGGCGAAGTTCGATCTCGGAGGAGGTTGCCGTGACTGACTCCTTTTTGTCCCGATCTGAACCGCGCTTCACTCTCATGCCGCATGGCGCTTCCCGCATGCCTGAACCCGAAGGAGGGTCCGAATGACCACTGACCCGGACACCCAGCACCGTGATGATCGGGATCACGACATACGGGTGTACCTGTTGTTGCTTGCCCTGGCGGTGATCCTGATTGTCGCCACGGCTCTGGTCTACGTCACTTACCAGCACCCGGCACTCGCTGCACCGCTGGGAGTCGGTTTGACAGCTGCCGCAGTGCTGGTGACCGGGCTCGGGTTCGCCATCACGAGGCGGTGAAACACCAGCTACCTGAAGCGCTCGCCCCGCACCCTTCCGCCCGCTGCTGGTGGTACGCGTGGCGCTGGCGGCCGACTCAGAAAGACGTGTAGCCGCGGACATAGGCTCACTTGCGGGTCAGTGCGCCGTTACCGCGTTCGACTTCGTGCGCGGCGTGCAGGGCCTTGTGTGCTTGTACTTCGTACCGGTCGCGGCGTGGATGTCGGCTCAGGTCCGGCAGCTGCTCGAAGTTGCCCCTGCCTACCTCTCCGACCGTGAAGCAACCGACCGGCTGACTCTCTTATGCGAGGAGATCGGCGAACGCCTCGAAAACGCCCTCGCCGCACGCTGCTACGCCGCCACCGGAGACCGCCGTGCCCTGTACAGCACAGTGCTGTAACCCCGCTGTTTCGTGAGCGGACCAGTTGGCGCACGCGGCGACGTCGGCCACGGCCCGGTGCAGCCCCCGGCCCGAACGTCGCCCAGTTGACGGCGCGCGGTCGGCTGGCCGGGGTGATGTTGGCGGCTGGGGCTTGCGGTGTGTTGCGCGGGGGCTCCCGCCCGGCGCGGGGGCTGGGCGAGAGCGGTACCGTCCCCTCCGGTTGTTCTTCAGCACCCCGAACGGTGGGAGGGCAAGCCCGAGCCGAGGAATCCTGTGCTGAGTTCCGCCGACTGGCCGAAGCCGACGAGACCCACCTGTCGCGCCCCCGGTTGCGGTAACGGAGGCCCTCTTCGATCAGATCAGCCCATCGTCGCTTTCAGACGCCGGAAAGTGTGTCTTGCAGGTGTCCTGCGACAATGCATCGTAGGTTGGGTGACGGCCGCCCTGTTCCTGGGTCGCTCGTGATCACGCTACGGTCGTCTGATGGGCGGTTCCCTGCCGGGCCGCTGACGACGTATCCGTGTGATGTTGCATGAGGGAGACCGGATGGCACGAGTGAACTTACGTGCTGCGTTCATGAGCGGTGCGGCGTCCACCGTTGCCGCGCAACAGGTGTTCACCAACCGGGTGGACGAGGTGGCCGCATTCGGCCGTGCGTTGGATGGACTTGACCAGGCACTGGACGAGGCCGAGATTTCGCCCGTAGCCGACCGAGTGCAGGGGCGTCGCAACGTACTGACGTTCTACGGTGTGGGCGGCATAGGGAAGACGACGCTCTCCCACGAGCTGGAGCGCCGCTTTCTCGCTGATGCCCGAGCGATGAACCAGGACGACGTCGTGTCCATACGGGTCGACCTTTCCGAGGATGGCGCCTCCGATATCGAGAGCCTGCTGATGCGTTTGCGGTCGGGGCTTGGGCAACTGGGAAGCCGATGGCCGGCCTTCGACCTGGCCCTGGCCTCATACTGGGCCCGCGCTCACCCGGGGGAGGCGCTACAGGAATTCCTGGACGCATCGCCGGCGGTGCGGCGTGCCTCACGAAGCATCGGGCTGAGCGAGCAGATGGCGTCGAGTCTCCAACTGGTCGTCCCCTCGGAAGTCGGCGGTCTGGCGGGGCTTGCCCAGCGCGCGGCGTTGGGCACCTACCGGGCCATCCGCGACCGGGTGCGGGAGGGACGGCTGCTGTCCGATTGCGAGCTGTTCGCCGAACTGATCGAAGCGGACGCCGACTACGAGACGCTGTCATTCTTCCCCTACCTCCTGGCCTGGGATCTGGAGCGGCAGCCCCGACGGGGACGACGGCCCAGAGTGTGCGTCTTCCTCGATACATTCGAGGTGCTCGGCAACCGCACTGACCGTATCGCCGAACGGTTCGTACAACGCTGCGTCTACCTGATGCCGAACGTGCTGTTCGTCATCACCGGCCGGAACCGCGTCGACTGGGCTGACAGCAGCACCCGCGGCGAGCTGGACTTCACCGGCCCGGAGTGCTGGCCCTACCTGCACTTCAGCAACGACACCGCCGAGCCGCGCCAGCACCTTGTGGGGTACCTGTCAGCCTCCGATGCCGACAGCTACCTCCGCGAGGCGCTCACCAAAGATGACGAGCCGGCCATGCCGACCGAGGTTCGCGAGCGCATCATCTCCGGCGGCCAGGGGCTACCGCTATACCTGGACCTGTCGGTCTCGCACTTCGTCGAGCTGCTGGCACGCGGCAGGCAGCCATCAGTCGACGACTTCGGAGGATCCTTCACCGCAGTCGCCACCCGGTCAATCAGGGACCTCCCTCAGGAGGAGCGCAACCTGGTCCGCACAGCGGCACTCATCGACCGGGTCGACGCCGCACTCCTGCGGGCCGGCCAACCGTCCCTTCCCGACGGCTGCGTGGCCCGATTCCTGCGCCGCCCGTTCCTGACACACGATGACGCCTACGAGCTGCCCTACGCCCTCCACGTAGCGCTGCGCCAGGCCATCAGCGAAGCAGACCGGACCCTCCCGGACGGCTGGTCGGACGCCGACCGCAGCCAGGTCGCCGCCCGGCTGCTGCGCCACATGGGTGAACGGCTTGGACCATCCGCCGGGCGTACCACGACCGCACAGGCCCTCGAATCGGGCCTCACACTGTCCGGAACATACGGGGTCTTCGACGACTGGATGGCGCGAGCCACACAGCGGCTGGTGGCCGCTGGCCAGTGGACACAGATCGGTGCGGGACTCACCGCCAGCGCGGCGGACACTCCGGAATTCCGGGCGATCCGCGCCGCAATACAGGGCGTGCAGCTGCGCCGGATTGGAAGAGCCCCGGAAGCGGTCGAGGTCTTGGACGGCGCCGACGCGGACCTGAGCTCCGACAGCCTGACGGCCCAACTAGTGCGCCTCCACCTCGCGCACGCGCTGCGTAACCAGGGCGACTACACCAGGGCCGCGCAGATCTACCGGGAGCTGACCGAGGGCGAGTTCGGCACTGCCGCCCGCTACTGGCTCTGCGATTATGACTACCTCAACGGGCGCTTCGCTCCCGCCCTTGCCACACTGCGCAACCAGGCGAGCCATGACGCGGCGGACGAGGGCGAAAGGCTCCGGCTGGTCGGGCACATCTGGCGGGTCAACGCCCGCTTCGGCGAAGCCACCGATGCCTATACCGAGGCGATCGCCCTGGCCCACGGTGAGGGACTGGCCGCAGCCGAAGCAAAGGCACTGGCCAACCTGGCCCAGACCGCCTGCTGGGCCGGAGACACGGCCACCGTGTCTGAGGCCGCGGCCCAGGCCCGGGAACTGCTCGACCTTGTGCCCAACCCCGTCGAACTCGTCAAGATCCGTTCCGCCGAGGCGGTCGCCTCAGCGATGTCCGGCAACCCGATAACGGCCTGGGAAGCAATCAGTGACACCCGTCGGCTGACGGACGAGATCGGCTACAGGGGCGGCCACAACCTGGCGGATGTCGCTGACATCCTTCTCGGCGTACTCGCAGGTGACCCAGACGGAGCCCGCCGCACGCGCTCTGATCTCGATGAGCGCACCCGCACCTCCGGCGGCAACACCTACTGGGTGCCCATCGTGACCTCCTGGATCGACGGCGTCGAACGGGCCGCGGAGCACAGCCCCGCCGTCGACTGGGTCGACGGCCCCGCCGCGTCGCTGGGACGCTGGGCAGAGGCGGTGGCTTCGCGATGACGCCGCCGAACCCCGGGGAGCGGCGGCGCAGCCGAACGGACCATGCGAAGCGACCTTAAAAGGTACAAGAAAGGCAGATTTCATGAGCGGCCTGGTACAGGTCGGCCTGGTCGGGGTCGGGATCATCGCGGACACCCACCTCCAGGTCCTCGCCGGACAGCCTGGGATCGCCCTGGAGTTCACCGTCGACCCACATCGCACGGAGCCGCCCGCATTCCGCGGAACCAAGCCGCCTCACTACAGTGACCTCGCCGAAGCGCTCGACGTCCACCAACCCCACCTCGTCGTCATCGCAACCCCCACAGACACACACGCCGACCTGGCCACCCAGGTCCTCACTCTGTCCTCGGCCCAGGTGCTCGTCGAGAAGCCCCTCGTCCACGACCTGGGCTCCCTCACCCGGCTGCGTTCCCTGGACGGGACGACAGACGCACAAAACCGTGTGTTCACAGCTCACCATTTCTCTTTTTCACCCGAGGTACGCTGGGCGGCAGAGCAGATATCCGTCCACTCAGAGTGGGGGCCCATCACGGATATCACCTCGGCCTTCTACGACCCGTACATCCTCCGGGGCGAGCAAGCCTTCGCCTCATACATCTCCAGCTGGATGGATTCCGGCGTCAACCAGCTCAGCATGCTCGCCCGCTTCGTCGAGCTCACCGCTCTCACCTCCGCCCAGCAGATGGACAACGGCGCGAGTGCTTGGTGCACCTGTGAGTACCGCTCCCGCGGCACCGTGGGCACGGCCCGGCTGCACAGTAGCTGGCTCACCGGCTCCAGCAGCAAAAAAACCACCCTCACCTTCGGCCGATCCAATGTGGAGATCTGGATCGACCACACAGCCATGACCGGCTTCGCCACCCACGACGGCAGGCTCCTCGAGGCCTATGGCAACGACGGCCGGACCCCACGGAAGGTCGCTCACTACCAGCCCCTCTACGAAAGCCTGCTGTCCGGCCGGCCCGACCCAGTCCTCAGCTTCGGCACCGCCGCCACCATCACCGAACTCCATCACGCAGCGCCTCCACTTGGCGTCATCGCTTAGCGCCCCAGCACAATGACCGAGCCCTCGTGCATACCGAGGTCTCCTGGGAGCACTGACCTCCTGGGCCCAGGTCAGCGGCTCATCACCGTCCGAACCAGGCCCTCCCCACAGTGAGGTCCTGGTGTAGCAACAGCGTGAAACTGACGTAGCTATCCCGCCCCCCAGGGGGCACACGCCGCAGCCCCAGCAGAGAAGCCCCATGGCTCCACCTGTCCTGGCGCTCATGCCGAGCCTTGCTCCATCGACTTGCGGAGCATCGCCACGTTCGTCGCGGCGCCGTCCGGGCAAGTTGGTGACGCGGCCTGCTGGAGATTGGCCGCCGATGCCGGTGTGCTGTCCCTGTACCCGCACGGCTTGATGAAAGACATAGAAGTCCCTGGAAGACCGATGCTTGCGTGCACCTGCGCGTGGACAACGGGCCCTTGGGCTGTGGACATTCCTCCCGCCTGGCTGTTTTCTCCCCGTCAGCCGTGCCAGTTGCTGGCAAAGTTGGTGCCGTGTGTGCGGTGAAAGAACAGACATCCAAGGCCACAGTCGCCGAGCTTGTCCGGCAGCGCTGGGGAACCGTCCTTGATGAGGAAGACCTCCTCGCGCGGTTCCGGGAGCCGGGATGGTCCTACCAGGAACAAGTCCCCCGCCCGTGTCCCACCTGCGATACCCCGCTGCACTCGCTGCGCCGCCCCTACGAGTCGGCTGGCCGTCAGTACCGCTATGTCGCCGTGGTCTGTCCAGCCTGCCCCCGCACCTACACCCTCGCTGACCTGGGCGTGAAGACCTATGACAAGCTGATCGCCCTCCCCAGGCCTCGCCCCGACGCGACTGCCCCGGCGGTGCCCGCGCGACTCAAGCCTGTTCCGCCGAGCCCGTCCGCACCCTCAACGCCCGGTACCAGGCTGCCGCTTGGGCCCTGCCCGTCCGGTCCGGGCATGACCGTGACCGCGATTCGCCCGGCCGGCCCTGCCGCCCCCTTCGCGCGGCAGCCCGCGCCTGCCTGGCCGTCGGACCTTCCCCTGCCAGCGGAGACCGAGAAGCGCGCTCTGCTGTGGTGCAAGGCGACCGACCCTAACTGGCGGCCGTGCGAGCAGGCCCTGGCAACTGCCGAGGACATCCGGGTCATCGTCCCGACGAGCCCGGACTTCGACCCGCTGCGCACCTTCCTGGCCGAGCACGGTGTTCCGGTCCGCAGCGCCGACCACTGGGTGGAGAGCGAGCAGGTCTCCACCGTCGGCGACCTCGGAGTCGCACGGATCTGGCGGCCTTCACCTCCATCACCGGCGGTGTCCCCAACGCCCCGGCAGTCGGCCCGGCCGCATACGGGGCTCGAGATGCCTTCGCCGCGCAGTGGGATGCGCTTGCGGACCTGCCCCCGAACGAGGCGGCAGCCTACGTCCCGGTGACCGACCTGGTACCCGGGGACTGGAAGGAACTGCTGCCGCACCCCGCCTTCAACCCCGTCCAGGCCGCCGCCGTCCCCGCTGTCCTGGAATCCGACCAGCACCTGGTCATCGTCGCGCCCACCGGTGCAGGGAAGACCGCCATCGGCATGGTGGCAGCGCTCCAGGCTCACAGCCGCGGCCGCAAGGCGGCCTGGCTGGTGCCCCAGCGGTCCCTGACCGACGAACTCGACCGAGACCTGGAGACCTGGCGCCGCGCCGGCCGCCGCGTCGTGCGGCTCACTGGTGAATACGCCGTTGATGCCGAACTCATCCGCACCGCGGACCTCTGGGTGGCCACCACGGAAAAGTTCGAGGCGATCAGCCGGACCGGCTCCCTGCGCGCAGCCCTCGCCGAGGTCGGCTGCCTGATCGTCGACGAGATCCACCTGCTCGGCGACCCCACCCGCGGACCAGTCCTCGAAGCGCTCCTGGCCCGGGTCCGCGAGGACAGCGCCCAGGTCCGGATCGCGGGCCTGTCCGCCACGGTCGCCAACGCCGAGCAGGTCGCCGACTGGCTGGGCGCGCGCCTTATCCGCTCACCCTGGCGCCCCACGCGTCTGACCTGGCAACTGCCCGTCCTGCCAGACGCGGCCGACGCCCCGGAATGGAACGCCCGGGCCCAGGCCCGTACCGCGGAGGCTGTACGCCTCGCACGAGCGATCACCACAACGGGCGGCAGCGTCCTGGTCTTCTGCGGCAGCAAACGAGGCGTACGCGCCACCGCCCTCGCCCTGGCCGCCGACCGCGGCGTGCCGACCAAGGGCGCCGACACCGATGACAGCGAACTCGTCGAGCAGCTGTGCACCCGCGCCGGTGTACGGCTCCACTACCGCGACTGGCCCTACAAGCGAGAATCCGAACACGCCTTCCGCACCCGCCAGGCCGACATCCTGGTCGCCACCTCCACCGTGGCCGCCGGCGTCAACCTCCCCGCCCGGGCCGTCATCGTCCGCGACACCCAGGTCGGTATGGACCGCATCGAGGTCTCCATGGTCCAGCAGATGTTCGGCCGCGCCGGCCGCGTGGGGGCCGGCGAACGCGAAGGCTGGGCCTACCTGCTGACCAGCCCCACCGAACGGGCCCCATGGCAGGCGCGCCTTGCCGCCGGATACACCGTCACCTCCCGCATCCGCGACCACCTTCCCGACCACGTCCTGGCCGAAGCCGTCCAGGGACGACTGAGCGACCTGGACCAAGCCGAACTGTGGTGGACCAAGACCTTCGCCCACTACCAGGGACACCACCACCTCGACCCTCTCCACGACGCCCTGGACTTCCTGGGCGACGCCGGCTACCTCCACCGCACCCCCGACCCCGGCGGCAACGACAACCTGACCATCACCGAAACCGGGAAACTCACCAGCCGCTTCATGGTCGAAGCCGACACCGCCACCACCCTCACCGACACCCTGCAACTCCTCCCCGTCCCCGGCAGCCCCGACGAAGCCGAAAACACCCTCATCACCCTGCTCAGCACCCACCTGCCCGTCCTCGAACAAGCCCCGTTCACCGAACGCGCCAAAACCGCCCTCCACCAGGTCCTGCGCACCGGCGGACACACCGACGCAGCCCACGCCCCACAACCCCCGGGGGAGGACGAGGACAAGCCCGCCGCCGGCGACCTCGCCCGCGCCGTCCTGCTCCTGGTGGCCAACAGCCCCAAGGCATTCCGCACCCGCAGCAGCTACATCCTGGGCATCCCCGTCGACTCCATGGCACAGATCCTCGACGAAGCCCGCCGCTACCTCGCCTGGCTCGCAGCCCAAGGCCACCTCGGCACCATCCACCCCTGGGCCGCCATCACCGCATCCGACCTCGCCCAACGCATCCGCTGGCGCACCCTAGGCCCCCACCGTGGCTCCGGCCGCCTGCTCTGGATGTGCGAACGCATGGCCACCCCCGCCCACACACACCGACTCGTCCCCACCATGTGGCGCGCTGCCCGCGACCGCGGTATCGATGCCCCCGACTGGCCCGGCACCACCCCGCCCAGCAATTGCCGACTCCATCCCGACGGCTACCGCGCTTTCCTCGCCACCCGCACCACGGGCATCGACCTTGAGACCCGCCCGGACGGCATCCGCGTCCATGCCCCGCGCGGCACCGTCGTCCACCTGTGGACCGGCGTGACCGTAGCCCGCCACACCGCCGACGGCACCACATGCGATCTCTCCTACCCGGCACCCCTCCCGGGCCATGAAGCGCAAGTCGAGCACGGGGGAGCGGTGTTCACCCGGGGCGATTACCTGGTCACCGGCTGGCTGTCCGCGTACAACACCATTGCCCCACGCGCTTAGCCCCAATGCCGTGACTCTGTTGGTGATCTTGTGTGGGGTGCTGACGGTGGGGCCGTGGGGTGCTTCGCTGGAGGGGGCGGGGTGGCCTCGGGTTCTGGGGGTGCGGTGTCGTTACGGCCGAGGAGTTTTCAGCGGATTCCGGTGAGGACGGTGCGTACGGCGTGGGCCGCGCATCCGAAGGGGACACCGGCGATGCTGGTGCGAGACCGGTTGGATGTCCTGTTTGAGGATGAGGAGTTCGCGGACCTGTATCCCTGCGATGGCCGTCCGGGGTTTTCGCCGGGTCAGTTGGTGCTGGTGTCGATGCTGTAGTTCACGGAGAACCTGTCGGACCGCGCTGCGGCGGACGCCATGCGCTCAAGGATCGACTTCCAGTACGCGCTGGGCCTGGAGCTGGAGGATCCGGGATTCGACTACTCGATGCTCAGCGAGTTGCGGGCCCGGTTGGCGGAAGGGGATGCCGCTGGCCGGCTGCTGCGGGTGATGCTGAAGCGGCTGGTGGAGGCCGGGCTGTTGAAATCCGGGGGCCGGCAGCGCACCGATGCCACCCACGTTATGGCGGCGGTCCGCGCGCTCAGCCAGCTCGAACTGGCCGGAGCCGGAGGAAACCTCCAGTGACGCTGCGGTCGAGGCGCTGCGGGCCAAGGCGACGCGGGCGGCAGATGCCGACAGCAGCCGTGTTCGCACGCTGCGCCGGGCGCGGGTCGAGCGGGCCAGCACCGTGGCCACGTTTCGGGAGGAGGGCCGTACCGCATGCTGACGAGATTGCTGGCGCGGGTGTGACCGAGCGCACGTCAGTGCCGGAGAACCAGGGCGTGCGGCCTGCTGGCGGGCATGGGGTTGAGGGCGGCAGTATCCACGCATGGATCAGGGGGTCGCTGCAGTCTTGGCTGCTGGTGTGGCGGGGATCGCGGGTGCGGTGGGGGCTGCGCTAGGAGCTGCAGCGACTGGGCGTTCAGCACGTGCTCAAGCAGCTCATGAGTACGCCATTCAAAAGGCAGTTAGCGCACGCCAGGAGATTCGCGAGGCTTGCAATGCCTTCCATGACAAGGGACTGCTCGCGGTGACCACCTTGTTGGAGTGGGAGCAGACAATTGAAGAGGGAGGTCAAGCTGATTATGAGGGCTTATACCGAGAGGCGATCAGCAGCGCGATTGCGGCTACGCGCGAAGTGCGGTGGGTACGGCCGGACCTAGAACAACCTGCCAGGGAATGGTGCGCAGGGATAAAGGTAACAGCAGATGCTATCCGAGCGTTACAGGGTAATTTCCCTGCGGCCCAGAATGAGACTTCACTTCTGCGTCAACGTTGCGTAGAGGCGTGGGAAGAAGAGCATGCAACGCTAGTCGCTTTCTGGGGAAAGGTAGATGAAGTTATCGGCGAAGTGGATACAGCCTATATCCTGCAGGGCGGAGGTCGGCGGGGGAGGATTTTGAGAGCCCAACGCCCATGAGGAGGGGACCTGCCTACGGTCTCCTCTACTTGCCTCAGCCTGCGTGGGTACGGGGCGGCTGGCCCCGAGCGGGGGCCAGGGCGGCGTCGTTCAGGCGGTGTGTCCGGGTTGATGGGTTTTCAGGAGGTGGGTCAGGACTGCCGGGTGGTCGCCTCGGACTGGAGGCAGGACGGTTCCCGGCGATCATGAGGTGTCGAGTCCCTGTTCACCACGAGGGAAGACTCTGCCTGCCCGCTCGTCCTCGCTCATCCCGGGTCCTCTGGGCCTGCTCACCGATGCCGCACCGGTCGCACCCGATGACCTTGTCGGCCTGCTGACCTGCCTGGCTCAGGTGCACACGTTGCGAAGACGGGCTGACCTACCCGCTGGCCCCGCGCGAGAATCCCTATGTGGTGAAGCGGACACCTCAGTGCGGTGTCACCCATCCGTGTAGTGGAGTGGAAGGAGACAGCAGTGAGCACCGGCAACCCCATTGCTGGCCCTGGCGGGGACCCCCAGCTCTCGCGGGCCATGGCCTGCGTCATCGCCGCGGTGCTCCCGCGGTTCGATCAGTACGTCACCGGGGAGGTACTGGAATTCCTTGAGCCGGCCACGCGCTTTTCTCGGTTCGCCCGCTACCGTGATCGGCACGGCCAGCCCTACAGGCGTAGTGAACGGCACCGTTGCTGGACCATTCTGCACCCCCGGCCGGGTCAGCTGCAGCCGGCCGTGCTTCTCGACACCGGCCTTTCGGATACGTCGATCCACCCGATGGCATCGACCGACCGGACGGCCACACCTATTTATCGCACAAACCCCTGCGCCGCTGGAATCTTGGGGCGGACGCTCCTGCCGAGGATCTGATGCGGAACTATCTCGAAGGAGCGTTGACCCGCTACTGGAACTTCGGCGCGTGATCAAACGCTGGTGTTCGCGTCGCCGGCCTTGGCTGACGCGGGTGTTCGCCTGCGTGTTTCACCTGCGACGGTGTCCGGATTGTGGGCGGAAAACCGAAAATGGGCTTCTGGGCTGGGACGATGAGGCTTGGCGAAGGTCTCCGCAGTCCGAGCAGGAGCCCGGGGCGGCGTCGTTCAGGTGATGCGTCTGGGTTGATCATTGGATGCCGAGGGCAATCAGCGGGCGGCTGGTGTCGCGGGCGTGGTGGCGGAGTCCGGCTGCGATGTTGGTGTGGCCGGCCAGTCGCAGAGCACCGATGGCCAGGTTGCGCAGGGAGGCCATGGCACGTGGAGCGGTGCCGGTGCGCACGCGGGAGGCGTCCTCGGCGTAGGTGGTGTCCCGGATGTGGTGGACCTTGTTCTCTATGCCCCAGTGGTCGCGGATGCGGCGGGCGATCTCGGGCGCGTCGGCCTGCTCAGCTGTCAGGTCGGTGACGCCGTAGAGGCGTTCGAGGGTGATCTTGCCGGTGGTGACGATCCGGCGGCGTCGCACGATCTGCACGGCCTGTGCCGCGTACGGGAACGCGATGCGGGTGGGGGCGCGGTCTTGAGCCGACGGATCTCGTCACGTCCGTGGGCGGTGGCCTGGGTCTTGTCGCCCAGCGGGACGTCCCGCCACGGCAAAGCCTTGAGCCATCGGTGCAGGGTCGGGTGGTTGCCCTTGATCAGGGCAATGTAGTGGGCGTGGCAGTCCTCGACGAGGAAGTGGGCGTGGTCGGTCTGGGAGTGGAGAGCATCGAAGGTGACCACGGCGTCGTCCAGGCCGAGGCCGGCGAGCAAGGGCTGGAAGGCGGTGATCTCGTTGGTCTTGCCGTCGATCTCGCGCTGGGCGGTGACCAGGCCGGTGCCGGTCATCGCGGCGAGCAGGTGAACCTGAGTGCCGTCGGGACGGTGGGCGCCGCGCACGGTCTTGCCGTCCACCGCCATCGATGGCCGCGGCCGGTCGCCGTTCGTGGCCTGGCCGGCGGTGGCGCTGGCGCGCCAGGTCAGCCAGGTGCCCACGGCCGCGTCCAGCGCGTCGCCGTCAATGCGCTGAAGCGTGCGGCGCACGGTGGCCTCGGCGGGTGCGAGGGGTCCATGCCGCGGGTCCCTGCATGGGGCGCCGAGCCGGGACAACAGCCCGGGTGGGGCATCAGCGGCCCATTCCGCTATCGCAGCCAGGGACTTCGCACCGGCCAGCACCGCACACGCGGCCACCGCGAGGACGAAAGCCAGAGGGTGGCGGCGCCCCTTGCGGCGGCGGGGGTCGGGCACCGCTGCCAGGCAGGTCAGCAGTCCGGGGAGTTCGCTGGGCGAGGCCGTTTCGGCGTCGGCGAGTTGGCCCAGAGCACCCGGAATGGGCGAAGATGAGCAGGCAGGCACGGACTTCCCGTTGTGGTGATCAGGGACTCGACACCTCATGATCACCGGAAGCCGTGCCTGCCTGCTCATCAGCCTCAGACGAGCCCTATCCACACCCCGAAACCGCCTCACCCCGGACACATCGACTGAACGACGTCGCCCTGTCTCCTACAGTGCGTGACGTCTACCGTTGCGGCTGGGGACTGCCGGACGTGATCCTGCTCGCGGCGCTGCCTGAATGACGGACCTTTCTTCGCTCAATAACACGTGTGTCCGCCGGGATTGGGTGTTGGGCGGCTGGGACTGGCGGTGTGATGATGGCTGGTCATGAGGAGCCGGGGCGGGGCTGGGTGGTGGGTGGCAGGTGCAGTAGTGGCGGGCGCCGCTGCGGTCGTCATGGTGGTGGCGGTGGGGTTGGGGCAGGTGGACCCCGCCGGTGTGGTGATCGGAGGGGGGTTTGGCCTGGCCGGGCTGCTGCTGGGAGTGCAGGCCCGGCGGTGGCAGGACAGTGATGCGGCCGGTCTGGCAGACCGGCTCGCGGCCGACGTGGCCAGGGCGGAGACGGCGGCGTGGCGGGGGCTGCTGGGTGGCTCGGACCGCACCATCGACGTGCCCTTCGTCCACCGCCCGGCTCCGGCGCACGAAGCGTCCGGGGCCGCAGGGGCCGGGACGCTGCGGGAGGTGGCGGTCTACTACCGGCGGTTGCGGCCGGGGCGGATGGTGGTGACCGGCGCGCCGGGGGCGGGGAAGACGGTGCTGGCGGTGCATCTGATGCTGCTGCTCCTGCAAGACCGCGCGCCGGGTGATGCGGTGCCGGTGCGGCTGCCGCTGACTGGCTTCGACCCCGGCCGTCACAAGCCGGAGCACACTCTGGAGGAGTGGATCGCCGCTCACCTGACCGCCACCTACCAGCTGCGGCGGCGCGCGGCTACAGCCCTGGTGGCCGCGCGGAAGATCCTGCCCGTGCTGGACGGTCTGGATGAGATGGACGCCGACCCCGAACCCGGGTTCGCATCCCGGGCGGCGCGGGCGCTGGAGGCGGTCAACGCCTACCAGCAGGGCACCACCAAGGGCGGAATCGTCCTCACTTGCCGCACCATGGCGTACTCCGCGCTGGAAGCGTTGCGGGTGTGGGCCCAGGACGCCGCCCGGATCGAGCTCCAGTCCCTGGACGCCGCGACCGCCTGGGACTTCCTGACCAGCCGCGTCACCGACACTGTCCGCTGGGAAGGCGTCCTGGACGCGCTCGTCGCCAACCCCGCCGGGGCCCTGGCGCGGGGGTTGTCGACGCCGTGGCGGCTGACGCTGGCCGCCACCGTTTACGAACAACGCGACCCCGACACCGGCACCCACCCTCGCCACCCCGACGAGCTGCTCGACCCCGCCCTGAACACCCCCGAGAAGGTCCGCGACCACCTCCTGGGCCTGTTCATCCCGTCTGCCGCCCGTGCCGCGGCTGGCAGCCGCGGCCATGACCCGGCCTCCGTGCGGGCCTGGCTGACGACGCTGGCCCGCTACCTGGACCACAACGCCACCACCGGCCGCACTCTGGGCGGTCAGGCGCTGCCAAGCACCGACATACGGCTCGACCAGCTGTGGCCCCTTGCCGACTACCGCTGGATACGTGTTGCCGTCACCGCCCTCACCGTACCCGTGACACTTGCCGTTACCATCGTCGGGCTGGTGTGGAATCCACCGTTTCCGCCACTGTTGGTCCTCCTGATCGCGCCAGCGGTCCTTGCGCTGAGAGCATGGGTGAGACCGCAGATAAAGAGATCGTCTCCGATGGCGGCCCCTCACCGGCTGGCCCTCGGAGTCGCCCGCGACGTCGCGGACTCATTCATGTGGAGTTTCGTGTTTTTCGCGTTTCTCGCGCTCCTGGGGGGATTCCTGGCCGGGCTCAACGCCCAGAGTGAACTCCTTCACGGGATCGCGATAGGTTTCCTGTTCGCACCCGTCGGTGTCTATTTCAGTATCTTGGCCGAGGCCCGGTTTTGGGTCCGAGTTGTGGCCGGAACCGTGACCGGGTGCGCATTCGGTCTCTATGCCTGGCTCGGCAGCTTCTTCGAGCTGCCCGCGAACGGGCTGGGGAGCGGGCTGCGGATCGGTGTGGAGCTCGGCCTTCAGGCGGGGGTCATGGCGGGGGTCGCGTTCGGGGCCATTGCATTGTTCGTATCCGGGGAGGCCGGCCTGTGGTACGTGGCCCTGCTGCTGTCCACAAGACAGGGCTCGGGCCGGTGGTTGCCGTGGCGGCTGGCGGGATTCCTGGACTGGTGCTGCAACGCCGGGCTGATGCGGCCAGCGGGGATCGCCTACCAGTTCCGGCACCGTGAGCTCCAGGACTTTCTCGCCCGCACCGTCCCCTGATTCCACCCCCGCCCCTCGGCGTGCCGCCGCCTGGCTTCGTACACGGCAAGGAACAGCGTTTCGACAGCAGTTCGGGCGGCACCTCGGCCGCCGCTGAGACCGTCATCGAGCTGGCGCGCACCGACCTGATCCTCTGCACCGGCTGGTACAAGGACCACCCGCTCTACGACGGCCGCGCCCTGGAGCGGTTCGCCGACCGGGCCGCACTGGAACGGGCGCAGGCCGCCGGCCGCCTCTTCATCCGGGACCAGGCGGCGGAGTACCTGGCGGTCAGGGTCTGCGATTTTACCGACCGGGTCGTAGGCGATGACTCGTCCCAGCGGAGCTGATCCACTTCACCGAATCCGTGCCTGAACCGTTTTCACCCGTCGCAGACAGTCATGGGCCGATTGTGCCAACGCGTTACATGGCTCCGCGGGTTCAGGCTGTGTCGGTCTTGAGGTTGTGGAAGACGGAGACGGCACGGGTGGTGCCGTTGGCCCCTTCCCGAAACCGGTCACCCCACAGCGACGCACCGCGCCCCCAGGGCCGGTACAGCTCTGGGGGCGCGGCGCGGTGAACTGTCTCAGCCTTCGAGCGAGACGGTGAACTTCTCCGTGTCCAGGACACGCTCGGCCTTGACGAAGTTGCCGTACTTCCCTCCGGCCTTCTCGTTTTTCGCCAGCGGGACATGGCCGCGCACGCAGGGCTCGTTGCCTGTGGGCTGGCGCCCGGCGAAGTAGTAGAGCTTCCAGCCGCCCTGCTCGAACTTCGGAAGGATCTCTGCGCACAATCCGCCGTCCGTCCCGCCCTCGAAGGTGCCGGCGAAGGGGTACTCGTCGCACGAGTCATCCTCGATGTCGTCCTGCGGATAGAAGGGGATGCTGCTGCCGCCCTCGCAGGTCCGGTACCGGTTGGCTTTATGCGCGGCCTCGTCCTTGTTCCGGGTGAGCGGACTGTCCGGCGCCCCCCAGTGGTCGGCCAGCGCGACCTGGGCGTACCAGTAGGTGGCCGCCGCCTCGCCGTACTGGGAGAGCGGCAGGTCCAGCAAAGCCCGCACCTGGCTGATCACACAGCCGTAGCCGGACAGCTCCGCATCACAGCGCACCTTGAGGGGCAGCGACCAGTTGTGATCCCAGTCGCCCGGGGTGTCGCCCGGCTGGTACAGCTTGAGCGAGTACTGCGGCGTCACCATGGTCACCGTGCCGCTGGCGGGAGAGCTGGAGTAGGTGACGTGACTGCTTATGCTCTGCCCCAGAACGAGGACCTTGGTGCCCCACGCATCAGGGTTGATCATCGCGCAGGCGTTGGTGCACGACGCCGTAAGGTTGACGGCGAGACTGCTGACATGCCCCTCCGTCTTCGTGACGGTGGCAGTGAACGATTCGTTCCACCAGCCGCTGCCCGCGTCGGGCTCGGCATAGCTGCTCAGGCTGATCTCCCCGACGCCGGTCACCGCCCCGCTGCCCGGGTCGTAGAGGGTGTAGGTGATCCTCGCGTCGGAAAGGCAGTACGAATGCCGGTCCGCACGGTAGTAGCCGGGCTGCGCGGAGCACGCCCCAGCGACCGCCCGCTCCACGACAGCACGGCCGTCAGCGTCCACGCGCTTGACCTCCGTGCACGCCCTGGCGCCGCCCTTGTGACTCTTCGAGGCGGCTATCGTGGTGCAGGTCCTTCCGGGCGGGAAAGCCTGGCTTATGAACTCCTGCCGCGCTCCCGCCGCTGCCAGCTTGTGGGGATCCAGAGTCGTGAGGAGCTTTTCCTGTACGGGAAGTGTCGTTCCGGGCGGCGCCGCTGTCGCGGTTCCGGTAAGAGCGCCGGCAGCGATGGCAAGTGACGCCATCGCCATCAGACACTTTCTGGCACGCGTCATCGGGCTCCTTCATCGTGGTGGCCCTCAGTATGTTCGGACCGCCCTGGGGCATGCGGACAGCGCGAGACGCAGCCGAGAACCGGCCAGGCGGCCAGCACCATCCAATGGGGCATGGTCCAACGAGGGCAAGCGACCGTCAATGGTCCTCAACAAGCCAGCTCATGCACTAAGTTGAGCCACCGGCTAGGCCCCGCCCCGTGATGAGCCGACAGTGCGCGCGGTGGTCCGCCAGGCCGTCCGCGACGTCCGTCCTGCCCCGCCTCCGCCGCCGATCGATCCGCCGATGGATCCCGCGCTCGCCGCGCTGCGTCGTCGACGACCTCGCCGCCAGCACGCACGCGATCGGCGAGCTGATGCTCGAAGTCGTTCTGGCCTACCTGTCGGACACCGACGCGGCCGACGTCCTGGCACTACTGTGCGAGCAGATTGGCGAGCCTCTCGAGAACGGACTCGCCGCACGCGGCCACGCCCTGTTCGGGGACCGCCGCGCCCTCCACGGCACCGCCCTCTGACCGCCGCCGCTCACTGACGCCCGGCCCCTGCTATGAGGCACACAGCCCGTTTCCCCAGGTGGGCGGGGTGCGATATGAGGGATGTGAGGTGCGTGAGGCGAGGCCTTGATGCTCTCCTGGTCGTGCCGCTCGCCGTGGTGTGCAGCAGCGTGCTGCTCGTGGTCCAGGTGGTGGTCGTTGGGCGGCAGCACGGTGGTGTCTTGAGACCATCGCGGCATTTGCATGGGGTCTCGTTGGCGACGTAGGAAGCCGCGTCCTGGCCACCGGGAGCGGTGGGTGAGGAGATCGGGCAGATCGGACCGGAGAGTTCCTGGTGTTGTTTTGGCCGGTACGCGGCTAAAGGGAACGCAGAGTGATGCGTCAGGCTAAATCCGCAGCTGTCACTTTGCAGCCTGCCTCTACCACTGGGGGAAGAACATGAAGAGCACTCTCAAATCGTTACTTGTCACTGCGGCCGTGGCGGCCGCCGTAGGGATCGCGCCCGCCACCGCGAACGCCACTGCCGCCTGGTCGTGCTCCTCCATCGGAGTTGTGTACATGAGCTTCGTGGATGGCACTCCCGTGCACGCGACGCCCTCGGGCGGCTCTGCGGTCATCGCCACCATCTCCGACGATTACCGTGCGGTCGACCAGTCATGCATCAGCAACGCCGGCCTCCAGTGGTGGCGTATAGGGGTAAGCTCCAACAACGGCTACGTCTACGACGGTTACCGGATCGGCTAACCGGCTGCCACACGACATCACGGCGCTGCAGCGGGCCGTGGGGTGCAGCGCCGTGGCGTCCAGCCGGGTGACCAGGATCAGGAGACGGCTTTGAGGGCCTGGCGCCGCTTGGCGTCTTCCCGGCGCCGACGCTTTCGCTCCGGCGACCGGCCCCGCCGCCAAGGACCCGGTCGCCCGCACCGAGGCCGCGTCCACGTCGTACAGCGCGGCGATACCGTCCACCAGACGCAGGTACTGAGCATGACCGACCCCGAAGCCCTCGGGCAGGCCACCGGCGTCTCTTGACTACGGCAGTACACGCCACAGGCCCCGGGGGAGAGATATCCCCGGGGCCCGGCGTGTGAGTCATGCTGTTCAACGACCACGCGGCGTCCGCATCACGTGGTAGCCGATGGCTGCGGGACGGTAATGCCCGTCTTGTTATTCACCATGGTCGCCACCGTCGGCATCTGGTTCATCCCTTGGGTACGTCTTCAACGTCACCTGAGGATGCCATCTGCTCTGCATCGGCATCAGGCGCATCGTGACCAGCAGTCGGTTGCGGCGCCGTGGTGGCGTTGTCGAGCTTCGGCATGGATTCGGCGAGCTCGGCGAGCCGCTGGGCGAATTGTGTCATTGGGGTGTCCATCAGAGCCTGTAGCGCCGCCGGATTTTCGGCGAGCTGCCGGGCGAATCTCGCCGGGGGGGCGAACAGGGCCTGAAGCGCTGCTTGATTTTCGGCGAGCTGCCGGGCGAGTTTGTGCGCCGGGGTGTCGAACAGGGCTTGTAGCGCGGCTCGGTCTGAGGCGAGTTTCTGAGCGAATCGTGTCGCCGGGGTGTCGATCAAGGCTTGCAGCGCTGCCCTGTCAGCAGCCAGCTTTCGAGCCAGCTGGTTGGTGGCCAGGTTGAGCTCACGCATGGAAGGCGGCAGCTGTTCGGTGACCAAGCGTTCCACAGGGGACTGCATGGCGAGGAGATTCTGCTTCATATCTGCGGCAACGCCAGTGACTCGCTTCTTGAGGCCCTGCAGAATCCTCATGCACGGTTCGTCGTCAGTGTCCGGTGGCGAGGGCTCTTCTGTTGCGAGAAGAGTTGGTGTCTCATCGCCCTCGGTTGTAGAGAAGAGGACCTTCATGTGCCACACGCAGGCGATGTAGCGGGCGCTTGCTTCCTCTCCGTTGAGGGCGAGACCGTACAGCAGCCAGCCGGCCTTGGCCGTGTACCAGACCTCGCCTTCAATCTCGTGTCCCGTCACGTCCGTGACGCTGAGGAGATCGACCTCGGGTGAGGCGAGCCACTCATGCCACTCCACCCCGACGCCGGCGGTCCCCAAGCCGGCGAATCCGGTGGGGGAGATGAGAACCTCTACGGCTGTCTGAGAAACCCGCTCCCGCACAGGCAGTGACCTCAGGAGCTCACCTGCGGCGGCCTCCGCGTCCGTCCCGGACACCTCTTTGGTGAACTGGGAGACGACCTGGTCGAAGTCCTGCAGAAAGGTGAGCCGGTGTTCCATGCCGCGGATGTCCTCGTTCATCGGGTACGGGTAGCCGGTCCCGTCGGTGAAATCCGTGCTGTTGTTCGTGACGAGGTGGACGTGTTGGTCCGGGTTCTGTTCGAGGAATTCCAGGACGGAGAACCAGATCGCCGCATCGCGGCCGCCCTCGGAGTGGGCCTTGCCTCGCTTCGTCGGAGGCAGGGCCATCGCCTCCCGCTGGAACGCCCTGCGGATGACTCCGTCGCTGGTCTCGATCACCTCGAAGATCTCTCCGTAGACCTCCCGCCAGTGATCCAGGAAGCGCTCCAGGTCCAGCGGTTCCAGCGAGTTTTCCGGCTCCCAGGGAAGGATGTCTCGCAGCTTCGCCAGGGTGTTCAGGACAGCCTGGTGCTTGACCGGGTAGAGGTGCGCCTGGTGGGCGGCCATCTCCTCCAACACCATCCACGGCACAGCCACTCTGTGATGGCGCGATTGCCGCAACTTCCGGATGATGTCTGCACGCGGTCCTTCAGGCGGCAGAAGGTTTACCGCGTTCGTATCAAAGATGATCAACCAGGCCTCCCCGTCTCAAAGAGGAGGCAGTATCTCAATCTTCGTCAACCCGTGGCCGACTCACACGCATAGCCACGGGCTCCGACGGCTACGCTGCCGCCCACCCGAGTCCGAGATCGGCGAGTGCCTGGAGCTTGGCGGTGGTGAGCTTGCCGCCCGGGCGGCAAGGATGACGCCGCCAGGGCCGCGCTGGGGCCGCCCACTTGCCCGCTCCAGCTGCGCGCCGAGCAGCCTTGCTGCGGCCAGAGCCGCGCCCGGCCCGCCACATGGCCCGGAGGAGGAGCAGCCAGGATCCCAGTGCCTACACGCACTCCAGTGCTATGCCGCTGGAGCTGGTACGTCAACTTCGAGCAGCCCACCCACCGCACGCCGGTCGGGTTCGACACCTTCGACCTGACTGTGCACCTGGTCGTCGATCCTGACCAGTGGAAGGACGAAGACGAGTATGCCCACGTGCGGCGGCTCGGCATCGTCTCCGACACCGAGCACCAGGCCGTGCACACCGCCCGCGCCCAGGTCCTCGCGATGATCGAGGAGCGCTCCGGCCCGTTCGCCGACGCCGCCGTCTGGTCGGCCTGGCGGTGGGACCCGGCTGGCCCGCGCTGCGTCTTCCGCAGCCCGCGACGGCCGCGCAGAGGGTTGCACCGGCAGGCGGCTGAACCGTTGGCCGGACGGTTGCCTCCAGCGGGGGACCGAAGGTGCGACCGGAGGTGGGAGCCCCTCAAATCAGACACTGACTGTTCTCGCAGGTCAGTCCAGGCGGGCAAGCCGTCCGGAGACGACGACACCTCTTCTCCACGCGATAGCCGAAAGGAAGAGGCCAGGTTCAAGGCAGATGCAGCGGCCGGAGGGCGTCTTGTCCGTCATCGCAACCAGCCGGAAGGATCAGGCGGAACACCGACCATCACCACCGAGGGGAAGACACGGTGAGCAACTCGCTGCTGGAACCGGACGGCTGGCTCGTACTGGGGCTGCCCTGGCCAGCGGAGACCCGCGACGGCTGGGGTGAGTGTGCCCTGGCCATCGCCCCGCAGATGATCCCCCGCAGTCTCGTCAGCAAGGGCGCCGGCATCGCGCTCGACCTCGCGGGCGCGCTGGCCCGCGAGCCCGCCGACGGGCCGGGGAAGGCGGTCTTCTTCTCCGACGTCACCCTCTGGCTCGACAAGCAGGGAAAGGACTGGGCGGACCTGGGCATCGACTATGAGGCCGCCATCGACGAGCTCGTCAACGCGCCGGTCCCGCAGCTCTACCTGACGCTGATGCAGAAGGCCCACGCCATCCTGTGCGACGCCAGCCGCCAGGGCCTGCGCCTGTACTATCCGAACGGCGACGTCGAACACGTCACCCCGCAGGTCCGCCGCGACGTCCACGTCGCCATCACAACGAGCCTGGAGCGGGACTGGCCGCTCTACATCCAGGGCCTCATAGACCGCGGCGCCCTCCAGACCCAGTAGTAGCCCTGTGCCGCACATTCGGCGGGCTCGGCCTTCACCGTGAAGGACGGGCCCGCCGCTGTTTGCGCCGACTCTGCCCACAGAGGAGCGGCCGTAAAAAGCGAACAAGACGATCCGCCGGCACTCCGAGCCAGACCATGCACTCGCGCTCTTCCACAGCTGCGCCTACGTGACGCACTGCCGCTGCCACAAGCCGATGTCGGCCCGGGCCTCCGCCCGACTCCGGCCTGCCAGGGCTCCGCGCCGGCGTACCGGCCTTCTGCCTCGGCCCGGGTATTGGCAGCGAGGGCGCGCAGGTCCTTCTGCAGTCCCTGCCGCCGGGCCGTGTCCATGGCATGGCGCTTCTCGTCAGTGATCTCAGTGGGGTACCTGTCGCTCACCGCCCCACATTGGACGGCCGCACCCGCCGATGGCCATACCTCAAGGTCGTCACTGTTCGGGCAGCTTGCGGCGGAGACTGCCCATCGACTTCTTCACGTCTTCGAACTGGTCACCAAGAACCCGCATGCGCCACTGCATGTGTTCCATCCGTGCGGACATCGCCAGCGTGGCGAACGTCTGTGCCAACTCCGCCGCCCCCGCGCGCCCCTCCTGAGCCTTCTTCGCCCAGCCGAGCGCCATCTTCTCGTACCCGATAGCACGCTTGGATGCTTCGCTCTCGGTCATCTCCAGCCCCCTCCTATGGACAACAGGATGCCCCTCCACGCCACCGAAGTGAGCTCATCGGCCGGGTCGGTGGCAGGGCTCCCCGCGCGAAAGCCAGGTCGTCCAGCAGGATCTCTTCCAATTCTCCGTCCCACACCCCCTGCAGCAGGAGCATGGTGGTCTCCAGCCGTTCGTAGATCACCAGGCTCTCGGGGCGGCATGACCCGGGTGCTCCGGTGCGGTGGTCGTCTGGAGGCCGGGGCAGAGGTGTCGCTAACCCCCTTCGGGATCCTAGGGCTGGCCCCCGTGCCGCCGGGGTGTTGACGCCATGGCGCCGCATGGCCCCCGATCCGTACGTTTAAGCAGGTCAGAGCATTGCTGACCGATTCAGGACCGGAGCCCTCCATGTCTCAGACCACCGCGCGGTCTGTGTTCACCGCACCCGTCGGCGCCACAGCGCAGCAGGGGAGTGAGTTCACTCCCCTGCTGCGGAAGGTCAGGGGTCAGGGGCTGCTGGAGCGTCGCAAGGGCTGGTACGCGCGGATGATCACCGTGAACCTCCTCGCCCTGGCCGCCGTGCTGACAGGGTTCGTCCTCGCCGGGGACACCTGGTGGACGCTGCTGCTCGCCGCGCCGCTCGCCATCCTGTCCGCCCGCACCGCCTACGTCGGCCACGACGCCGGGCACGCCCAGATCGCCGTCGGCCGCCGGGCGAACCGCACCATCGGACTCCTCCACGGCAATCTGCTCCTGGGCATGAGCTACGCGTGGTGGAACGACAAGCACAACCGGCACCACGCCAACCCCAACCACATCGAGAAGGACCCGGACGTCGGCGCCGGCGCACTCGTGTGGACCGCGGAGCAGGCCGCTGTGCGACGCGGATTCGCCCGCTGGGTCACCCGTCACCAGGCCTGGCTGTTCTTCCCGATGCTGCTGCTCGAAGGCATCGCCCTGAAGGTGAGCAGTGTCCGGGACCTGCGGCGGCAGCCAGTGCGCGAGCGGGCCGTCGAGGGCGCGCTGCTGGCGCTGCACGCGGCCGGTTATGGCGCCTTGCTGCTCACCTGCCTGCCAGTAGGCAAGGCCGTCGCGTTCGCACTGCTCCATCAGGCGCTCTTCGGGCTCCACCTGGGAATGGCCTTCGCTCCTAATCACAAGGGCATGGACATGCCCGACCCGGCGGGCGAGCGCTGGGGCCATCTGCGCCGCCAGGTCCTGACCTCGCGGAACGTCCGGGGCGGGCCGGTCACGGACTGGTTTCTCGGCGGGCTGAACTACCAGATCGAGCACCACCTCTTCCCGAACATGCCCAGGCCCCACCTCAGGCTCGTACAGCCTCTGGTCCGGGAACACTGCCGCAACCTCGGGCTCCCGTACGCCGAGACCGGGCTGATCGACTCGTACCGGCAGGGGCTGCGGCACATGCACACGGTCGGCGATGCGGCCCGGCCAGAATGAGAGCGCATCGGCTGCAGCCACGGGGGTTGGTCCGGGCTAACGTCCGCCAGCCTCGCCGTGTGGTGGCTGATCCACCCGGTGTGCATCTTCCGGTACAGGGCTGGGCCATGAACGGAGATGATTGCCAGGTCGGGAATATATCGCGGCCACCAGCACCGGCTTCACCCAGAACGCCATGACACAGGCCGCCTTTGACCCGGCACAGATCCTGGCTGCGGTCCGCCTCATCGACCAGCTGCGAACCAAGGGCCCGCAGGGGCCGGTGTGGTGGCGCTTCGGTTGCACGGCGTGGCAGTCCCTGAACGATGCCTTGACCAACACCGACACACGCCGAGTACTTCGCCCGCAGCGACGCCCGCCGGGCCGCATGGGAGGCCCAGCGCCAACGGGAGTGGGAGGAGACCCGTCGCGAATTGGAAGAGCGGCTGGCGGCCCACTGGCCGTGCCCCTCATGCGGCAGGAACGTCGACCCCGAACACACCGACACCGACGGCTGCCAGTCGGACTGTGCCCGCTGTGCGAGCGGGCCCGCCAGCCCCATGCCGGTCGCCGCGACCGTCGCATACCTCGATGCCGGATACGACGCCCCGCGCATGGCCTACCTCCTGAACGGGCTACCGGCGAAGGTCCTCGGGCGGATGCGCTCCGACCGGGTGACGTGCAAGCGGGTCCCGGTGCTATCGATCTCCCCGCCGCAGGGCGGGCGCCCGCCCAAGTACGGCAAGGAGTTCCGCTTCGCACGGCCGGCGACATGGGGCGATCCGGACGGGGCGACGATGCAGGTCACCAACGGGTACGGGACCGTTCGTGCGATGGCCTGGGACCGCATCCACCCGACCACCCGCTCCGCATCGATCGACCGGAGCGGCGAAATGCCCATGACCGAAGGACGTTGATCCGCCAGGAGGTCGATCCGCTGCCCGGCGGCAACAACCTGTCGCCGCTCTGGCTGTAGTCGTCCGCCACCGGCCTGAGCAGCGAGGACGTCGACGTGTGCTGGCAGACGTTCTTGCAGAGGTTCGACCTGGAGCACACATTCCGGCTGATGAAGCAGACGTTGGGGTGGACCTGCCCGAAGCTCCGCGCCGGTCCGATAAGCATCGCCGATCCATCGGCTGGCAAGTCCCACCGTATGCCCGAAACCGACCCTCTGGCACGCCCGAGCAGCTGTCCCGCAGCCGCCGGGACAGCTGCCCCAGCCGTGTGCGAAGCGGGCAGCCAAGGGGAAGCACGGGAGCCCAGCGGGCGCGCTCTGAGTCCGTGAACTGTTGTCACAGGCAGCCTCTAGGCTGGAACATCCGTACATTTTATGGGTACTTGGGTGGGGGAGCAGCGTGGCCGATGCCAATGCGGGTCAGGGCAATTACCTTTACGAGCGGCTGACGGAGAAGACGTTCCAGCGACTGTGCGCTGCACTGCTCACGCACGTCTACCCCGACACCCGCTGCTATCCGGTGGGGCACTCCGACGGCGGACGGGACATGACCCGCACTGAGGCTGGTGACGGGATGGTCGTCTACCAGGTGAAGTGGACCAGCAAACCCCTGCAGAATCCGGTGGCCTGGCTGAGCAGCGCTGTGGCCGAGGAAGCGGACAATATCCGCCGACTGGTGGCCGACGGCGCGACCACGTACATCCTGATGACGTCGGTGGCGGGCACAGCCGTTCCGGGCCGGGGAACAATGGACCGTCTGGACGCCGAACTGGCCCGGCACTCCCATGACTTCAGTATCCCCATGCGGGTGTGGTGGCGCTCCGACATCGACGCGCGTGTGGACGCCGCTCCCACGGAGCTGAAGTGGGCCTACTCCGACATGCTGGCCGGCCATGACCTGGTGCGGTACTTCATCCACGGCGCCGAAGCCGCAGCCCACGACCACGCACTGCGGACGCTGGTGATGAAAGTGATCGCCGCCCAGTGGGAGGAAGACGCCAAGGTCAAGTTCAAGCAGGTTGAACTGACCACACACAACCTGGACGACCTGTTCATCGACGTCGAAGCCCTCCGAGTGTCCAACCCGCAAAATTTGCGCGGGCTGCCCGAACAACTGGAGTTCGGGCAGGACCCCGACGAATTGGCTGGTGCCGCCCAGTACCTGCTGCGCGCCCGCCGCCCCTTCACCCTGGTCCGCGGGGAACCTGGCCAGGGTAAGTCCACTCTGAGCCAGTACGTATGCCAGCGCCACCGTGCCGTCTATCTGAACGAGGCCGACGGCACCGTCAGCCAGGCCACGCATGACCTCATGGCCAATCCGCGTATCTCCTTGCGTATCGACCTGCGCGACTACGCGGCCTGGCTGGCAGGACAGGATCCCTTCGGTGATGACGAGGGAACCGCCAGGAAACGTCTGCGCGCGGACGGACAACTCGAGCACTTCCTCGCCGTCTTCCTCATGGCCCGTAGCGGGGGCATGCCCGCCGACACCGCCGTCGTGCACGATCTCCTGGCCAGGCTGCCCGTCCTGCTGGTCCTCGACGGACTCGACGAAGTAGCCCGCAGCAGTACGCGCAAACGTGTCGTCGACGAGATCGATACCTTCACCGCACGGCTGCGCACTGCACTCAGCGCCCAGGTGATCGTCACCACCCGGCCCAACGCAGCCGAGCTGGCTGAACCGTCCGCCGCGCTGTTTGAAACCATCGCCCTGAGACGCCTCAGCCCCGAGCTGCGCAGCACCTACCTGAGTAAATGGGCACGTGCCCGGGGCATATCGGGCTCGGACCTTGCCGACTTGGAGCGCACGTTCAAACACCGCTCCGCAGAGCCGCATATCGCCCAGCTCGCCGACAACCCCATGCAGCTGACGATCCTGCTGTACCTCATGCAGCGACGCGCCAACTCGGTGCCCAACAGCCGGACCGCGCTCTACACCTCCTACATGGAGACCTTCTTGGACCGGGAGGCGGAAAAGACACCGACTGTGCACGAGCACCGCGCCGACCTGGAGGAGGTGACCTCGTATCTGGGATGGCATCTGCAGGCACGCGCCGAGGCCGAAAGCGGCAACGGCCAGATGCCCACCCGGGAGCTGCAGAAGGCCATCATGATCTACCTCTTCGATGTGCAAAAGGACGAGTCGATGTTCAGCGACTTGTTCACTGCCGTCACCGACCGGGTCTGGGCCCTGACCAGCAAGATGCAGGGAACCTTCGAGTTCGACGTGCAGCCGCTGCGAGAATACTTCGCAGCCCGCTACCTCTACGAGTACGCTGGCGCCGACCAGCGCGGTTTTGACACCGGAGTTGTCCTGCGCAACATGGTCAGGCGCGGATACTGGCTCAACACCCTGCGCTTTTACGCGGGATTCGCCAGCCCCAACGAACTCGGCGGCATGGTCGAGGTGCTGGAAGAGGAACGCGACGCCCGCCTGCATCCCAGCCAGGTCCGCACTGCTGCCTGGAGCTTGATGGCCGATGGCGTATTCATCGGCCGGATGCGCTCCCAGAACCGGGCGGCCGAACTCTTCCTCGACGACCTGAGTGTCCGCCTCATCCACCACGGTCTGACCCGCACCGGAGAGCTGCCCGATGTCGCCGGCGACCGCGGCGGACACCACCTGGCAGCCGAACTGAGAGCGCTTGTAGCCAAGGAACCCGCCTCCCGGGCAACCGCTGAACGTATCCGGCTCGCATGGCACCTGGACGACCCCGCGGCCTTCGACGCATGGTGGCAGACACGCATGCTCGCCGCGGCCAGCACCAACAGCGAGCGCACCTGGCTGGACATCGCCTCAGCCAGCCAGAGCCTGCACCGCACCAGCGCCGCGGTGCTGAACCATCTCGCCCTGGCGGGCACGGACACGGTGGTGGCGGCCCTCGCTGCTGGCGCCGTCCCGGAAGCCGGCTCCCCGACAGAACAGAAAATGCTCCAAGCAGTCCTCGACGGCCACGCCAGCGACATCACGAACCCCGTCCCCGGATACGCAGGCGATCTGCTGCGCGTGCTGCGGCCCGAATACTTCGTGGGCAAAGGCTCAACCCCGCAGGAAGACATGGCCGATAGGGGCGGACCCCGGAACCCCACCCACAGCCGGCCGGTGGTGTTCCGGCGCCTGCGCGAAAGGGATGCACGTCTGGGCCTCCTGCAGCAGGCGTCGAAGGCCACCCGGGGGCAAGCCGCCACGACCTCGATCTGGGGGAACACTGCCCGTGCCGTCAGCGAGTTGTTCGGGCCGTGCTGGCTGGCCGCCGAGATCGCCGTCATCGGCGCTGCCACCGATCCCCATAGGTTTCTGACCGGCGGTGACCTCACCCGTGGCTCGGAGTGCTTCGGCTCCCGACCGGACTACGGACGCCTGCTGCAGGAAGTACGCCACAACCGCGCGAACGGCCCTTGGTGGACGGACACGTTCACCACCTACGCGGACCCGCTGTCGCGTGCCGTCTGGGTGCTGGCGCTGCTCAACACCGCCGATCAGGATGTCGTCTTCGAACATCTCGAGCATGTGGACGACGCGATCAGCAAGCTGCCTGACGAGAGGCTGTCCGCACTGCGCATGAGCTCCAGCCGCCTGGGGGCTTCACCCCTCGGCCGAAGTCTGCCGGAAAGGATACTGGCCACCGCGGCCGACCGCAGCCTGGCCACCGTCAACCTCCTCACCCATTACGCCCACGACCGTCGGGCGCTGTCCGTTCTGGACGAATCGACACTGACAGACATGGCTCGCTACGGCAGCGCCGCCTGGCCCGCCCTGCGTGCCTTGTCCGACCGGATGAAAGCAACCCCCTCACCGGCCCTCCTGGAAGGCCTGAAAGCCTACGGCCCGCACGACCTCACACACGTCGCCTTCCTCACCAGCCAACCCGACACCGCTGCATCCATTCTTGATGCCCCGTTCGACTACCCCATGGGCTGGGTCCTCGCCGCCGCCAAAGAAACCGAACGATCAGCTCTGCAGTCCGACACCCCCTACCTCCACGACGTGGCCCGCGCCCAGAAGTGGTTCGCGTCCCACGACGGTTGACCCGTCCGGTGGCGATGACACCATCCCAGGGGCAAGCCAGACCCGTTCAACCGCAAGAACATCCACCCCCATAACCACTTCGGTGAGTTGACTGAACTAGTGAGGAAAAAGTGGCAGGTCAGGTGGGGTCCTGCTAGCTTCCCAGGCTATGCCTGAACCAGCACTCCCTGAGAGGGACTTGGCGGCTTTTGTGCTGCCTGAGATTGGTCGGTTAGTTGAAACGGGAGATCCGTGGGAGCCGTACCGGCTGCTCGGCCCGGAGGGCGAGCGCATCGAGGCGACCGCCGTGTACTTCGCAGACCTGCAGGCTCGGGGACTGCCGATGACGACGATCCGGTCGTACGCCTTGGACTTGCTGCGGTGGTGGCGGTTCCTGTGGGCCCTGGATGTGCAATGGGACCGCGCGACCAGGGTGGAAGCGCGGGACTTCGCCCGCTGGATGCAGATCGCCGACAAGCCGGTTCGCGTTCATTGGCGACTCAAGCAACGTGGGATCACGACCCCCAGCCCTCCGTCGGCGACGAGGCCAGAACCCGGTACGCCGAATCCCATCACCGGCAAGCCGTCACCGGGAACGAAGTATGCGCCCACCACCCGGGCGCATGCGGAGACGGTGCTGCGGGGCTTCTACGACTTCCACCTGGATGAGGGCACGGGCCCGATCATCAATCCCTTCCCCTTGGATCGGTCACACCATGGGCGTCGGGGCCATGCCCATCACAATCCTCGGGAGCCGTTCCGGGGTGAGCGACGGGGCCGCTACCGGCCGAAAGTCCCCGACCGCATCCCGCGACGGGTGCCGGATGAGATGTTCGACCAGCTCTTCGCGGGACTGAAGTATCACCGCGATCGAGCCCTGCTGGCGTTCTGGGTTTCCACCGGGGCCCGCGCCGACGAACTGCTGACCACGAGGCAGGCCGACCCGCTGCCGGGCGAACAGCTCATCGGAGTCGTCCGCAAGGGCAGCCGCGACTACCAGCAGCTTCCCGTCTCTGTCGACGCCTTCGTCTGGCTCCGCCTCTACCAGGAGGAGGCATGGCGGCGAGGGCTTCCTCGCGGCCGGCGGGAGCCGCTGTGGTGGACTCTGCGACGTCCCTGGCGGCCGCTGGAGTATCACGCCGCGCGGGCGATGTTCTTTCGCGCGAACGAGCTCTTGGGCTCGAACTGGACGCTTCACGATCTTCGGCACACCGCGTCCTACCGCATGGCTCAGGACCCGCAGATGCCCCTCGTCAATGTGCAATGGGTCCTTGGCCACCAGAGCCTGAGCACCACTCAGCGGTATCTCAACCCGAGCCAGGAAGAAGTCGTCCGCAGCGTCCTTGCCCACTTCGAGCGCCGTCAGCAGAAGCCGACTCCTCCGCCGCCAGCACCGGGCTACAACCCCGAGTCCCTGAGCGTCCTGTTCGGAGGCCGTTCATGACGACGGCCACCGCGCACACCACACGCCCGGACCCGGTGGCCATCACCGACATGACCGGGGAAGCCCAGGCTGCGCTGTTGCAGCAGTTCCCGCCGCGGAAACCAGCTGCCTGCTGGCCAGCGACGACCTGGTCCCGCGAGGAGATCATCGACCGCATGCCGCTGCCTCGCCGAGGCCAGGACGGCAGCCATAAGTGGTCGACTCGGCGGCGCGGAGCGGTCGCCATCTTGACCTGGCTGGAAAACTTCCCCGGCTCCACCTGGCAGGAACGCTGGCAGGCCAGTCCGGCCCCGAGTCTGGATCCGGCCGAGTGGATGTCCACCGGCACCGCTTGGACGGACCGTCAGGGCCGTCCGGTTTCCAGCGCCAAGCGGTCTGAGCTGGCTTCGGGCAAGCTCATTCTGTTCGCGTACGACATCATCCGCCCGGAACTCCCGTGGCTCGTCGCGATGCGGCCGTCGCTGCACCTGCGCACCGCGGTCGCCGACCACCGCGATCCCGAGGGCTTCGCCAAGCTCGCCGGTCTCCTGGGCGAAGAGGTCTGGGCTTCGACCAATGCCGCGACTGCGCAGAGCCAGATCATCCGCATCATGATCGCCAAGGGCGGCGGCATCGACGACATCACGGTCGGCGACTGCCTCGAACTCCGGCTGATCGAGCACGACGTCCGTCACAAAGGCTCTGTCCACACCCACTTCTACAGCTGGCTTCGCCAACTGGGGATCTTTCCCGAGGACGCACCGGTGAGCCTGCGTCTGCGCAACCTCCGACCGGGCCAGCTGACCGTCGAGCAACTCGTGGACCGCTTCCGACTGCGTAGCCGTCCCGTCCGCAACCTGATCGTCGACTACCTCAAGGAACGACAGCCCAGCGTCGACTACAGCACTTTGCAAAACCTCTCCCGGGCGCTGGCCCACAACTTCTGGGCCGACCTGGAACGCCACCACCCGGGGATCGACTCCATCGACCTGCCAGCTGACGTCGCCACCGCCTGGAAGGAGCGCTTCCGCACCATCACCAAGCACAGAAAACAACCCGACGGCAGCGTCATTGAGAGCACCAAGCCGAGGATCTCCTACATCTCGGTCCTGATGCTCATCCGCGCGTTCTACCTCGACCTCGCACAATGGGCCGCGGAGGATCCCGCCCGCTGGGGCCCCTGGGCCGTCCGCTGCCCCATCAGCGCGGACGAGACCCGGACGGCCAAGCACGAAAAGCAGCGACAGTCACGATCCCGGAGACGGACGCGCGAGCGGCTTCCAGTGCTGCCCACCTTGGTCGACTTCGTCACCAAGCGCCTCCACGATGCACGAGCACGGCTGGAAGCCCTGCAACAGGCCGAACCAGGTGAGGAGTTCACCGTCCTCGGCGAGACGTTCATCAAGCCGAAGTCGTCGGCCGCACGGATCACGCGGTTCACCCGATCAGCCTGGGACCAGCAAGGACGCCGCCGAAACCTCACCCAAGACGAGCACCGAGCCTTCTGGGCCTGGGCCGCAGTGGAGTTCCTCCGCCACACCGGCGTCCGCATCGAGGAAATGCTCGAAATCAGCCATCACAGCATCACGCAATACCAACTCCCCAGCACCGGAGAGATCGTCCCGCTGCTGCAGATCGCGCCCTCGAAGACCGACGAGGAGCGAGCACTGCTCGTCAGCCCCGAACTCGCCGACGTCCTGAGCACGATTGTCTGGCGCGTTCGTGACCGCACCGGAGCAATTCCCCTGGTCGCATCGTTCGATGACCGGGAGAGGCTCTGGAACCCACCCCTGCCGTTGCTATTCCAATGGGAATCCGCAGGCCGCCGCTGGCCCGTCTCACCGGCCAGCATCCGCAAGGCCCTCAACGAAGCCTTGCTCGCTACCGGCTTGATCGACGAGAACGGCAAGCCCCTGTGCTTCCAGCCGCACGACTTTCGCCGGATCTTCGTCACCGACGCCATCGCCAACGGCATGCCCCCGCACATCGCCCAGATCATCTGCGGCCACAAGGACATCAACACCACGATGGGCTACAACGCGATCTACCCCCACGATGCGATCGAAGCCCATCGAGCCTTCATCGCCCGCCGTCGGGCCCTGCGGCCGGCGGAGGAATACCGGACGCCCACCACCGAAGAGTGGGACCAGTTCCTCGGGCACTTCGAGAAGCGGAAGCTCTCGATCGGCATCTGCGGACGCGCATTCGGAACTCCCTGCATCCACGAGCACGCCTGCATCCGCTGCTCCTTGCTCCGCCCCGACCCTGCCCAGCGTGCCCGCCTGACGGAGATCCGCGACAACCTTCTCGCCCGGATCACCGAAGCCGAACGCGAAGGATGGCTGGGCGAGATCGAAGGACTCGAGGTCAGCCTCGCCGGCGCCCAGGACAAGCTCGCCCAGCTCGACGCGGAGAAGACTCGTCAGCGCACCATCGACCTCGGCATGCCCACGTTCTCCAACCTGGCAGGACGCACAGGATCCAGCCCACAGCCGGGCTTTTCTCCGCGTTGACCAGTCGCCCTGTGACGGGCCGATATGCAGTTCGGAGTCGGTCAGCCCGCATCGACTCCGAGTTCGATCACCGGTCCAACCAGGGCAAGAGCCTGATCGACGACCTCGTCTAGGCCTTCGCTGCCGTCGCTGTCCACCCAGCGGCGCAGGGCGGCTTGGAAGGCCGTCAGGGCGACACCGGCAGCGACGGCAGGACGCAGGTCGACGTCCGGGTCCAGTCCGGCGCGCAGGGCGAGGATGCCGGTCATCTCGGCCTGCCACTGGGACTGCCGCTCCAGGAAGCGGGCCAGAAGGGCCGGGGTGTCGAGGATCAGCCTGCTCACGCGCAGCATCTTGGCCGGATTGCCGACGCTCATCGAGGTGAACACCGACAGGGCACGACGCAACGCCACCGCGGGCGGCTCGTCGGCGGGCCGGGCGTTCAGCTCCGCGCACAACTTCACGCCGGCTTCCGCCAGCATGTGCACGATCACGTCTTCCTTGGAATCGAAGTAGCGCGAGAACGTACGGCGTGACATTCCCACGGCGGCCACGATCTGGTCGACCGTCGTCTCTTCGAATCCCTGGTCGGCCAGTAGCTTGACCGCGGCCTCCGCCAGTTCGCTGCGCACGAGCAGGCGCTTGCGCTCCGCCATGTTGGCCGCCGGGGCCGTCTTCGCATCTCCCACGACACCGATGCTAGTCCGAGCCAGGTGAGTCCCTCCAGGTCCTTATTGACTCACTGTGTCATGGACGGCAGTCTGGGTCTCATGTCAGACAGCAAATGGACCGCATCCCGCATCCCCGACCTGACGGGCCGGACCTTCGTCGTCACCGGAGCCAACAGCGGCCTCGGCCTGGCCACCACTCGCCACCTGGCGCGGCACGGTGCGCACGTCGTCATGGCCGTACGCAACGAGGCCAAGGGCCGCCGGGCCGTCGCCGACATCCGCGCCGCCGATCCCGACGCAAGCCTTGAGATGCGCCATCTCGACCTCGCCGATCTGGACTCGGTCAAGGCGTTCGCCGCCCGCGCGCACGACGACGCCCTGCAGGTCGACGTCCTGATCAACAACGCGGGTGTCATGACGCCACCCCGAACGCTGAGCCCCCAGGGCCACGAGTCACAGTTCGCCGGTAACCACCTCGGCCACTTCGCCCTCACCGGCCTGCTCATGGACCTGCTGCGGCAGGGGCGTGACCCGCGTGTGGTGACCGTCAGCTCGATCGGGCATCACGGCGGGCAGATCCACTTCGACGACCTCTCCGGCGCCCGGAAGTACCAGCGCGTGAAGTACTACGACCAGTCGAAGTTCGCCAACGTCCTTTTCGGTCTGGAACTCGACCGCAGGCTCCGCGCGGCCGACAGCCCGGTACGCAGCCTGCTCGCACACCCCGGGATCACAGCCACCAACCTCCAGCAAACTGGCCCGACCGGCCTGTTCCGGGTGGGAGGCGCCCTCGTCAACCGGCTGTTCGCCCAGGACGTCGAGATCGGCACGCTCCCCCAACTGCACGCCGCGACGGCACCGGACGTCGAGGGCGGGCAGTTCTTCGGCCCCGACGGATGGAAGGAGTTGCGCGGACATCCCACGGTCGTCCGCCCCGACCCTGCGGCGGAGGACCCTGACACCGCACGCCGCCTGTGGGTGCTGTCCGAGGAGCTGACCGGTGTGGTCTACGCACCCGCCCCTTCGGCATGACCCAAGGCCCATCTTCGGCCCGCATACAGCGGCAGCGGTGGGGGAGTGCCCTGAGGAGTGTGTGCTGCCGTGCCTCGGCCTCACGGCTCCGAACGGTGATGAGACTCTGAAAATCGGCCAGAGCTGCTTCTCTTCACTTGTTCCGGTTTCGGACGGTGTGGGGAGGGTGGGGAGTATGAGACATGCTTGAGGGGCCGCCGACCGTCAGGTCGGCGGCCCCTGGCCTCGGTTACGCGCTGGGCCGACGTTGCGAACGGCATCCGGGCACTTGGCTGGCGCGCCGGCTCTGATCCGACAGCTGGAGCGGCATGGCCCAGACGTTCCTGACGCGTCACGGCGGAACCGCCGTGCTCACCGGCAGGTTCGTCGGAGTCATCTGGGCCTTCCTGCCCTTCGCCGCCGGAGCGTCCGGCATGCCGTACCGCCGCTTCTTCTTCTACAGCGCGGCACGCATCGCTGGTCTGGGGCACCGGTAACGTGCTCCTCGGCTACTTCGTCGGCACGGCGGCGACCAGGGTCCTGCACTCGGCGCGGCTGATCGGCGCCGCCTTGCTTGCCGCCGTTGCTGTGGCGCTGTTCTGCGTTGTGTGGGTCCACAAGCGCCGTCGCGGCCGCGTGCAGGCCGCGAGTGCCGTGGTGGCGTCGGGCGGGGTTCCTCGAACCTCCGAACAGCGGCCAATGCGCGTCGTTCGTATTCCGAGGAGAAGTAGTCCATGGGACGCGCCGGGCAGCGCATGGAAACCGGCAGCCAGCTCGCCCACCCCGAGAACTTTCCGGCGGGACCTGCACTGACCGCGCGGCACCGACGTAGGCACGGGTCGCCCGCACCCTCGACAGACCCACGCCGCCGCACGCCAAAGGCGTCGGATTCGGCACCGACGCTGGTGATCGCCGACGTCCCGCCCGTCTCCCCCGGTACCCCAGCGGCCGCGCATGTCAGCACCCGGCGCGAACTCGGTGAGAACGGCAATGAGGCTTCTCAGCACCGCGGAGCGAGGTCGGACGGGACGACCGGGGCACTGGCGGGCGGCGGAGCAGCCGCCTCGACGCTCCCACGGACGCTGAATGCCGTCGAAGGCCAGACCGGTGTGGAGCTGGTCGCGACGATCAGCCGCCCGTCACGCCCTCGGCCCGGGCCCCCATTCGCAGGCCCCGGGCAGCGGTTCGAACCACTCCGGCGTTTCTGGTCAGGCCGTCCACCGCCACCCCGTCCTGCGTGGACGGCGGCGAACTGCCTGACCGCCACCGAAGCCCGACGGCGCGTCAGAGCACGCCGGTCCAGACCAGCTTGGCGCCCGAGTCGCCGGCCAGGTACGAGTAGACGAGATTGAGGCCGGAGAGGCCCACCACGACGACCACGAGCGCCGCAGGCGCCCAGCGTGGCATACGGGCTCCGCGCTTCGATCGAACCTGCAGCAACAACAGAATGGTCGTTATACCGAGTCCCAGACTGAGAAGCTGCAACGTGTCGGCGTAGTCCGCGTGTTGCGCCACCTTGTGAAGCACGCTGCTCGGGTAGTGCTTCTCGGTGACCACCTCCTGCAGGCTTTCACCGGACTCCCGGGCGACGATCGCCATGAGAGGAGTCACCACCGCGAGCACCCACACCACCCAGCCCAACTGGGGGCGGAACCGGGGCAGCATGGCGTATCCAGCAGCGCCCAGCGCCAGCAACGGGATGAGCACTACCGCCGCGTGCACCGCAAGCGGGTGCAGGGGGAGACCCATGATTTCTTTGAACACTGCTCGCTCTCGTTCCCTAGTGCGTGAATGCCGGCTCGGCCGTGGTCGACTCGTGCCAGCCCTCTGACGAGTCAGCCGACATGCGGACGAACGGCGGCCGTCTGCTCCACACCGGTCCCCAGCTGGACCGTGGCGACGGTGACGGCGCCGTTGGCCTGGTTGCCCGGCGAGACGCCTCGAATGGCCATGGGACCGGCCACCGCCGTGGTGACGAGGGTGTTCAGCAGGGTCTGCCCAGCGAGGCGCCCGACTGTCGGGGGCGGCTCCCGGTGCGCCGGGCGCGTCGGCGTCATGGTTGCCGAGGCCGGACAGTGCGGTGTTCGCCATCGGTACGTGCATCCGGCCCGGACCGAAGCCGCTGTCGACCCCGGTGAAGAGGACCTGGCCGACGGTCCGCTCGCTCTCGGCATGTGGCCCAACATGCATCAGATGACACAGTGTGTCAATGTTGGCCCGACGTGATCTATCTAGACGATGCGTCGGGCATCCGCGCTGCACCCGACGCCGACAGTCGATCGCTGATCCTGCGGTCAGGACCGGGCTGCTGGTGCCGCAGCGCGGGCCCGGTGCTCGCGGATCTCGTCGTGGTGGTCGGCGGCCCAGCCGATCAGGGATGTCACGATCTCGTGGAGGCCGCGCCCCAACGGGGTGAGCGCGTACTCGACGCGCGGTGGAACCTCCGCGTACGCGGTGCGGGTGATCAGACCGTCCTCCTGGAGCTGGCGGAGCGTGAGGGTGAGCATCCGCTGGGAGATTCCGGGGACCTGGCGCAGCAGGTCGGTGTAGCGCAGCGGGCCGGCCTCCACCACCGCGATGAGCAGCAGGCTCCACTTGTCGCCGACGCGGTCGAGGACCTGCCGGATGAACTCCATGTGCTCGGCGGGGATGCGGGCACACGGCCCCACCGCCGCCGCGCCGCCCGAACTGCCGGTGACCTCCATGACGCACATTCCTCTCCGGCACGAACACCGATGTGCCTTTTGTATCGACTTCCATACTGGCCCATCATGGCGCTACGAACAAAACGTAAGAATCAAAGCGCAGGCATGGGAGGCGCGTCATGAAGATCGAGGTCTGGGCCGAGGTCACCTGCCCCTGGTGCGGACTGGGCAGCCACCGTCTGGACCGGGCTGTGGAGCGGTTCGAGCACGGCGACGAGGTGGAGGTCGTCCACCACTCGTTCCCGCTGAGCAGCTCGTTCCCCGTGGATGAGACGTTCAGCGTCCGTGACGCGCTGCTGCGCCGGCACGGCATCGGCGGCTCCCAGGCCGAGGCGTCCACGCGCCGGATCGAGGCCCTGGCCGAGGCCGAGGGACTCACCCCCTACAAGGTGCTGGACAACCTGGTCGGCAACACCGACCTGGCGCACGAGTTCCTCGCCCACGCCTCCGCCGAGGGCAAGAACCGCGAAGCCTGGGACGCGATCTTCCGCGCCTACTTCGGCCAGGCCCGCCCCGTCTTCAGCATGGACGCCCTGCTCGACCTGGGCCAGGAGATCGGCCTGGACCGCGAGGGTACCCGCCGGGCGCTCACCGAGCACCGCTACCAGCGCCACGTCCGCGACGATGCCGCCCGCGCCCAGCGCCTGGGCGCCACCGGCGCGCCCTTCATCGTCGTCGACGGCACGTACGGCATCCCCGGGGCCCAGGACAGCGACGGCCTTCTCCACGTGCTGCGCACGGCCTGGGACGAGTCCCACCCGCTCACCCTCGGCACTGACGGCGACGCTGCGGTCTGCGGCCCCGACGGCTGCGCCGTACGGGCCCACAGCTGACCTCCACCGGTCACCCCCCACTTCTTACTGCTCCGCCCTGACCGCCCCACCGGCGTTGCGCAAGTGATCGAATCACGAGAAAAGGAGTTCCAAAGATGAATGCAGAGCAGACCAATTCCGATCGATCCTCGCAGAAGGCTCGATTCATCAAACTTGGACCAGGCGAGGGTCTGGAAACTCGCGTCAACATCGCACCGATCTACTTGCTCAAAGCGGGCGCCGCCCATACCGACGGCCAGTACTCAGTCCTTGAGGTCTCGGTGAACCACGACCTCCCACTCCACATCCACGACACCGCTGACGAACTCTTCTTCCTGCTGGAAGGCACGCTACGGGTGACCTTTGACGACGAGCAGCATGAGGTCGGCCCGGGTAGTTTTATGTTCCTGCCTGCAGGGATTCCCCATGCGGTTAAGACGGTAGGGGAGACCGTGCCGCGTCTTCTGCAAATCTCGGTTCCCGGAGGTTTCGAGCACTTCATCGAAGATATGGTTGAGCTTCAAGCCAAGGGTAAGGCGATGGAATTGGATTCGGAGGAGTTCCGAGAGTTCTCGCGTAAGCACGACTGGACCTTGCTCGGGTCGGCTGGAAGCGCTGATCCCAACGCTGACGAACCGCAGGCTTCGTAGCTGCTGATGCCGCCCGCGCCCAGCGCCTGGGCGCCGCCGGCGCGCCCTTCATCGTCGTCGACGGCAGGTACGCCATCCCCGGCGCGCAGGACAGCGACGGTCTTCTCGACGTGCTGCGCACGGCCTGGGACGCATCCCACCCGCTCACCCTGACGACCGGCGGCGACGCTGCGGTCTGCGGCCCCGACGGCTGCGCCGTACCGGCCCGCAGCTGACCTCCACCGTTCACCCCACGATCCGCCCCCCGACCCACCCTTGATCGTTTCGAAAGGCTGAGTTCTCCATGTCCTACCTGCTGCACATCGACGCCTCCTCGCTCGACGAGGCATCCGTCTCCCGTCAGGTCGCCCGGTCCTTCCGTGAGGAGTGGAAGGGCGCGGTCGTCCACCGCGACCTGGCCGTCTCCCCCGCCCCGCACCTCAGCGCGGCGGGCATCACCGCCCGCACCACCGACCCCGCCGAGCACACCCCCGAGCAGGCGAAGGCCCTGGAGGTCCAGGACGAGCTGATCGAGGAGTTCCTCGGCGCCGACGCCTACCTGTTCACCGTGCCGATGTACAACCTCACGATGCCGTCCGTGTTCAAGGCATGGCTGGACCAGATCATGGTCGCCGGGCGCACCCTGAGCTTCGACGGACCCCCTCCCACCCTCGGCCGCCCCGCCACGGTGATCTCCGCACGCGGCGGCGGCTACGGCCCCGGCGCCCCCAAGCACGGCATGGACCACCTGGTGCCGACGCTGGAAACCGTCCTGGGCCACCCGGCCAACCTCGGCCTCGACCTGACGACGGTCCTGCCCGAACTGACCATGGCCCCGTACGTGCCGATGATGGCCCCGCTGCTGCCGGTGCACGAGGCGTCCATGACCAAGGCGCACGACGAGGCCCGCCGCCTGGGCTCTGCCCTGACCGGCCGACAGGCCGCCTGATCCACCCCTGAACTGCCCGAAAGGCGTTTGATCACCATGAGCAACCTCCTGGTCCTCGGCGGCAGCGGCCGCACCGGCGTCCACGTCCTGGAGCACGCGGTCCGGCGCGGCCACCGCGTCCGCGCCCTGGTCCGCAACCCCGACACGGTGCAGGCACCGGCCGGCGTCGAGCTGATCCAGGGCACGCCCGCGGACATCGACGACATACGCCGGGCCGCCGAAGGCACCCAGGGGGTGATCAGCGCGCTGGCCAACGCCCGCGCCTCCGACAACCCGTGGGCCAAGCCGGTCAGCCCGCCGACGTTCATGACCGACGCCGCCCGCAACACGCTCACCGTCATGCGCGAACAGGGCATACCCCGCATCGTGCTGACGTCCACACAGGGCGCCGGCGACGACTGGACCCGGCTCAACCCGCTGGTCAAGGCGTTCATCAACCTGTCGAACATCAAGGCGGGCTTCGCGGACCACACCGGCCTCGACCAGGTCGTCCGCGCCTCGTCCGGCATCGACTGGACCCTGGCCCGCGCCGTCGCCCTCACCGACAAGCCCCTCAGTGGCCCCGTACGGGCAGCCGAGGCCGGCACCGAAAAGCCCGGCGCACGGATCAACCGCGCCGACCTCGCCCAGTTCCTCGTCCAGACGATCGAGGACGACACCTGGATCCGCAGGGCGCCCCTGGTCTGGAACACCCGTGGCTGACGCCCTCGGGCGGTCCGACATGAACCGGACCCTGTTCCACCCCACCCCACCACCGCGCCGCAATCCGAACAGTGAAGGGGAGAACATCCCATGTCCAAGGTGATCGCCATTTTCGGCGCCGGCAAGGGCCTCGGCGCCTCCGTCGCGCGCCGCTTTGCCCGCGAGGGTTTCCGTGTGGCGCTCGTCGCCCGTGGCAAGGAGCGTCTCGACGCCCTCGTCGAGGAGCTGAAGGCCGAAGGCATCGACGCGGCCGGTTTCACCGCCGACCTGTCCAAGCCCGAGCAGGCCGGCGCCACGGTCCAGGCCATCCGTGACCACTTCGGTCGCATCGACGTGGTCGAGTACGGTCCGATCAGCGGCGAGCAGGCCTTCGCTCCCGCCGCGAAGCTGGACGCGGCCACCCTGCGCAAGGACAGCCCGCTGCTCCTGCTCACCCCGGTCGAGGTGGCCCAGGCCGTGCTGCCGGAGTGGAACGAGCGCGGCGATGGCGCCTTCCTGATGACCACCGGCGCCACGGCCGGCTCCCCGCGCCCCTTCGCCAGCGGCGTCGGCCCGCTCATGGCAGCCGCCCGCAACTGGCTCTTCTCGCTCAACGGCGAGCTGGCCGACGCCGGCATCTACGCCGGCACCCTGTCCATCGCCGCGTTCATCGCCCGGAGCGAGATGGGCGAACTCGCCGCGAGGAGCCTGGCCAAGACCGGCTCCGGCACGGGCCCGCTCGTCGACCCGGACGCGCTGGCCGACCAGTACTGGGACATGTACACCAAGCGTGACCGCGTCGAGCAGCTCTTCCCCGAGTACGACGCCGCCTGAGGTAACGGCTGGGCAGGTGCTGCCCTACCGGCCCAATAGGACACCGCGCGGGGTGCGGCGCCCGGACGCACAGCCGTGCCCCGACGGTAGTCGAGCGGGAAAGCCCACGAGCCTCCGTGGCCCGGCAGCGCAGCCCGCGTTGCCGAGCCCTCAGCCGCCCCGCCATCAGCTCACCCGACCTCATCCCTGCCGTGATCCACACACTGTCAACCTTGCCTGGGGGCGAGTCGCTCCGCGAGGTCCGCTTCAAGCTGTCGAACATCGGCGGGCTTCGCGGACCACACCGCCCTCGACCAGGCCGTCCGCGCCACGTCCGGCATCGACTGGACCCTGGCCCGCGCCGTCGCCCTCACCGACAAGCCCCTCAGCGGCCCCGTACGGGCAGCCGAGGCCGACACCGAAAAGCCCGGCGCCCGGATCAACCGCGCCGACGAGCATGATCAACCTGAGCGTGGTCTGCCTCCTTGGACCGCTGCCCGGCGGGGTCGGCGCACGTCCCTGGCTTGGTCCCCGCGTAGTTCAGAGAAGTCACCGCAACATCCGGACGGCTCGGCCATCTCGTCATCCCCGACCTGCTGAAGACCACCCCGGCCAACCAGATCACCACCGTCGCCCCCACCCTGCAGATGGCCGACGACCCGGCTACCCGCCTCGTGAAGGTCGCCGCCGCTCGACCACGACTATCCCGAAACCTTCGACGACCTCATCTCCGGCGACTCCTACGACAAGGACCGTGGCGCCCAGACCGGTCCGTCGTCGACGCCGCCCAGGCAGCCAGCGCCAGCCTCATCGCCTACACCAGTGCCCTGGGCACCCTGAGCGTCTCGGCTTCGCCGACGTTCACCGGCACACCCACGCCGGGCCCCTTGATTGAGGGAGACAGGAGAGACGAGTCGGCACCTGCTGGTGCCGCGACGAGGGCATCCGTTCCAGACACGGGCAGCCGAGGAATCGACTCACGCGACAGCCCGCTACAGCGCCGGGCAGGCAAGGACATGATCGGCCGCATACGGTTGCCCTTCTGCCGACGGGAGTGCTGGCTTCCCCGACCGGTCGGCCGTGGACGTCCTCGCCTGCACTGAACGTGGCGAAACCGCCTAATAGTGATCTTCTTCTCCATAATGGGAGAGATGTGGCCAGTCTGACGGCCCCTTTGAGGACGAGGACCTCCTTCTGTGCTTGTTACCGCCGATGTCGTGCCTGCCGAGGTCGATGAGCTGGATCCGGGCCAACGCATCGCCTTGGAGGCGTGTGTCATCGCGGCCATAACGTGGTGCACGCCGGAAGGGGAGGCACGCGCACGGGCTCGACTGCTGATGGAGTGTCACGGGCGTTTTACACGTGCGTGGGGCGTACACGGCAAGGGCGCATCCTTCTCCGACTTCCTGGAGCGACTGTGCAAGGCCCCGGTCGGCGAGCTGCTGCCCGGGCCGGGCTCATGGTCGAAGCTGTGGGACGTGCGTCTGCTCGAGGACGACGGCACGGCCACACCGGTCTTGACCCGGTTGGCGATGGAGGCCTCGGAGCAGGCCCAGGAGGTGCCCGGGATGGGCGCGGACCTGCGCCACCTGCACAGCGTGCTGCGGGCCCTGGGCAAGCTGCCGACGGGCGCCCGGCTCTCGCGCATCACAGCCGAGGCAGTGCAGCATGCGGTGTTCCGGGCGCTCCAGCAGGCCGGCTTCGCCGCCTACACCGAGGGCCGCAAAACCCTGGTCACCAGGCCCGTGATGGCGCGGCGCGCCCTCGCCCGACATGCGCACCTGGTCGACCTCGGGGTGTACACGGCCATTTCGCCGATGCGACAGTTCGCCGGATGGTGGGCCTCGTGCCCGTTCTGCCAGTGGACCCTGCGCGCCGTTCCCCGGGGGCGCCACGCTGCTGATCTGCGGTGCGAGGACAGCCGGCATGTGGAGCGTGGTGCCCGGTTCAGGATGTCGCTGCAGGACGGACAGTGGCGGCTCGCCCCCGCAGGCGGAGAGATCCGCGCGATGCCCAAGCTGCAGCCGGTGGAAGGACACGTCGCGCTGTCCTACGGACTGTGGCAGTGGATCGTCCTGCCGGGCCTGCTGGAAATCGAGTTGAAAGAGCGCGCCGAGAAGGCCCGCGCGCACGTGCGCCTGTGGCCGTACGGCGACAGCTACGACCTGCACATCACGAAAAACGGCATCACCTGGCGTGTCGATGTCAAGACCTGGGCGGATCCGCAGGGAATCGCCGAACGGATGCGGGAGGACCCCGAGGGCTGCGCCGGGCTGATCGTGGTCATCCCCGAGCACCTGGGCGGATACACCGGGCTCCTCGCTCGCGCCCTGGGCCCGCACGGCGCCCGGGTGATGACGGACGTGTCCCTGATCGGCGAGGTGAGCGCAGCATGAGCCGCGTTCTGGGCGCAGCGCTCGCCCTGGCCGAGCACTACTTCCCGGCGAAGGACGCCGAGGGCCGGACGGTAGTGCGCATCGAGGATGCCCACGTCCTGCTGTCCGGGCAGGCAGCGCGCATCTGGCCGGAGTGGGACGGCCTGGCCTATGAAGAGCAGCAGCGCATCGGCCGGCTCGTCGCCCAGCGCTCGCGCGGTGAGGCCGACCTGGCCTCGCTGCAGCGGCGGGTACGCAAGGGGTTCGACCAGCAGTGGGAAGACCCCGTCGTGCAACGCTACGCGCCCGGCGCCCGCGCGGGCGGGCGCATGGTGGAGGTCTACCCGCGCCACGGGCAGCACCCACTGGAGTCGGCCGACCGGCTGCTGGTGCCCGAACAGCGCAAAGGACGCATCGAGGTGGCCACTGGCGGCACCTGGGTGGCCGCCAGCCCCCGAGGGCCGGTCCAGCTCGCCTTCGAGACGGGCAAAGTGGACTACGCGCCTCCCATCGTGACCACTGTGGACGCCACCGGGCCGATCCCCATCGACCCGAACCTGCTGGGATGGCTCACCCGCGCGGCGGACAACGCCATGAAAGGCCCTGCCTTCCGCGAACACCAGGTCGGCCTCCTGCTGAGCGGCACGATGGGGTCGGGCAAAGAACCGCCGCACTCCGCGGTCTTGATGGACCCGGGGCTGATGCGTCATCTGAGCGCACCGACCGGGGTGGGCAAGAACGTCTTCGCCCGCGCCCAGGCCAAGCAGCTGGCCCGCGACGGCCACACCGTCGCTCTGCTGGTGAGCGACAATGCCGATGTCTTCGGCGAGGTGGCCACGCTGCGCCGGGAGCTGGCAGCACTGCAGCTCAAGGTGTCCGTGACCCCGCTGATCGCACCAGGCAGTCGGCACGAGTTCACGCTGCAGACCGCGCACAAGGCAGTGGACGAGCACACACCCCTGTCGCAGATGCCGACCGAGCTCAGCGAACGGCTGTCCGAAGCCGGCTATGGCTGCGCGGCCCGAGCCCATCTGGACGGGCGCGACGGGTTCGCCGACGGCCAGGAACCATGCACGACCCTGCACCACACCGACCCCACCAGGCCACAAGGGGCGGCACTGTGCCCGTACGTGAACCGGTGCGACAAGTTCTCGCACATCCGCGCCGCATGCTCCGCCCAGATCATCATCACCACGCATGCCTGTTTCCAGCGCGGCATGGTCAAGATCCCAGTCCTGGTCGACGGCGAACTGCGCCGGCAGATGAGCGTGCGGGAGCTGCTCTTGCGCCGCACACACCTGGTGATCATCGACGAGGTCGACGCCTACCAGTCCAAAGGCTTCGATACCTCACAGAGCCTGGTACTGGCATCGGTCAGCGAACCCAACACCGCCCTGCGCAAGGTCCGCGACAACCTGCACCGCGCCCCCGCACGCCTGCGCGTGGACTCGCGCGGATCACTCACCAGAGCCGTGTGGCTCGCCGAGCAGCTGCTCGACCTCGTCAGCAGCGGCGAAATCTGCACCGAGACGCACCAGGCCCGGGCGTTGGCCGCCGGCCAGGACCCCCGCCGGATGCGGCAGATCCTGCAGGACCGACGGCGCTGGTACCAGCTCCACCGCTGGGACCGGGAACTGCTGGACAACCTGATCGGCGTCCCCGGCGACGCCAGCGCCAGTGCGGAACAGATGGACCAGTTGCAGGCGCTCCTGCCGCCGGTCGCCGCCCGGCCGGAAGACCGCGTAGCACCTGCCGTCCTGCCCCGACGGCTTCGCCCCATCCCCGACCTGCTGGAACGAATGCTCAGCCTCGACGAAAGCGGTCAGTGGGAACTCGACTCGATCAAGGAAGAGCTAAGGACGGTCGTTGAGAACGCCGTCAAACAGCTCGCCCAGCACCGCGCACATCCGCAACCGGAAACCTGCCATCCCTCGCCAGCAGATGACGACGATGGCCACAGCGACGAAGAGGCGCAACCAGACCTCCCCGCCACGGCTGTGGCAGGCGGCGTGTTCCACGCGGTGATGATGAAGGCATGGCTGAGCGCGCTGAACCACACCGTGTTCGATCTCGCCGACCGAGCGGGAGAACTCGCCGGGCACGCCATCGACGGCGCCTCTACCCTCGCCGACACCGTCGGCCACCGCGACACCGGAAACATCGTGCCCTTCGGACCGCTGGGACAGCAGATCAGCGGCTTCCGGTTCGAGGGACTAGACGACCCCACCGCCAAGCCACGCCTGCTCATGGAAGTCCTACGCGGCGATCCCCACACCGAGACCGCCTATCTGGGCGACATCGTGTCCCTGGCGCTGGCCGGCCACCGCCGGGTGGTGCTGGGGATGTCGGCCACGGGATACCTGCCGGGCGCCGCGCGCACCCATCTGCTGGCCGAACCGCAATGGGCCATGCCCGACGCCCAGCGCGGCGGGCTGAGCATCTTCCGCAGCACCCCCGCCGTCGACAACCTCCCGCTGGCCGTGGGCAGCACGCCCTACCACGAGCGCGACCTCCACGTATCCGCGCTCGCGCGCGGATACGCACCGGCCCTCGTGAAGGATCTCCAACGCCTGGCGAGCGACGCCGCAACCGCCCACCGGGCCCGCGCACTGATCGCCGTCAACTCCTACCGCCAGGCGCGCATCTTCGCCGCCGCCCTGTACGAGGCCGCTCTCACGCTCGGCCGGAAGCTGAAAATCTTCGTGGCCACCCCGGACAAACACGACCCCGACCTGCCATCGGTACCCGACGCCGTCACCCTGGTCACCCGCGACCAGTTCTCCCGGCTCGCCGACCGGGGCGGTGATGTGCTCATCTCCCCGCTGCCACGCACCGAACGAGGCCTGAACATCCTCACCACCGCGCCCTCAGGCAAACGCGAATCGGCTATCACCCTGATTGGTCTTGCCATCCGCCCGGTGATGCCGGTCGACGAACCCGCCGCCCTGTCCGCCAGCGTCGCCGCCCGCGCCTGGCGCTCCACGCCGCGCCCCCACAGCACCCCCGCTGCCCGCCTGGCCGCCATCCGCACAACGGCCCGCACACGCCTGTGGGCCATCCTCGCCGCCCCCAAGCGCTTCACGGCGCTCCCCGAGGACCTGCGCTGCGAGCTGATCGCGACGGTCCTGGGACAGTGCATCCAGCTCGCCGGACGCGGTCGGCGTGGACAGACCCACGTCGAACTCCACCTCATCGACGGCGCCTTTCATGACACCACCTGGGGCACCGACCTGCCCACCCTGGTGCGCGAACTCTACGAGAGCTACAGCCCTCGGGAACTCGCCGGCACCGGCCGCACGTACGGCTACACCGCCGAGGAGTTCCTGCAATACGCCCAAGCCCCCCACCTGCTCACCGGGCTGCGCAAGGGGTACCCCGACCACTTCGGAGCGGCCGCATGACCGTGTGTCCCGCCGGCGACGAACACCGCAAGCGCGCCGGTCTGTTGCAGTACCGCACCCATCCGAAAGTCCTGGGCAGCGTCTTCGCCTACCGACCCGGCCCGGTCGCCCTCGAACTGTGGCACGACCTGTGCCGTGCCTACAAGGAGCGGGTGGGTGACAAGAAGCAGGACGTCCAGCCTCCCTACCGCTCACTGGAAGCCATCTTGCGCGCCGTACTGGGAACATGGGCACGCTGGGACGTCAGCGACGGACGGGCACAGCTGCTCACCGGCACCGAGATGTCCAGCGAGGACCGCAGAGACGTCTTCCTCTACTGGGGCGAGGCCGTCCTCCCCAGCGAGCCAGGACACTCAGCCATCCAGCGGATGGCCGATGCGATCGCCGCCACTCCGGCCCTGCCCTATCCCGACCTGCCCCGCTCCGTGGCCGGACGGCGTTCCCTGCAATGGTGGCCGGGAGAACTGGCCCGCTGGCGCCTGGCCGAGGACCTGGCCGCCATCAACTGGCAACTCGGCGGGGAGAAACCGGCCCGTTTCGTGCTGTGCACCGATGGCACCCTCGCCGCCACCGGCCACGAACTGCCCAGCGCCCCGGACACGGAGGGGCGGGTGCGCCGGCTCCTTCCCCGCATCAAGATCGGTACCGCTGCTTCCGGGCACTCCACGCGTCATGCCGTCACCGTCAACGCCGTCACCACCTTGCTGGCCGACCGCTGGTACAAGGTCGCCACGGTCCTGCTCTCCAACCCCGATCAGCCCCTCGCCGTCGCCGCCCACACCGACGGACCGCCCTGGAAACGCCGACTCAACGTGCCCGCCGTGGCCGCCAGCCGGCGACTGGCCGGATTGCCACGCCTGACTCACCGGGTGCCGCCTTTCCCCGAGGCCCTGGAGGAGAACCTCATCGCGGCCACGGCCGATCTGGGCGCGGTGCGCGCCGTGGCTCCTGAAAGCGTCATCACACCCGGCCTGGGCCGCGGACACGGTATGGAGATGTTCCGCCGGATCGAGGCGCACATCGAGGAGCACTGCGAGCCCTATCGGGAGTCCTCCCCCCTGTACATCGAAGTGCCGGGCCTGTCGGTCCCCACGACCAATACCGGGGTGCGCACCAGCGGCCCGATCCTTCCCCAGCACCTGCCCTCCGCCATGGACGCCGCCGGCATCGGCCATCTGCTCCTGGTGGTGCTCTACCACACCGACGAAGTCCGCTCACGGGTCCAGCGCGAGATCGCACGCCAGTGGCACCTGGGCGACACCTTCGTCGCCTTCGACGGAACCGTGAAGCATGACGTCATCCCCGGCCGCGTCGACGTGCTCTTCCTGCAGGACAAGGCAGGCGCCCTCGCACACGGCCCGGCCACCGCAGAGCACCGGCAACAACAGCTCGCCGAACTCCTCGCCCCTTTCCAAAGGGAAGAGCAGGTCATCACCGCCCTCTGCGAGACGGAATGGGACCCCAACCGCAAGTACCCCACGCCCCAGGAGAAGCAGAAGGCAGAGGCCGAGGACGGCAAGTGGCCCTCCAAACAAGCACTGGCCCGGCTCGGCATCAGCTCGCAGTACATCAAGCAAGCCCCGCCGCCCGTGCCCACGCTCAAGAAGAACGGCGATCCCTGTTCGCCGTACTTCATCAAGAAGGCGACCGAAACGCGGGAGGGCGGGCTGACCAGCTCGACGGAGTACGCGCTCCGTGACATGGCCCGTGGCCTTGGAATCGTCGACCACCGCCTCGGCGCCGCGTTCGGCAAACTGCCGTTGCACCCCTGGTGGCACATCGGCATCCACATCCGGCGGCACGCCCAGCCCCGTCAGTACGGTCGGCGAAACACCAAACCCGCGCCTGTGACGATCACGCTCGCGGCCATCCGGCCCGTCGCAGGCCCGAACGAGCCGTGGACCGTGTGGGCCTACTCGGCGGTCACCTCACAGTGGGAGCCTTACCGACGCACGCGACTCGCCGTCCAGTCAGCCCACCTCGGATTCGATGTCTCGGGCTTCTCCACCATCGGCGACGAGAGCCACCAGGCGTCGGCCGGAGCGCAGATCACCGAAGCCGCGCTCATCGCCGCGCGCACTCAACTCCCCCTGCCCGGCCCCATGGTCATCTACGTCGACGGCGACACCACCGAATACATCTGGGCCGGCCTGCGGGACGAGAACCTCGGACAACAGCCCCCCGCAGACCTGCCCCGCCCCGCCTCCTGGCTGCCCGGTCACGGCTTCCCCCCAGCCCAACGGCCACTCGCCGTCGTCCGCACCATCACCGACCTCGAACGCATCGGACGACCAACCGGCGCCTATGTCCGGAACAAGAATGACCAATGGTGCCGGACCAAAACCACCGAAAGCCCATACCAGCTGGTGTCCGACGACGGCGCAGGCTACGTACCCGACTTCCTCCTCACCACCGTGCCCCGCCCCTGGGCCGCCGGACCTCCCGGCCGATTCGGCTCCGACTTCTCACGCTTCGCTCCGGAAGCCGCCAACCGGCAGGGGAAGAACGGCTACGCACACACAGCCGTGCGCCTCACCACGATCCCCACCGCAGAGAACGCCGATGCTGACCTCATCGGAAAGGCGGGCGTCGTGCTCATCAACCAGGGCGTCAGCTGGGACGGCCGGCAAACCGAGCCCACCCCCCTCCGGCTGGCAAGACAGATCGACACCAACCACCCCTACTACCGGCGCAGCTGCGAAGAGCCCCAAGACCCCACGCCGCCAGCCCAAGCCCCGGACAGTTAGTCCGAACTGTGACTGAGCGCCGTACCTGGCCAGACTGGCCAGGTACGGCGCTCAGTTAGGTGCACCAGCGCGAACCAGGTCGTTGAAAGCAGCCGGACGCGTCAGCTGCGGGACGTTTCCGAGGGTTTGGCTGGCCCTCGCAAAGCGGAGCTCCGGTGGCTTCAGCGGCAGCGCTCTTACTTCCGCTTCCGTGCCCGCTTCGGCTTCCGCTCAATGATCACCGTCTGAGGCGCGGTAGGCGCCTCGTCCTCAGAAGCCGGCTCAAAGCGACCCGGGGTGCTCCTGCGCATCGCCTCGACGTACGGCGGTAGCTCGAAGGTCCGCTGGTCTCGATCGACCGGGATCTCTCCGAGGTGCCCCGAGGCGTCCCGTGCCCCGCGGGCGCCACCTCGCCGGGTGAGCACATCAAGCGTGCCGTGGACACGGTCGACCCAGTCACCGCGGTCCAACCTGGGGTGCCAGCGCTCCTCCCCTCGCTTGGAGTCCCAGGGCGGGAACCCAAAGGCGTACGACCAGGGGACGGCCGCTGACAGGTACCTCTGTACGCGGAATCTGGCAGCGGCGGGTGCGGCGATGTCGCTGAGCTTCTTGACGTCCAGGGTAGAGATGATGGCGCAGCCGTAGTGGCGAGGCTCGGCGTGCTTGCAGTCCTTGTACGAACTCAGCCCTGGGCAGGCGTTCCACTGGGCCGGCGGCGCCCAGTACGTTCCTTCCTCGAAAGTGCCCTCGGGCCAGCCGTTATAAAAGACGTGAAACGCGTAGCGGGCCTGATCAGGGTTACATCCCTTGATCAACGTGTCGTACTGGAACGCGTCTTCGCCTGCTCCACGGTGCTTCAGCATCCGGTAGGTGTTGTCCTCGTAGACGCGCTTGGCCTGGATGCGAAGGCAGATCCACCCCGCCTGGTCGTCTCCAATCCACCACTCCCAGTCAGCGCCCGAATTCCGCTCTTGCACCTGGTTGCTTTGGTAAGTCAGCAACCCAGGGACTTGGTTCTGGAGCGTAAAGAGCAGGTTGTCCGTGACAGCCGTCTCGTCGAACCTGCGCCCGGGAAGACGCCCGAACTCGATGCGTCCCCAGGTCTCTATCGCTGCCGTGTCCATGGCCGTGCACAGGGCTCGGAGACTTTCTATCGCCATAGTGGCACTCTTCCATGTTGGACCGATCAGCACGGGGCGTTGCGTGAGTTGGACGGCGCGCTCGGCCCCCGCACATTTCTGAGGGTGTGCGGGTCCAGCAATCCCCGGCGCCGCCGTTACTGACCTTGCTGGCGTGATGTCGCGGTTGCTGACAAACGGTGGTTGTCGCGGTAGGCCGGTTACATGAGGTATCCACAAGGGGGCGGGCTGACCGCGGAGCGGCGGGCGTTTCGCGAGCACATCCGGATGCAGGCCGCCGAATTATTCGCTCTGGGACACGACAATGCCGCGGTCGCCAAGCGGTTACGTGTCAGTGTGCGGTCGGTACAGCGGTGGCACCAGGCATGGGAGCACGGCGGAACGGCAGCCCTGGAGTCGAAGAGGCCGGCGTCCACGCCCAAGCTGAGTGAGGCACTGTTCGAGGTGCTCGAGCAGGAGCTGGCCAAGGGGCCGGTAGCGCAGGGCTGGCCGGACCAGACCTGGACACTGGCGCGGATCAAGACGCTGATCGGGCGCCGGTTCCACAAGAGCATGACACTGTCGGCCATCGCGCAGATGCTGCACCGGCATGGTTTCAGTCACCAGGTCCCGGCCCGCCGCGCGGTGGAGCGCAACGCGGAAGCCGTCACCGGCTGGGTGAAGGAGACCTGGCCTCAGGTGGAAACGCCGTGGCGGCGCTCGGGGCCTGGCTCTGCTTCGAAGACGAGGCCGGCTTCTCGATGACGCCGCCCACCACCCGTACCTGGTCCCGGCGCGGGCACACACCCGTCATCCGGGTCCGCGGACGTTCCCAGCGGCGCATCTCCATCGCCGCTTTGGCCTGTTACAAGCAGGGCGAACGCTCCCGCCTGATCTACCGGCCCAAACGGCACGTCGATCACAAGCGGGGCGGCAGACGCAGTTTCACCTGGACCGATTACCGAGACCTGCTCATCGCCGCCCACCAGCAGCTCGGCGCGCCGATCGTGCTCGTGTGGGAGAAACCTGAACGTCCATAGAGACCGCCGGCTGAGGGAGTTCATCGACACCCACGACTGGATCACCTGCTACTTCCTGCCGGCCTATGCGCCGGATCTCAACCCCGTCGAGGGCATCTGGTCACTGCGGCGGCGCAGTAGCCAGGCCAACACCGCCTTCGCCGACCCCGACCACCTCATGCGTGCACTTCGGCACGGTATCCGCGCGATCCAGTACCGCAGCAACCTCATCGATGGATGCCTCGCCGAAACCGGCCTCACCCTGACGACATCACGGCAGCAAGTTCAGTAGTTGGCGAGTCCGGGCGTGAGACGGTCCCCGCCAGGCACAGCCACTGACCAGCACGTAGATGATCGCCGCGAACAGCGTCTCATCAGGCGTGTCCTGCGTCCCGCCGCCCTGTGGCCGCACCTTCGACGGCGGGATCAACAGCTTGGCGGTCTCCCACAACCCGTCCGGAACAATCCAGCACCGCCCAGCCGCGGGCGCGGCGCAGGGTCGCGGTGTCCTCTGCACCCTGCCCACACCCCGATGGCAGGGTGCAGAGGACACCGCAAGAAATACGACAGAAGATGTCGAGTTTTGTGGAGACAGTGGGGGCGCCGGTCGGTGTCGTGGTGGCGCGGGCCGGGACGACGGACAGACAAGGACCCTCATGCGTGAGACACCCGACGATCTCCACCGGCTCCAAGCCCTGCTCGACGCCTCGCTCGCCCGCTCCACGGCGCACCTGCGGTCGATCATCAGCAGCCAGCGCACGCTCACCGCCGAGCAGCTCACCGGTGTGCTCACTGGCATGTGCACGCTTGCGCTGTCCACCGTGACGGCAAAGGGCGAGCCGCGGGTCAGCGGCGTGGACGGGCACTTCTTGCACGGCAAATGGCACTTCGGCACCGCGCGCGGCGCCGCCAAGGCCCGGCACCTCGCCGCCCGGCCCGCCGTCAGCGCCGCGCACATGCGCGGGGAGGACCTGGGCGTGTTCACACACGGCACCGCGGAGGTCCTCAACCCCCGAGACGGCGAGCCGGCCGCCGACTGGCCGGACCTGCTCGCGTACTTCCGGGACTTCTATGGCGACGACGCCTTCGACTGGGACAACGACGTGGTCTTCTACCGACTGCACCCGCAGTGGATGGCCGTGTTCGCCCCCGACCTCGCCAAGCTCGGCGGGAAGGCGGACGAGGCGTGACCCCGCCCGTACCAGACACGCGCATGCCGGCCCCACACGCTGCCGGGGCCGGCAAGACGCGCGACACCATCGACGTCGTGGGCGCCCGCACCAACAACCTGCGCGACGTGTCCGTCAGCATCCCCAAAGGCCGCCTCGTCGCCTTCACCGGCGTCAGCGGCAGCGGCAAGACCTCACTCGCCATCGACACCCTGCACAGCGAGGCCCAACTGCGGTATCTGGAGGGCCTTTCGCCGTTCGTACGCCAGTACATCACCCAGCGCAACCGCCCCAAGGTCGACCGCATCCTCGGCCTCAGCGCCACACTCGCAGTCGACCAGCGTCGCCTGAACCGCAACCCCCGCTCCACGATCGCCACCATCACCGGGATCGATGGGCACCTCGGACTGCTCTACTCGCGCCTCCCGCGGATCGGCCCGGACACGGACACGGACCCGGCCGCGGACGCCGGCGCCCTGACCACTGCGCACTTCGACCGCCACACCCCCGAAGGCAGCTGCCCGGACTGCCACGGCGTCGGCGGACGCTGGCAGGCCCAGGAAGACCTCGTCATCACCCACCCGGACCTCCCCCTCTTCGAAGGCGCCTCCCCCTGGTACGCCAAATGGCGGTCCGGAGAGCACATGTTCGTCCCCGCACTCGCCGCCAAACGCGGCGTGGACCTCGACCGCCCCTGGCAGTCGCTGCCCGCAGCTTTCCAACACGAGGTCCTGTACGGCACCGGCGAGGAGGCGGTCGAGGCCACCATCGACATCCCGAACAAGAACGAGACAGCTCGTATGACCTACACCTCCAGCCAACCGCTGCGCGGCGCGCTCGCCGAGGTGGAACGGGTGTTCGTCAACGCCCAGACGGCCGACGCCAAGCAGCGCTACCTCCCGTACATGCGCAAGCAGCCCTGCGGCACCTGCCACGGCAGCGGATTCGACCGGGTCGCCCGGTCCGTACGTCTCGGCGGCCTGACCTACCCCGAGCTACTGGACGTGGATGTACGCGAGGTCCGCCGCTGGGCCGGGCACGTCGCCGACTCCCTCGACACCCGGCAGCGCACCGTCGGCGAGCCCCTGCTGCAAGACCTCGGACGCCGGATCCGCCTCCTGGACCGGCTCGGTCTGGCCCACCTGCAGCTGTCCCGCAGCGCCGCCACACTGTCCGGCGGTGAGTTGCAGCGCACCCGGCTCGTCGCTCAGCTCGGCACCGAGCTGAGCGACGTCATCTTCGTCCTGGACGAACCTGGCGCCGGGCTGCACCCGGCGGACAAGAATCACCTCCTCGGCATCGCCCTGGAGTTGCGCGAAGCTGGCAACACCGTCCTCCTCGTCGAACACGACCCCGAACTGATCGCCCGCGCCGACTGGATCGTCGATATGGGCCCCGGCGCGGGCCGCCTCGGCGGCGAGGTCCTGGTCTCTGGCTCACCCGCCCTGGCCGCCGCCAACCCCACCTCGGCCACTGGCCGCTACCTGGCCGGCAACGGGCCGCGGCTGCGCCGTACCCCCCGCCCGGTCCGCGATGACGCCGACTGGGTGGAACTGCACGGCCTGCGCGCCCACAACACGGCCGCGGAGCTGCTGCGCCTCCCTGCCGGGCGGCTCACCTGCCTGACCGGGGTCAGCGGCAGCGGCAAGAGCAGCGTCCTGGGCGCACTCGCCGCGGGCGCGGCGGCCGCCCTCAAAGGCACGGCCGCCGACACCGTGCGCGAGGTGACCGGACTCGACGGATTCGGCTGGGTCGCCGTGGTCGACCAGGAACCCCTCGGGCGCACGCCGCGATCCAACCCGGCCACGTACAGCAAGGCGTTCGACATCGTCCGCAAACTGTTCGCCGCCACCGATACGGCACGCGCGCGCGGCGTCGACGCCTCCTGGTTCAGCTTCAACACCACCGGTGGCCGCTGCGAGACCTGCACCGGCTACGGCCGCAGGCTCGTCGACATGCACTTCCTCCCCGACATGTGGGTGGTGTGCGACACGTGCGACGGCCGGCGCTACGGACCCGAGGCCCTGGAGGTCACCTACCGGGGGCTGTCCGTCGACCAGGTGCTGGACCTGACCGTCGCCGAGGCCGGGGAGGTCTTCACCGAACCCCGGCAGCTCGCGGAGACCCTCACTGCGCTCGACCGGGTCGGGCTCGGCTACCTCCGACTCGGCCAGAGCGCCACCGAGCTGTCCGGCGGCGAGGCCCAGCGTCTCAAACTCGCGTCCGCGATCCAGCGCGGCGCGGTGAGCCGCAAGGCCGGCCTCGTCATCCTCGATGAACCCGTCTCAGGCCTGCACCCGTCCGACATCCAGCGGGTCGTCGACGCGCTCGACATGCTGCTCGACTCCGGCAACACCGTCGTCGTGGCCGAACACGACATCCCCGTCGCCGCGTCCGCGGACTGGGTGATCGACCTCGGACCGGGAGCCGGCCCCAACGGAGGCGCAGTGGTCGCACAGGGCACCCCCGACACCGTCGCCGGCGCGGACACTCCCACCGCGGTATACCTGCGCCGGTACGCGGCCGGCCTGCCACTCCTGGACGCCTCGGAGGACGCACGGCGCTGACGTACGGCGTGCCGGCGCGACCGGGAGGGTCGCATGCGTGGTCCGCGGCGGCTGTCCCTTCGCCACGGGCCACACATGGCTTGCACCGGGACCGGGGCAAGCCCGAGCCGCCGCGTATCTCCGTACACGACCACAACTCACAGTCGCCAGACCACGGCTCGCCAACTACCGATCAAATCCGCCAACTACCGATCAACGTCACAACTGGTGCTATAGGGGTCGAAGCGGGCCCCCTTGTCGACTCTGGTCGGCCCGACCACGGACCCCTTGTCCGATTCGGCGTGGGCCGCCAGGAGCGGGCGTTTCTCCTAGACCAACTTCGCTACCGGCCGCCATCAGGTCGCGGACAAGGGGTGGGTGTTCACGATGGCCGCCACGCGCCCGCAGGAGGGGCATGCAGCGGCCACCGAGCCATCGGGGCACTCTCCCCCTCGCGCGGGTGCGCCACCGGCCGCCACAGGGCCGGTGGAGGAGGCCGCGACGCAAGGGAGAGACCCGGGATGATGACCGAACACAGGCGCCCGCCGTACCCTGACCGCGCCGCCGACCGGCGAGCCGCGGGCCCCGCGCCGGGAGGGATGGTCGGCTGGACAAGCCGCCGCAGTCCCCTGCTGCCGGCGCTTGCGATCCCACTGCCGTACCCACTTCCGTGCCCGGCACGAGAGCTGACCGCATTTCCCCAGGCCACCACGTCCTTTCGGTGCTGGAGCGCGCCGTCACAACCCTCTTCCCTCCTCCTCTCACTGACCAAACCCTGGGAAATAGGTGGGGGTGGGGTGTCAGTGGTGGAGGCGATCACCGGGATCAGGGCGCGCCTGGTGCCCTCTGCGGCCGGGCGGGTCCGGCGTCCGGCCGGTGGCCGGACGCGGACGACGGGAGGGCGCACCTGATGGCGGGCAATCGCAAGACGAACGAGGCAGGATCGACGACCGGGCACCGCGCCGATGCGCTGCGCGTGCTCGGGGTGCTCAAGGCAGCGACGGCAGACCAGATCCAGCGCCTGTCCTCACCGCACCTGACGTACCGGCACACCACGAAGAAGACGCCAGCCGTGCAGAAGGAGGCGCGCACCGCCTCCCATCGCGGCGCACTCAACGATCTGCGCAGGCACGGCCTGTCCGTCGACGGCGGCCGCACCCGAGGCGGGGAGGAGGTGCGCCTGCTCACCAAGGACGGGCTGGCCGCCGCCAGACTCGAGTTGTACCGGGGGCCGGAGGAGATGGGCGGCATGCCCAAGAGCGCGGGCCGCTCTGGTGCCTCGCACGCGATGACGGTCAACGAGACCGTCATCGCGATGATCCGCCCGAAGCCCGACCTTCACCTGGTGGCCGGTCAGCCGGCCGAAGCCATCGCGGCCGCCCAGGCCTGTGTCGACGCGCCCAACGGGATCGGCACCATCACCTCCTACGCCACCGAAGTCGCCCTCCCGGCGACCGGCACGTGGAAGAACCCCGGCGTGGGATGTGCCTGGGCCGACATCGTCCTCACCGCCCCAGAGGCCTGCCTGCCGCTGTTGTTCATCGAGGCCGACAACTGCACCGAGGAAGCCCCGGTCATCGCGGCCAAGTTCGACAAGTACATGCGCCACTTCCACCGCAAGGTGAAGGACACCGACGGCCAGGACAAGCCAATGTGGCGCACCCGCTGGTCCGCTCCCGATCCCCAGTGGGGCGACGCGACCCACCCGCCGGTCCTGCTCGTCTTCCACCAGGTCGGCAAGCGGACCGCGCTGAAGCAGATGGAGCGGGTCGCCGACCTCACCCGCGAGCACTGGCAGGGACGGTGGGCAGAGGGCGGCTTCCGCATCTACGACGGGAAGATGCCGATCGTGGCGACCACGCTGGAGTTGCTGCGCGAGCACGGCCCGGCCGGACCCGCGTTCTGGCGCTTCGGCCGCGAGGACCGACAGAACCTCTGGGACGCGATCGGCAACCCCCGCAGGGATGCCGCCCTCGCCCGCCGCGCCGAAGATGCACGACGCCGCCAAGCGACAGGAAGCAGCCGAACGCGAGGCTCAGCGGCCGGTGTGCGTGTCCTGCGGGACCAAGTTCACCGACGACCGGTGGAAGGCCAGCATCGCGGTCGACTGGGGCCGCGGGGACAGCCACCCGCACCTGTGCGACGACTGCAAGGCGGGGGGCACTCGAAGCGGAGCGGCAGGCGGAACAAGACGAGCGCGACCACCAGGAGCAGGACCACCAGGAGCAGGAGCGCCAGGAGGTGGAGGCGGCGCAGGCCTCGAAGGCTGGCGGCTGGTTCGGACGCTGGCGCAGCTGACCTGGCAAGTCTTCGGGCAGAGCGAGGCTTGCCCAGGGCCGCCTGGACAAGCCCTCGTTGTCGGTGGCGACTACGAGGCTGGAGGGCATGGACAGCGACGATGAGCAGCTGCTGCGCGGCCGGGCCTACGGAGCCGACCACGAACACCCGGGCCCGAAGCCGGGACGGAGCTACGCCGAACTGGTGGGCGGGCCGCTGGACGGATCGCTGCTCGACATCACTGGCTGGAGGCAGGAGGAGATCGACGACGGTGTCTCCCTCCTCACGGAGCTCGGGCAGTTCGGCCCCGGAGGCCGGGCGCTGTACGACCCACGCCCCAGCGATCCGGCCCGCTGGGACTGGTCCGGCGACAGCCCCTGACAGCCCGCCACTCGGTCGGGTGAAGACACGGCAGCGGCGGAACTCTCTCAGGGTGACCGGGCGTAGTGCCGTACATGGACCCGATCCACGAGGCGCATGTGAGCGAGCCGGGCCTTCTCGTCGTCGACGTCGCGGCCGCCGACGACGCCACTGTGCTCGCCTTCCAGCAGTTGCTCGCCGACCGGTGGGCGACGGCCATAGCGGAGCAGACGACGCGGGACGCCGGTCAGCCCGGCGTACGGCTGCGCTGCTACCTGGACCTGCGCCAGCAGCTCACCGCGGCCGACGTGGTCGGCCCAACCATGGAGCCGACCACGGCCCGGCCCTGACTCATGACAGGGCGCCGCCTTCGTCGAACAGCGGCACTTCCTGGACGTCGACGTCCTCGCGGATGCGGTGGGGGCGGACCGGGTGCCGCCACCGTCCGGCGCTGTCGCGGGCGACGTCGACGTCGACTTCCATCACGACATCCGGCCGCACCAGGACGCCATCGAGGGTGCGATGCGTTCCCCAGCCTGCCGAGAACGTCCAGCCCGTCCACGGATGCGTGCCGCGCGGCGGGTTCAGCTGGTCGGCCACAGCGCGGCCGGTGGCCCGGGACAGAGTGGTGCTGCGGCCTACGTACCGCAGACGGTTCGCCGGGTCGTAGCGGCCCAGCAGCAGCGTGCGGGGCGCGGTAAGCGACCCGGTGACCGCGCCGATCACAGCTTCAGTGGTGACCCGCACCTTGTACTTCCGCCACGACCGCACACCCCCGTGATAGGACTCGTCCAGCCGCTTGAAGCACAGTCCCTCCACCCCGGCCGCCGTCCACGACAGCCACTCCCGCGCCACGGCCGGGTCGGTCGTCGACGGGCACAGCACCCACGGCGCCGTCAGGCCGCGTTCCGCGAACAGCGCCTCCAACGCCGCACGGCGCCGGGCGTACGGCCAGCCAGTCAGGTCGTCCTCTCGGTGGACCAGGTCGAAGGCCACGAAGTGTGCCGACCACTCCCGCGCTGCCTGAGCGGCAGCTGCCCCGCGCCGGGCGAGACGCCGCTGCAGCCGCGCGAACGCCAGCCGATCGGACTCCCACACCACCAGCTCGCCGTCCAGCCCGGTGTCCGCCGGCAGCTGCGCCAGGGCCGCCGCCCGGATCTCAGGGAACGAGGCCGTCATGTCCGTGCCGCGCCGTGAACGCAGCAGCACCCGCCCGCCCGCGTACACGGCGAGCTGGGCACGGTAGCCATCCCACTTGGGTTCCGCAGCCCACCCAGTGGGCAGGGCAGGGCTGTCCACGGCCACGGTGAGCATCGGCTCGGGCAAGGACCATGTCATGCGGTGATGCCTTCCACGCCGACCACCAACAACCGGGCGGACAGCGCCCAGTCACCCGGTAGCCGGTCAAAGCCGACATTGGCTAGTCGAGGATGCCGAGCGCCGTGTCTGGTTGGCGGTGGACGTCCACGTCTTGCGGCCGTGTTCAAGTGGTTACGCACAGCTGTCGTCATGTGCTAGTTGTGGGATCTTGGTTGTCTGCGCGGAGCGGGGGGAGGATCGGGTGGCGGATTCCGGGGTGCGGCGGGCGTCGCGCGCACAGGACGCGGTGCGGCTGCTCTTCCTGTTGGATCACTGCGGCGCGCCGCGCGGCGATGACCAGGCTGGAGAGGAGCCGCAGGGAGCGGTTGCGGTGATCCGGGGGCAGAAGCGGCTGCAGGCGTTGGATTTTTGGCTGCGGAATCCCGACTACCTGGCTGATGAGCTGCTCAACCAGGTCGAGGCAGGCAAAGTCGACGACACTGCGGGGGCGCTAGAGCGAGCTGGTGCCCTTCTGGAGGGGGATGAGCCGGAGATCTCCCGCTATCCGATGCTGCGCTGGCGGTTCGGCGCCTGGGAGGCGCTGGACGATGCCTTGGGCCTTTTGTACGCACACGGCCTGATCGACATCGTGGCGGTGGGGGAGCCACCGATGAAGGTGGACCGGTGGGACTACTACCTGCTGTCCGCCGGCCGGGACCTAGCGGTGGAACTTCGGACCACTGCCTCGGACCTGGCCTGGTACGACGAGCGCGCCGCGGTCGTGCTGGCGGTGGCGGGGCAGAGCAGCGGCAGCCAACTGAAGGCCCTGCAGTACGCGCAGGCAGAGTACGAGCGCACGGTGTGGAAGGCCAGCATCAGCGGTATCACCGACCGTGTGCGGGAGCGGCTTGCGCAGATCACGGAGCAGAGGGCAGGAGCAGGCCGATGAGCGACTTCGTGGAGACGGTAGCCAGCCGTGCAGGTATCGAGGCAGGGCTGGCGGGCGAGATCCTGGCCCGGCATGGAGTGCGTGAGAGCGGCATCCTGCCCCGTCCGCGCCAACTGCTGGTCAAGCGACTGGCCTTCACTGGCGAAAAGAGCGGCAAGTCCACCGGCACCGTGGATTTCTCCTGGGATGTGGGACCCGGCCTGTGGGGTGTGACGGCGGACAACCTGCGGGGCAAGAGCAGCATCCTGGAGATCATCTGGTGGTGCCTGCGCGGCTCGGACGCTCTGCAGGCCGATGTGCGCCACTGGATCCACCATGTACGCCTCGACGCCCAGATCGACGGTGAACCATTCACGGTAGGCGTCGACACTACCGGCAGTCAGTTCACCGGCACCTTGACCGTCGGTGCCCAGGAGCACGCCACACAGTTCACGGGTGAGGCCGAGTTCGCCTCTGTGATGGACGCGTTCATGATGGACCGGCTCGGTCTGGAGTTTCTGCGCGGCTGGCGCAAGGACACCACTGCGGACACGACGGACCAGGCCACGACAGGCAGCGCCGACGGCCAGGTGGTGGTCACATCCTGGCCGGCCTTCAGTCACGCTCTTCTGTGCCGTAACCGCGAGAGCGACGCCCTGCTGGGGCAGACTGCTGGCGGCGGCACGATGGTGAGCCTTCTGCAGATGTTCGTGGGTCTGCCCTGGACGGCGACCCGTCGCGACGCCAATGCAGCCCTGGGGCTGGTTCAGCAGTCCTTGCGAGGACAGCGTCGGCGCGCGCAGCAGGATCTGGCAGCCCGCAGCACCTCTGTGCAAGAACTCCGAGACCAGTTGGCTCAAGCCCGGCAGGCGGCAGCGCAGGCGGAAGCTGGCCCCAGCTTCCAAGAGGCCGCTGAGGCCGTGGAGCGGGCCGGTGCCCGATTGGCCGAACTGACCACCCAGCACGCCCACGCAGTGCAGCAAATGCACCAAAGCCAGCAAGCCGAGCAGGAACTCCACGAAACGCTTGTCCTGGACCAGGGCCGATTGCGGGACCTGCGTGAGACCGCGGTTGCCCAGCGTTTCTTCGGCGCCCTGAAACCCACCTGCTGCCCACGCTGCTCCACCGCACTGGACCAGCTGCCCCACGCGGACCTCGACGAGGTACATTGCCGCATCTGCGGTTCCGCCCCCGCGGAAGCACCCGTCGATCCGTCGGCAGCCGACGAACTTGCCGCCTCCATACAGACCCTCAAGGATGCCCACACCGCAGCGAAGAAAGCAGCCCGACAGGCTGCCCAAGCCGTCACCGCATCCGAGGCTGGCCTGGTCCAGGCCCGCACCGACCTCGCCGCAGCTCAAGCAGCCATGCCCAGCGAGTCCGCTTTGCGCGCCCACCTTCAGGTCGCCCATGTCGAGGGTGCCCTCGCCGAACGCCAAGCCGCCGAACGCCGCGCCGAACAGCCTCATCAGAAGTCACCAGACGAAAGCGTCCTGGAGGCAACTGCCAAGGAAGCCGACAAACGCGCGAAGAAGGCCTCCGACCAGCTCTTGGGCACGCTGAGTGAGGAGATCTGCCAACTGGCCATCCGGCTGGGGATGAAAGAGCTCCAAGCCGTCAAACTACTTGGCAACGGCACGCTTCAGATCGCCAAGGGCGACAGCAAGACCACCTTCACCGCCGTCACCCCCGGCGAGCAGGTACGGCTACGCATCGCCACTCTCCTCGCCCTCCTGCGCGTCGGCAAGGAAACCGGCGTTGGCCGCCACCCGGGACTGCTCTTGCTCGACTCCGCCGGCGCGCAGGAAACCATCGACGTCGACCTGGCCGAGGTCCTCAGCCAGCTGAAGGACATCTGCGAGGAGACCTCCGGCCTGCAAGTCATCATCGCCACTGCCAAACGCGACCTGGCCACCACGGTCATCCCCGCCGACCGCCTGAAAGCCGCAGGCCCGGGTGCGCCCGTATGGTGATCGGCCCGTTAAGGTGACCGACCGTCCTTCGCCGCCTGTCCCATCGAGAAAGGCCACCCGCCGTGACCCCACTCGAGACGCTCCTCGCCCAGGATGGCGATCCGCCCACCCTCACCGACCTCGGCGGTGAGGACACCTTCTGGCAGCAGGCCGACACCCTGGCCGCCTCCCCGCTATGGTTCCGCGCCGCCGAAACCCTCCTTGCCGAATGGGACACCCTCCACAACCCCGACCAAGCGGCCGACTTCATCACCCGCGCCCTCACCGCAACCACCAGCCCCGCGGCTGTTGACGACCTCCTCGACCAGCTCGTCGAACACCCCGGCTACCTCCAGTGCGCGAGCTCCCAGCTCAACACCCTCGCCCTCGAACGCAGCCGCCACCACACCACCCCCCTGGAAGCCGAACTGGCCGGCCTCTTCCTCGAAGCCGCTCTCCGCCTCGCCCTGCCCGGAACCACCCGCCGCTACGGACTCCTCGACCGCCTCGTCGACCCCGGCGCCACCAGGGCCCCTGCCGCCTACGCCCGCCGCGTCGTCCGCGCCCTGGGCACCGCCTACGAACACTGGCGGGACAGCGACCTGCTCGCCGCGCTGCAGCACTTCACCCAGACCGCCGTCCACGGCGACGCCGCCTACGAGCTCGCCATGTGCCACCTTGCCGACGCCGCCAACGCCCCCGACCGCCCGACCCTCCTTGCAGCCTTCACCATGGCCCGCAGCTTCCTGCAACAGGCCATCGACGCCGACGAAGACCGTCCCGACGCCACCGCCTACCTTGCCGCCCTCGACGCTCTCCTCGCCTTCGACACCGGCAACACCACTACCCTCACCACAGCCACCTGCCAGCTGCGCCGCTCACTGACAGAGCACGCCATGTGGCTGACCGGCACCCGCACCCACTGGCGCGCTGGCCGCTACGACACCGAAGCGGCCTGGTACACCCTCAGCCTCGACCTCGAACACGCCGACGCTCACCTCGACCAGCGGCTGACCACATGGCCCAACCAGACCATCCAGCACATCCTTGCCACCTATACCGCCCACCGCAGCGTCCGCCTCCAGCCAGCCGGCGCCGCCTCCGGCCTGCAAGTCCTGGTCGCCCCCCGCATTGAAAACGCCTTCGCCAAACGCCAAGGCTTGCTGCTGCACCTACGCGGCCTGGTCGCCGACGCCCCCGACGACTGGGACGCCAATGCCGCCCACCAACTTCTCCAAGCCATCGACGACCGCCTACAAGCCGACGCCCCCCAGGCGCAGTCAGAAGGCCCGGGAAAAGCCACGGCGGCGGCCTCCTACCCGGAACTGGCCGCCGAACTCGGTAGCCAGCTCCTTGCCAGCCTGCCCGCACACATGCTCACCAGCCTCCAGGCTGGCCACGCAGACTGGGAAGCCACCCTGATCAGCAGGCTGCCGATCGCCCAGCAGCACATTTACAACGAAATCATCGCCGTATTGAAGGGCTGCGACGATTTCCAGCACCCCACCGTCCGGGAGCATTTCACCCACCTGATCGTCCAGACCATCCGCTTCCTGCACAGCAGGACCAATCGCGCCCGCGCCCACCACACACCGCGCTTCGCCTACCTCTTCGCCCCCAAGCCTGGCGAAAAGCTTCCCCTGGAGGAAACAGTCCAGGAGGACCTCCACGACTACCTCTACGGCAACCTGGAGGACGTCGACATCGAAGTCACCGACCGCAGCGGAGGTCGCGCCGATATCGAAGTCCGTTTCCCCGGCTTCTCTACCGTCATCGAATGCAAGCGCACAAAGGGCAAAACAACGCGCAAGGGGCTACGGCGCTACCTCGGCCAAACGGTCGCCTACCAGGCCGGCGGCATCACCTTGGGCATGCTGGTCGTCCTCGACCTGACACCCAAACCGAGCTGGGTCCCCAACATCCGCGACGACATGTGGGCAGAGCGCATCCCCTCGCCCGTCCCAGAACAACGAGACCGATGGGCCGTTGTCGTCCGTGTCCCCGGAAACCGGACCTCTCCGTACGACATGACTACGCCAGCCATGCCCTAGAGGAGATCGGGCGCGTCCTGGGCGCCACGAAGCAGTCCGCCCATGAGGGGCTGTAGTTGGCTACGCCGCGATCCCCTGCGAAAAAGCGCTGCCGTTGTGGCGGCCGGCCTGCGAACATCGGGCAAGAGTTCAACCAGGCGAGGAATGATGGCCGACTTCCAATTCGGTATGCGCGACTACAGCGTCGACGTCCAAGCGCAGCACAACGTGACTTTCACCCAGGGCTGGGACGTACACCGTCTCGCCCTGACCTTCGAGGTGACCGTCCGCGGCAACTACACCGTGGACGCGCCCTTCCTCGTCTCCGGCGACCTCTGGGTACACGAGATGCCCAACCCCGCCAGCTACATCGGCAGCCTCCACGCCCCGACGGGCCCCGTCGGGCTGAAGCCGTTCAAGACGCAGCTCACGCTGGAGACGACCGTGACGGACCGGCAGCTTCGCGGCCTGGAGAAGCTGCGCGCGGGTGCCGACCTCGTCCTGCGCGCCCAACTCGCCCTGACTGCCCTGGCAGAGACGAAGCACTGGCCCGTCGCCCAGGACCAGGAGATCATCCGTATCCCGCACGCGACGTGGAGCAACGCCCTCACTCAGCTCGATGCCGGCGCTTTCGTCGACGTTCTCATCCCGGTGACCACCGTGGAGGCCCGGGCCACCGCCGCACGTCGGATCCGCGAGGCGAAGACCGCGATCGGCGACCAGCGCTACGAGCACGCCGTGACCCTCGCCCGTCAGGCCCTCGATGCCGTACGGGAGGCCTGCAACACTCAGAAGGTTTACGACCAGGCGGTGAAGAAGAAGGCCGGAGAACGGAGTCAGGAGGAGCGCTGGGCGGTGCTCACTCAGAGCGCCTACGCCCTGTTCAGCGGTGCCCCGCACGACGATTCCGGCACCACTGAGCACTTCGCCTGGACCCGCGCAGACGCCGTCGCGGCCGTCGCCACCGCCGCGGGCCTGCTCGCCCGCCTGGAAGACCTGCCGTAGTGGTCGACGACGTAGAGATGCACGTCGTCCCAGCTCGGATCGCGCTGTCCACTGTCCTCGCGACTGAATCCGGACTCTGCCCGGCGCGACGACGGCGCCGCCGACCGGTCGACACCTGCAGCCCACCGCCATCCCGGCATGACCGGCACATTGGAGGCGATGATGACGCGAAGCCTGTTTGACCTCGCCCGGAAGCTCAAGCTGGAGAAGGCCAGCCGCGAGTTCCGCGACTTCCGTGAGGCTCATGCCTACACCGCCGCCCGCCGCCTCATGGACGAGACGTTCGCCGACTTTCCTGACGTCGACCGCAGCTTCGTCCGTGAGTTCCAGACCGCAGGCTTCTCCGCCCGCGTCCTGGAGCTTGCCCTCTTTGCCGCCCTGCGCGAACAGGGCAAGGAACTGAACCGCACCAGCCCTGCGCCGGACTTCGTCGTGGGCGGTGACACTCCCGTGGCCATCGAGGCGACCACGACCAACCCGCCCCAGGGCGAGGCGGCCGAAGACACCGATATCGCCTCAGCAGTGCGCCGTCTCATCCCCGACGACCTTGAGGCGGCCGAATCGGAGTTCGTCTTCCAGGTCGGCAAGGCCCTGCGCCGCAAGCTCGAACATCGTGATGCGCAGGGCCGCGCCTACTGGGAGCAGCAGCAAGTCGGTGGCATCCCCTTCGTGCTGGCCGTGCAGTCCTTCCACCACCCCAGCGCCCTGATTCACACCGTCGGCCCCCTGTCGACCTACCTCTACGGGATCCGGGACGTTGCCACCCGCGACAGCCACGGCTCGCTCGTGCTGAATTCCCAGGTCGTTACCGAACACCAGCACAAGGACAAGACCATCCCCAGCGGCTTGTTCGCCCAGCCCGAAGCCGAGCACCTGGCCGCCGTGATCTTCACCAACAGCGCTACTGTGTCGAAGTTCGCCCGCATGGGAACCGAACGCGGGTACGGGCCAGAAGACGTAGCCATGGCCCGCTGTGGCCTCATGTACGACCCGGACCCGGACGCGGCCCTGCCCGTGCCGTTTGGCTACGTCGTCGGTGACTACGGGCCGGAAGAACACGAGACCTTCAGCGAGGGCTTTCACGTGCTGCACAATCCGTGGGCCCGCACACCCATCGCAGTCGGCGCCCTGGACGGCTTCACCGAGCACCGCCTCCAGCTGAACGGCAGGCTGCTCACCACCTACCGTCAGCCCGACTACTTCGTCTCTCAGACCCTGATCCTCCGAGGCAGCAACGCGCTGAAGATGGCCCGCCACCGCGCACAGCAGTACCTGGCCGATATGGCAAGTCATCTATAGAGGCCTACGCCCACCGCATCCCGATCGTGGACAGCTGCTCTACCCGCTCCGGCGAGAGCGTCGCGGCCCTGCTCCGCTGGTTGCCGATCCAGACCCCAAGCCTGATGGACCGCTCCTCCTGGTCCTCGCCGTCGTCGCCGATCGCCGACGATCAGCTGCGCCGGGTCGCGCGGCTTGCTGAACTTCAGCAGCGCCTTCGTCGGAGCCGAGGGCCCACCGGCCCCTCCCCGCCACTGCTCTTCTCCTTGCCCTTCTGACCCTTCTGGACGGCTTGTAGCGGCTCGGGGCCTGCTGCTGCCAACTGCCGCACGACACGGGCGTCATGTGCCCGCAGGGCCTCGGCGGTCTCCGCGGGCCCCAGCAGGACCGGCACGACCAGGCTGGCCACTTTGCTCTCGCCCGGCTGCATTCGCAGCGCCCGGCCCACGGCCCGGACGCCTGACCCGGGCCTCGTAGTAGGTATAGCGGGCCGATCGCCTGCCAGTAAGGGAGTCGGTGAATTGCTCCTTGGCTATGGGGCGCCAGCGCCGATGTGACGCGCACCTTTTACGTCCAGGGCGTCCCGGTGGCGGACAGCTGCTCCACCGTTCCGGCGACAGTGCGGGCTGGCTCTTGACGGCGATTCATGTAGCGCGTTTCTCAAGGGGCGTCGCAACGAGGGTTCCACTTAAGCGGAACGCTGCCCGCCGGGTCCAGAGAACAGGCCGGTGATCAGCAGGAACTGATGTTTCATCCCTTTGGAGAAGTTCGGAGAAATCGTGGCATCAATCTCATTGCGAAACAACCGCTGATGGAACTTGCTGGCGTTCTGACCAGGCAAGGTGCTGTTAGATGGGGTGATTTGCGTCAATTTGGCTTGCGCGTCTTGGAAGCGCAAGCGCGCATAGGATGGCCTTCACTTCTACCGCTCGTGCCGTCCCAGCTGGAGGCACGAACACCTCCACGGCAATGGGACCGAGTCCCATGTGGACGAGACTCCCGCCGGGGGCCTCGGGAAGGAGACGGTCTTGAAGACTCTGCCTCAGAGGATGAGGGACCGTTGGCGGAGCCACTGTCGTTCGAAGTTCACGGCGGCGCGTGTGTCGGCAGCAACTGCTGTTGCCGGGCTCGCGATCACGGTGATCGAAAAGCAGCCGTGGTTCTGACAAAAAACGAAAAGCCCTAGCTGAGACATCAACTAGGGCCTTCGTTCAACGGTGCGAAGAGCTCTGTCCTGCAGTCCCGGGGGTGCGACCCCGGGGGATGGAGCTCTTCGCTATTCACCCTTCAGAGTGAATGTTCCACCCGACCGTACCACCGCATCTTCTTCCGAGCAGTGCCTTGACTCGCACTGGAGAGAAGAGTGAGACCCATCCACATCTACGCTGACCAGCATCTTTTCTCTCGTGACGGCACCCCGTTATGGAAATGGTGATTCCACTCACCAGAGTGACCCAGGCGCTCTTACGTCCAGCGCATGCCGATCTTGGATAGCTGCTCGATCCGTTCCGGGGACAGCGTCGCACTCCGCGAGCGCTGGTTGCTGATCCATGCCCCGAGCCGGAGCTCCCGCTCCTCCTGGTTCTCGCCGACGACCCGTTCGACGTGCTTCCTCGGCACCCGCAGGTGCCCCTCGCGCTCGAAGAACTGCTTGGCGGCCTCGTAGTTCATCGCCCACTTGTCGGCCTGCGTACGGCGCGGCTGCGGCTTCTCGTCCTCGGTGGCGGGCTCGATCCCGAGGACCTGCTCACACATCCACTGCTGCACGGTGGTGAGGTTGTCCCACCCGAGCCGGACCGAGCGCACCCACCGGCCAAGGTCCTCGCCCTGGTGCACGACGTCGCCGGGCTCGGTCGGCAGCGCACGGCCGGCCTCCAGGTGGAGACGGACGAGGTGGAAGGCGCGCTGCCACTCGATCGGCCAGGCCGGGCACCACGACGGGTCGATGTCCTCCAGCTGCTCGCGCCGCTCGTCCGACAGTGCGCCGGCCGACGACTCCACCGGCAGTCCCTCGGCACGCCGCTGCTCGATCTCGGCAGCCTTGCGGGCGGCGGCCCGCGCGTTCTTCAGCCAGATGCCGACCCGGGACCCCTGGTAGGTGGCGTCCAGCGGCGCGAGCAGGTGCCCATTCTCCTCGGCCCACCCGCGCGCGGCGGCCAGGCCCTCCTCCCACGCGACGTCGAAGTGCGACCAGACCATGCCCAGCTTCTCCAGCTGCGCGATGCGGTCGGTGTCCATGTCGCCGCGGGCGTAGAAGCGGCGGGCGTCGGCGATCCACTGACCCAACGGGAAATCGGCGAGCGAGGCCGGCCACCCCTCGGCTTCCGCCTCCTGGTCGTCCCCGCCGGGCACCCGGTAGGTGAAGGGCACCTTGAGGTCGCCGTGCTCGCGGGCGTAGATGACGGCCGCTTCCACCCCGCGCCGCCAGTGCTCGTGCTCGGGATTGAGGACCCGCAGGTTGATGAACGCGGCCAGCTGCGCCGGGTCACGCGGTGTGGAGAACTTCAGCAGCTTCCGCGCAGGCGCCGACGGCCCGCCGGAACCGGTCCCCTCGCCTCGGCCTTCCTGGCCCCCGCTGCGGCTTTGGACGCCCCTGACGCGGCTTGGGGCCTGTTGCTGCGCCAACTGCTCCACAACGCGGGCGTCGTGCGCCCGCAGGGCTTCCAGCAGCTTCGCCAGCCCGCCGAATGCCCGGGACGTGAGCATGTTGTCCGCCGTCTCGCCTGGTCCGAGCAGGACCGGCACGACCAGGCTGGCCACCTTCCCCTCGCCCGGCTGCATGCGCAGTGCGCGGCCCACGGCCTGGACCAGATCCGGCATGGAGCCGCGGACGTCGGCCCAGTAGACGGAGTCACAGTTCTTGGTGTCGACGCCTTCGCCGAGCACCTTCACCGAGCCAAGGTAGCCCTTCTCCACGACGGTGCCGTCCGTGGCGATCCCGTCGGCGAACTCGCCCAGCACACGGCGCCGGTGGCCCGGCTTGTGCTCGCCGCACAGCCAGTCCGCCCAGATGGTCTTGGGGTACAGCCCTGGGTCCGCGGCGTGCAGCTGAGCGGCGACATAGGGGAGGCCGGCCGCGAACGCCTCGGCCTCCTTGACGACGTGGTGGAAGACGAGCGTGCGGCGGAAGCCTTCCTCGGCCGACGCCTTCACCAGGGCAGTCTGCAGCGCCGCGAGCCGGGCCCCGCGGACCTCGTCCGAGCGGCCCTCAGCGCCCAGGAGCTGCGCGGCCTGGAGCTGCGTGTCGGTGATGTCCACGCACACCACCTGGTACGGCGCGCAGATTCCCCGGTCGATCGCCTCGGACAGCGTCAGCGTGTAGCAGCGGGCACCGAACGGCCCGTCCGGGTCGTCCTCCATCGACGCGACCAGCTCGCCCGGCGCGCCCTCGGAGTCCTCGTCCAGCTGCCACAGCCGGGGCGTGGCCGTCATATACAGGCGGCGCAGGGACGGGATCCGCTGGTTGTCGTGGACCACCGCCCACGGCTTGCCCAGCAGACCCGAAGTCCGGTGCGCCTCATCGACCACGATCAGGTCCCACCCCGGAAGGCCGGCCTTGTGCGCGCGCTCCAGCGTGCCCAGCCCGAGCGAGGCGTAGGTGGCGAACACGGTGACCTTGTCGAACGGCCGCACCCAGGCGACCAGCTCGTCCACATCCGTGGTGTTGGGGAAGGTCACGTCCTCGCCCCGCAGGGACGAGACCCCGATCATCGGCCCCCTGCGACCTGCCGAGCGCCACGCAGCCTCGGTCTGAGTGAGCAGGTCCAGGCTCGGTACGAGCACCAGCGTTCGACCCGCGTGGAACTTCTCCGCGCAGTGGGCCGCGACCCGGGTCTTCCCAGATCCAGTTGCCATGATTACCTGAGTCCGAAGCCCTCGCTCAGGCACAAGTGATCTTGCAGGTAGTTCCAGGGCACGGACAACCGCGCCAACGGCTTCCTGCTGGGCCGACTCACGCTGGTCAGCGCGGTTCGTGAACGACATTCCGTCCGCCTTCTCTTGGGTGCCATCCGGTCGATTCAAACGGCATGGAACAGGAAACCTGCACGTAGTTGAGCTAGAACCGCTACGGTCGGGCTGGGCGCGGTGACTTCCTTCTATGCCTCACTGGTGCACCGGATAGTGTCTGCGGTGAATCTCCATAACGTCCATCCCCCGCAGCAGTGCTGCGATCTTAGTCCAGAGCCTATCCCCTGCTTCAAAAGAAGCAGCCGGAAACAGATAAAATCCCTCGAAGGAGTCCGGATTCGGCTACGGCGACCTTATGGCGCCCGGGAAAGCAGTATGTCAACCCGTCACCCACTCCCTGACGTCCCTCGTTTGACCCGGCACTCCCCCGACCACTCGTCACACCCCTTACTGCTGCCGCTTTTCTCTACGGCCACCTACCGCGTGCGTGAGCTTTGGGGGCTGGAGCGCAGCGGAGGCCCCGATCCGGGCGGGAGTGGGGGCGGCCGCTGCGCGGCCGTGGCTCGTGGAGCGCAGCGGAGCGGGCCCAACTAACTTGCGGAGCAAGCGAGTTGATGTCAGGTCACGCAGTGACCTGACGGGCGCTCCCGCGGGGCGGGCGGGCAACCGCCGTGCGGTGGCAGGCCGGTGTGTTATACACCAAA